>JBILVK010000102.1:0-9969 GCA_044370475.1 Bacteroidia bacterium
TGGTATGTCAAGTTTCATGCGGTAATTTGGGTAATAAGCTCAGCTTTTTTGGTGAATGGTTGCTGCAACAAATATCCTTCAATAATACAATAAAGGCCAATAACAATTTTGCTATTGGCCTTTATTAAGTTGGATTTTTTTGTAGCTTTTTATTTAGCAGCTAATTCTGTTGGCATTTTTTTAGTTTCTTCTGGAATATCACCTGTAAGTGCTTCCAAGAAGCTAGCAATGCTGGCAACTTCTTGCTCTGTAAGGTCTTTGTTTAATTGTGTTTTGCCCATAATTTTGATGGCTTCTTTGAGGTCTTTTACGCTGCCATCATGAAAATAAGGATGAGTTTTGGCTACGTTTCTTAAGCTTGGTACCTTAAAGATGTCTTTATCGGTATCTTTCTTTGTTAAGTCCATTAAGCCATTGTCTCCATTGCTAGATTTGGTTAATGGATGATAATCGTTTATTAATCCAAACTTCATCATTTGTGTTCCACCCATTGTTGCACCGCTGTGGCAAGCAGTACATCCAGAGTTGATAAAGGTCTTTAATCCTTCTTTTTCTGTATCGTTTAAAGCTGTTGCATCGCCACCTAAGTATTGATCAAACTTACTTGGTGTAATCAATGTTCTTTCGAAGGCTGCAATGGCTTTGGCAATGTTTTTATAGGTTAAGGGCTTGTCTTCGTTTGGAAATGCTGCCTTAAATTTCTCTTGGTACACAGGTACCCCTGCCAATCTTTTTACAAGAAATTCTTCGTTAGGTATGGCCATTTCAACCGGATTCATTACAGGCATGCCAGCTTGTTCTTCAACATCCTTGGCTCTGCCATCCCAAAACTGACTGATATGCAAGGCTGCATTGAAACTACTTGGCGAGTTTCTACCTCCCAATTTACCTGCATCTCCTTTAGAGAAGGGCTCGTTATCTACCCCAAAAGTGGCCAAATTGTGGCAACTGTTGCAGGAGTTATTTCCAGTTTTAGATAAGCGGGTATCAGAATACAAAATCCTCCCCAAAGCAACTTTAGCATCACTCAATTCATTTTCTGGGTTTTCTGCTTTGGTTGGCAAGGCTTTAAATAATCCTTGTGCTTGAACCAAAAGGCTATCTACAGTTGATTCAGTTTGTGCTTGTTTATTGGTATTTTCATTGGAACAAGCAAAGATAAATGCGGCTAAACCGCCTATAATAAGTAGTTTTTTCATATGAGTATTTTGACTCAAAATTAATAATTTTATATTTAGAACAAGCATATAATAGAAAGGTTTGAAGAACTCTGCCGAAAATGATTATTTTCGCACTCCCAAAATCTAAGTATTTATGTTTGAGAGTTTAAGTGGTAAAATAGAAAAAGCGTTTAAAACCCTTAAGGGTCAAGGTAAAATTAGCGAGATAAACGTTGCAGAAACGGTTAAAGAAATACGTAAAGCGTTAATTGATGCCGATGTAAACTTTAAGATTGCTAAGCAATTTACCGATACGGTTAAAGAAAAGGCATTGGGTCAGAACGTACTTACCAGCGTTTCTCCCGGACAATTAATGGTAAAGATTGTCAACGATGAGTTAATTGAATTGTTGGGTGGAAAAACAGAGGAGTTAAACCTAAGTGGCAACCCTACTGTGATATTAATGGCGGGATTGCAGGGAAGTGGTAAAACCACCCACAGTGCCAAATTAGCTAATTTTATCAAGAAAAAAGGCCGTACCGTAATGATGGCTGCCTGCGATGTGTATCGTCCGGCTGCTATTGAGCAGTTAAAAGTATTGGGTGCGCAAATTGATGTTCCGGTATTTTTTGAAGAGGGCAATAACAACCCTGTTAAGATTGCAGAAAATGCATTGAAAGCCGCTAAGGAAGCCAATGTTCGTGTGTTAATTGTGGATACTGCTGGTCGTTTAAGTATTGATGAGCAGATGATGGCCGAAATTGGCAATATCAAAAAAGCCTTAAATCCGCAAGAGATTTTGTTTGTGGTAGATGCCATGACGGGTCAGGATGCCGTAAATACAGCCAAAGCCTTTAACGATGTATTGGATTTCTCGGGAGTTATCTTAACCAAATTAGATGGCGATACCCGTGGTGGTGCGGCGCTTTCCATAAAATCTGTGGTAAACAAGCCCATTAAGTTTATGGGTATGGGCGAGAAGATGGAAGCCATCGATACCTTTCACCCCGATAGGATGGCCCAACGTATTTTGGGTATGGGTGATATTGTGAGTTTGGTAGAACGTGCCCAAGAAGTTTTTAACGAAGAAGAAGCAGAGAAAATTCAGAAGAAGTTATTAAAAGACCAATTTACTTTTGAAGATTTTTATAGCCAGATACAGCAAATTAAGAAAATGGGTAACCTCAAAGACTTAATGGGTATGATACCTGGCGTTGGTAAAGCGGTAAAGGATTTAGATATTAGCGATGATGCCTTCAAAGGCATTGAGGCCATTATCAATTCTATGACCCCAGCAGAAAGAAAGACTCCAGATATCATCAATGGTCAGCGCAGAAAACGCATTGCCAACGGAAGCGGTACAGATATTCAACAAGTAAACCAACTTCTCAAGCAATTTGATGAGATGCGCAAAATGATGAAGAGCATTGGCAAGCTGCAAGGCGCCGGCCGCAGCCTAAAAGGTCTTCCCTTTGGCAGGTAGGCATAAAGAAAAATAAATACGCTAATTTCAAAAGGTACTTCGCTTTAGAATTAAGCGCAAAAAAAAAGAGGCTAAGTTGGTAAACTTGCCTCTTTTTTTTTACATCCAATCCATTATTCAATGTCAACCCTAAACGGCATCTTCACTTGTATGCCTTCAGATTGCAATGCCTTTTTGGTATCCATAAAGAGTTGGTAATTTGTGCCCAATTCTTTCTTCATAAAATAAGTACTTGTTTGATCGGTTAAAGAAGAAATTAACTCTTCAAATGGGTCTTTTAATTCTGGTAAATTTACCACGAGGTACTCAGTTAATTTTGCCTTACTCACTGCAATTTCAATGGCTTTATCTATACCACCCAATTCGTCTACAAGTCCAATTTTCTTAGCATCTACACCACTCCAAACCCTGCCTTGTGCTATTTCATCTACTTGCACTTCTGTTAATTTTCTACCTTCTGCAACACGCTTAATAAAATCCGCATACACCCTGTCAATGGCATTTTGTATCACCTTTCTCTCGGCCTCATTTAATGCCCTATCTGGAGAACCCAAATCAGAAAACTCACCAAATTTTACGGTTTCAAGCTTTACACCCAATTTATTATTGAGCAAATCTTGTGCATTAATTAACATACCAAACACCCCAATAGAACCCGTAATGGTATTAGGTTGCGCAACAATGGCATCAGCTGGCGCTGCTATATAATAACCACCACTTGCTGCTACATCTCCCATAGAAACTATCACTGGCATTTTCTTCTTACACAACACAACCTCACGCCAAATAATATCGCTGGCCAAGGCACTTCCTCCTGGCGAATTAATGCGCAAAACCAATGCCTTATAATTATCATCTTCGCGTATTTTCTTAATGGTAGCAGCAATTCGGTCTGAACCAATCGTTTGATCGTCGCCCTCGCCACCTGTAATATCTCCTACACAATACACCACACCAATTTTATTGTCGGATACCGAGGTTTCACCGCTTACGTGATTCATCTTCGACATGGTTACCAAATTGATTTTGTCTTTTTCACCTATGCCTAATTTGGTCTTAATTTCTTGGTCAACCTCATCTTTGTATTTTTTGCCATCAATCACTTTTAATCGAACCGCATCATCCGAATTTTGAACCAACAATTGATTCACAATATTGCGCATCTCTTCTACCTGAATTTTTCTTGAACCTGCAATCTTTTCAATAAAGGTATTGTATAAGCTACCCATATAAGCCTCAATTTGCTTGCGGTTTTCATCGCTCATTTTATCGGCAATAAAAGGTTCACCTGCTGCTTTAAACTTACCGTGACGAATAAGCTCTGGTTTTAAGCCAATCTTATCTAACATTCCTTTGATATAAAATACCTGCTGCGAGAAACCATTCAACAAGATTTCGCCAGATGGATTCAAGTAAATTTTATCAGATATCGATGCAACATAATAACTGTGCTCATCCATAATTTCTGCATAGGAAATAATGAACTTACCCGATTTTTTAAACTTAATTAAAGCATTTCTAATTTCCTCTAAACTCGCATAGCTGTTAGGCGAAACATCTGCGTTTAAATAAATGCCTTTGATGTTTTCGTTGGCAGCTGCTTTCTCTATGTTCTTAAGTATTTCGTTTAAGCCAAGAGATTTACCTTTAGATAAACCCGGCATTGCAATCATTTCAAAAGGATCGTTTAGCGTGCGCTCTGGAATAATATAATTTAGGTTCAGACTTAATACACTGTTTTCCTTTAAACTCATCTTTTTATCGTCGCCACCAGAACTGGCCAAAGCACCTAGGATACCTATCAATAAAAATATCAATAAGAAACCACCGAGTAAAAAGCCAAATAAACTGGCGAACATAAATTTAAGAAATTGCTTCATGGTTGTATAGTTATTATATGTGTTCGAATATACGTGAATCTAGTTTTGCGCCCACAAATTTTCTTTAAATGGCACTTCTCCATCGATAACAGGCAATTAAACCTGCTTTCTAAAATGTGGCAACTAGGATGGTTTTTCTGTTTTGCCAGTGATGTTTAACGAAACCAATCTGCCAATAAGCAAGATGGGATATAGGAGCCCAAATAGTTGCTCCAACGAAACCAACGATTTGGCCAATGGATGAACTGGTGTTATATCGCCAAAGCCTGTTGTGGTAAGTGTGGTATAACTAAAGTATAGAAAATTTACATGGTTGTTGCTTACGCCTTGGATAGACGCTGGCAATAGAAAGGCGCTGGGCATAACAGATGCAAATATTTCGTAGAGGGTAGCAAACATATTTCCCGCCAAAATAAAGACCAATATGGCTCCAATTATTTTGTGGTGGTTTACCTCGCCAGGACCAAACACTCTTTTTAATATAAGTAAAATGGTTATCAAAAAGATGCCAAGAATAAGGATGGTTTTTAGATAGAGAAAGTTGGTGAAACCAGGTTCTTTGTCATATATATCTATCAGCACTGAGGCAATAGGCACAAGGGTTGCTATGATCTGGTAGCTTCTTTTTTCTATCAAGAGCCATATGCCCGAAATTGTGATGCTTAGAAAGAGTACCCCATTAATAATATGTATGATAGATGAATCTGCAAAGAGGGGTTGTACCACAAAATTGGTAACCATTACAAAAACCAGCAGGGCACTCATTCCAACATCTTCTAGCCACAGACGTTTCAATACATCGAACTTACTTTTTTCTGTCATTTTCAATTATTTCAAGTTGTCAAATATATAGGTAAGTGCAAACTTTCAAATTCAAACAGCGCAAGGGCTTTGGTTCGAACCGAATAATGCTAAAGCAAATATACAAGCTAGCTATACATTTATATATATGACTAACCTATTGGCACAGCTTACAGAAATAGGCTATTATTTAGGTATAGCAATTGGCAAAGCTTGTAGAAATATGAAACAGCTGCACCTATATATAGGATAAGCAAATGTTATAGCTAGCAGAAATATGAAACCGCAACACCTATATATAGGAAAAGCAATTGTTATAGCTAGCAGAAATATGAAACTGCTGCACCTATATATAGGATAAGCAATTGTGGTAGCTAGCAGAAATATGAAACCGCTGCACTTATATATAGGTATAGCAATTGGCACAGCTTGCAGAAATAAAGCATTGCATTTTTGCCACAAACATTTTATAGAACATATAAATTTGCTGTCGTCTTTCTTATTAATTAAGTTTGAGCCATGCGCAATCCAAATCTAGATCCAGAGGAAAACAAGCTTTCTAACACCGATAAAGACCTTGAACGGGTTTTGCGGCCCAAGTCCTTTGATGATTTTACGGGTCAAGAGAAGATTATTGAGAATCTTAAAATCTTTGTTGCGGCAGCCAGGCAAAGGGGCGAGGCATTAGATCATGTGTTATTGCACGGACCTCCAGGCTTGGGTAAAACTACTTTGGCCAATATTATTGCCAATGAATTAAAGGCTGGTTTTAAAACAACAAGCGGCCCAGTGCTAGAAAAACCAGGCGATTTGGCTGGCTTGCTTACCAATTTAGAAGAAGGCGATGTGTTATTTATAGATGAGATACATCGATTAAGTCCGGTAGTGGAAGAGTTTTTATATTCTGCCATGGAAGATTATAAAATCGATATCATGATAGATAGCGGACCCAATGCACGCAGCATACAAATAGAAGTGGCACCCTTTACTTTAATAGGGGCAACCACGCGCAGTGGCTTGTTAACCGCGCCTTTGCGGGCACGCTTTGGCATTAATGCACGCTTACAATATTATGATAAGGCCTTAATGAAAACCATTATTGGTCGGTCGGCCGATATCTTAAAATCCTTTATAGACGAAGAGGCAGCATTCGAAATAGCACGTAGGAGTAGGGGTACACCCAGAATTGGCAATGCATTATTAAGACGCACACGCGATTTTGCGCAGATAAAAGGCGATGGCACTATTAATATAGACATCGCACAGTTTGCCTTGGATGCCTTAAATGTAGACGGCGAAGGCTTAGATGAAATGGACACACGTATATTAAAGACCATCATCGATAAGTTTAAAGGCGGCCCTGTTGGCTTAACCACCATAGCAACCGCTATAGGCGAAGATGCAGGCACCATAGAAGAAGTGTACGAACCATATTTAATACAAGAAGGCTTCATGGCCCGCACACCAAGGGGCAGAGAGGTAACAGAAAAGGCCTATAAACATATGGGTCACGGACCCAGTTACCGCAATAGTTTGTTTTAAAAGCATTTTTTTTCGGTCTGAACCAATTATTTTTTGAGGTATTTTTAGACTTGGAATGCGACAAAAGCCGCGATTAGCAAGGTATTTGCAAACCTGATTTGCATATTTTGCAAATTTTACCTTCTCAAATACAGCAGTTTGCATATAGGAAGTAAAATAAAAGTTGCGGGAGAATGAAATCTGCCTACTTTTGCAGCCCCTTAGAGAGAGAGTAAGAGTGGTTGAAAAGGGAAAAGTTCTTTAGAAGGTTAAATAAAAATTTGCAAATTAAATAAAGATACTTACCTTTGCATCCCCAATGAAAAGCGGGGTTAAGGTAGGCGGAGAGATTTGAGTGAGTTTGAAAATGATTTTAAAAAAAAGCAAAATAAAATTTGCATGTTAAATTAAAAACATTACCTTTGCATCCCCGTTAAGAAAGAGAGAAGAGAAAGAGGAAACGGCGGGGAAAAACAAAATGAAATTCTACAGTCGTGAGACTGGCAATAAATAGAATAAAGTTCTTTGAAGAAATGGAATAGCAAGCACTTAAAATTAATTTTAAGTTATTAAGAATCCTTTGAGAGAAAAATCAGAATTTAAACATCTTTTACTATGAAGAGTTTGATCCTGGCTCAGGATTAACGCTAGCGGCAGGCATAATACATGCAAGTTGAACGGGATTAGTTTAGCAATAGACTATGAGAGTGGCGCACGGGTGCGTAACACGTATGCAACCTGCCCTTGACTGGAGGATAGCCTCTCGAAAGAGAGATTAATATTCCATAACATATAGGTTAAGCATTTAATTTATATCAAAGCTCCGGCGGTCAAGGATGGGCATGCGGTTGATTAGCTAGTTGGTGAGGTAACGGCTCACCAAGGCGACGATCAATAGGGGGTCTGAGAGGATGTCCCCCCACACTGGTACTGAGACACGGACCAGACTCCTACGGGAGGCAGCAGTAGGGAATATTGGTCAATGGGGGCAACCCTGAACCAGCCATGCCGCGTGCAGGAAGACTGCCCTATGGGTTGTAAACTGCTTTTGTACGGGAAGAAATGTCACTATGCGTAGTGATTTGACGGTACCGTAAGAATAAGGATCGGCTAACTTCGTGCCAGCAGCCGCGGTAAGACGAAGGATCCAAGCGTTGTCCGGATTTACTGGGTTTAAAGGGAGCGTAGGCGGATACATAAGTCAGTGGTGAAAGCCTTCAGCTTAACTGAAGAACTGCCATTGAAACTGTGTGTCTCGAGTACGGCTGAGGTGACTGGAATGTAACATGTAGCGGTGAAATGCTTAGATATGTTACAGAACACCAATTGCGAAGGCAGGTCACTAAACCGTAACTGACGCTGAGGCTCGAAAGCGTGGGGAGCAAACAGGATTAGATACCCTGGTAGTCCACGCCCTAAACGTTGAATACTCGGTCTTGGCGATACACAGTCAGGGCCCAAGCGAAAGCGTTAAGTATTCCACCTGGGAAGTACGTTCGCAAGAATGAAACTCAAAGAAATTGACGGGGGCCCGCACAAGCGGAGGAGCATGTGGTTTAATTCGATGATACGCGAGGAACCTTACCTGGGCTTGAATGTTAGTGACCGGAGCAGAAATGTTTCTTTCCCGCAAGGGACACAAAACAAGGTGCTGCATGGCTGTCGTCAGCTCGTGCCGTGAGGTGTTGGGTTAAGTCCCGCAACGAGCGCAACCCCTATTTTTAGTTGCCATCAGGTTAAGCTGGGGACTCTAAAAAGACTGCCTACGTAAGTAGTGAGGAAGGTGGGGACGACGTCAAGTCATCATGGCCCTTACGTCCAGGGCTACACACGTGCTACAATGGATGGTACAATGAGCAGCGACATGGTAACATGAAGCTAATCTCAAAAAGCCATTCTCAGTTCGGATTGAGGTCTGCAACTCGACCTCATGAAGTTGGATTCGCTAGTAATCGGATATCAGCAACGATCCGGTGAATACGTTCCCGGGCCTTGTACACACCGCCCGTCAAGCCATGGAAGTTGGGAGTGCCTGAAGTCTGCAACCGCAAGGAGCGGCCTAGGGCAATACTAGTAACTGGGGCTAAGTCGTAACAAGGTAACCGTACCGGAAGGTGTGGTTGGACCACCTCCTTTCTAGAGACGAATTTTGTTTAGATTGCTATTTCATATAACTTCAAATACTGATGTTCTTTACAACATCTGCTGTAGATCACCCAATAGGATCCAATCAGACGACCTAACTATTGAGAACAGCGTGATTAGATTAAAACATAGTCTCGTAGCTCAGGTGGTTAGAGCGCTACACTGATAATGTAGAGGTCCGCAGTTCAAGTCTGCGCGGGACTACAAGGATTAGATTGGGGAATTAGCTCAGCTGGCTAGAGCACCTGCCTTGCACGCAGGGGGTCAACGGTTCGACTCCGTTATTCTCCACAGTCATACTACAGTATGAAAAGTTCTTTGACATAATAGAAGAAAACACAATAACCATTAGGATATTAAGAGGTTAAGTTACTAAGGGCGTACGGGGGATGCCTAGGCTCTCAGAGACGAAGAAGGACGTGCTAAGCTGCGATAAGCTGTGGGGAACTGCCAAGAGGTTTAGATCCGCAGATTTCCGAATGGGGAAACCCTTCTGCTAGTAATAGCAGGACTAAGGATAACCCGCTGAACTGAAACATCTAAGTAAGCGGAGGAAGAGAAAATAATAATGATTCCCTGAGTAGCGGCGAGCGAAATGGGAAGAGCCCAAACCGTAAATGTTTCGGCATTTGCGGGGTTGTAGGACTGCAACATGAATATTAAATTGAAGATGAATTACCTGGAAAGGTAAGCCATAGAGGGTGATAGCCCTGTAATCGTAAGATTTAATAGGATAGCAGTATCCTGAGTAGCGCGGGGTCGGAGACGCCTTGCGTGAAACTGCCAGCACCATCTGGTAAGGCTAAATACTACTGAGAGACCGATAGTGAACCAGTACTGTGAAGGAAAGGTGAAAAGAATCTTGAACAAAGAAGTTAAATAGAACCTGAAACCGTACGCTTACAAGCGGTCGGAGCTTCGAAATGAAGTGACGGCGTGCCTTTTGCATAATGAACCTACGAGTTACTCCTCAATGGCA
>JBILVK010000238.1:0-2605 GCA_044370475.1 Bacteroidia bacterium
GTGCAACCAATAAACTATTTTGTTCTTTGTTTACAACATTGTTTTGGTTCAGACAGCCAAATACAAAGCCTGTAACGGGGAGTTTTTTTGCTTCCAATAAATAGGCCTGCATCCATTTAAACTCTTCTTCTGTATACACAAAATTACCTCCTCTTGGTCGCAACATAACATGTACCGCAACATCTATTTGTTGCAACAATTGTTCTAATTCTTGCAAGGTCGGACTAAGCCCATCTTCCATTTTGTTCACACAGAATTCTATTCTATGAGCACCTGCTTTAGCTGCAATTTGCGCGGCTTCCAAAGAAAAACAGGCAATCTCTAAAGATCTTTGTTGCATCAAAAATTATTTCTTTTTAGGGTGCATTAAATGGGCTCCTGGCTCTTTTAAAACATTGCCATCCTCGGTGTGCACGGCATACGAAAACCCACTTTGCACGCAATAAGAACCTACCTCACCTTGTTTGTTCAAAGCAATAAATCCAACCTGTATATCACTTAAATTTTTCTTGCGTCTTTCCATCAATTTAATAACCCTGTTAACCGCTTCCTTGCATGCCTCTTCGGGCGATTTGCCTTGGCGCATTAACTCAACCACCAAGCTAGAACCTGCTATTCTAATCACCTCTTCACCGTGACCAGTTGCGGTGGCTGCTCCAACCTCATTGTCTACATATAAACCTGCACCAATAATGGGCGAATCGCCTACTCTGCCATGCATCTTAAAGGCCATGCCACTGGTGGTGCAAGCTCCAGATAAATTGCCGTGTTTGTCCAAAGCAATCATGCCAATGGTATCATGATTTTCAATGTTTACTACCGGTTTATACTCACTTTTTTTGAGCCATTCTTTCCATTCTCTTTCCGAATCTGGCACCAATAAATTTTCTTTTTTAAACCCTTGCTCCAAGGCAAATTGCAAAGCCCCATCGCCTACCAACATCACATGTGGCGTCTTCTCCATCACTGCCCTTGCCACAGAAATAGGGTGCTTAATATGCTCCAAAGCCGCCACAGATCCAATATTGGCAAAGTCATCCATAATACAAGCATCCAAAGTAACCCTACCATCCCTATCTGGCCTACCGCCATATCCAACGCTTCTCTCTGTCTCATCGGCCTCCGGCACGCGCACTCCCGCCTCCACAGCATCCAATGCCCTTCCTCCAGCATTCAAAATTTTCCATGCCGCTTCATTCGCTTTTAAGCCAAAATTCCAAGTAGAAACCACAATGGGCCTTACCATATTTGCTGTTTTCTTTTTTCGGTTCGAACCAAAGCCCAGTTGCGTTGCAGCCACTGCTCCATTGGCTAAAATGCCCATTCCCGCTAGCGCCGAAGCTTTCAAGAAATTTTTCCTATTTGTTTTTTTCATCCTTTGTTTATGCTCTAAGTTTCTGCAAGCGAACTTAATTTTAGCTAAGACATTTGCAGCTTAGTACTTTTTTTTACGCTCGTTTATTTTTGTAATATGGTTCTTCAACTGAACTTTTTATTTTGGCCAATTTGCAGATGTATACTTTATCTTACTTTCCTTTCATTTAGCATTAAGCCCTGCAAGGGAGCATCCATATTGGTAAAGTATTATAGACTTATATTTATCCTTTTATTTATGTAAAGTTGTTCTACAAAAGTTAATCTTTCTGCTCTCCAATAAGGGAATTTGCATCTGCATGCGCTTATAGAATTCCTCGTAATTTCTACTTTCTTTTTTCGACCAAAGAACCTCCGCTAAGGCTGTCATCCTTGGCATTGACATATACTCAACTTGCTCACTGGTATTGATATATTCTGTCCAAACATTGGCCTGAGCACCCATTATATAAGTTGCTTCTTCAACACTTAAAGAATCTGGAGTAGGTTCATAACTGTAAACTTTATCCAAGGGTGTAAATCCTCCAATGGCTAATGGCTCTTCTGTAGGCTTCCCTTGGTAATGGTCAAAATAGCAGTGCGTGCCGGGCGACATTACCACAGGGTGTTTTTGCCTTGCAGCGGCCTTGCCTCCTTCTATGCCACGCCAACTCATTACGGCCGCATTGGGAGCCAATCCGCCTTCTAAAATCTCATCCCAACCAATAATCATGCGGCCATTTTCATTCACTATTTTCTCAATGCGTTTAATAAAATACGATTGCAATTCATGTGCATCCTTTAAATTTTCACGCGCCATAATCTCCTTACATACTTCCGATTTATTCCATTCGTCTTTTAATACTTCATCGCCTCCAATATGAATATACTTACTTGGAAACAATGCCATCACTTCTCTTAAGATATTACCCAAAAAGTCAAATGTTTCTTCTGTGGGACAAAATACATTGGTCTCAACTCCCCAACGCATGCCCACCTCCGCAGGGGCTTTACTGCAAGAGTATTCTGGATACGCCGCCAGCGCCGCCAGTGCGTGTCCGGGCATTTCAATCTCAGGCACTACGGTTACATGATGCATTTCTGCATAAGCCACAACCTCTCTAATTTCCTCTTGGGTATAATAACCGCCATACCTTATAGAATCAAATTTTTGATCCTTATAGGCACCAACCATAGAACCCTTGCGCCAAGCGCCAACTTCAGTAAGCTTTGGATACATTTTTATTTCTAT
>JBILVK010000103.1:0-9889 GCA_044370475.1 Bacteroidia bacterium
CTAAATTGGCAGATTTGTATTTTGTGGTAAAAGAGCATCAGAAGTCAATTGGTTTGCTCAATAAACTCATGAAAATTGATGCTGGCAATGCGCATGTTTACCATATGTTGGGCCTCAATTACAAGGAGATGGGAGATACGAGTAGGGCAATTTATCATTTTCAAACGGCCATAGAGAACGATCCTTCCGATTATGAGTCAAATTTATACATCGCTAATTTGTATGCTGGTAAAAAGAAAGAGATTGCCTTTGAATATTTTAAAGCAGCCATAAAAATTAAGCCTAAGGGCGCGGATGCCTATTTTGGTAGGGCTGTTTTTGAACAACAGAATAAGATGTATAAAGCGGCTTTGATGGATTATAGGCGGGTGGTGGATTTAGATCCTGAAAATTATTTGGCCTATTACAATGTTGGGTATTTAAATTATGAGAATGGGTTTATGGATGAGGCCATGCGTAATTGGGGAATTTGTGCGCAAATGAATCCGGGATTTAGCAAGGTTTTTTATATGCGGGGTTTGGTGTTTGAGGAGCAAAAAAAGTTGAAAGATGCAGCTTTACAATATGGGGTTGCATTGGAAATTGAACCCGAAAACGAGTTGTATTTGTCTGGCTTGAAAAGAGTTAAATAAACTTGTTTTCAAAGCGCTATGGGCCCTTTTATATTGGAATTAAATTCATTATAATTGCCTGATAAATTTTATTTTTAATGAAAATTCAAAAAGTTTTATTAGGCGGATTGGTTGCTTGCCTTTTTACCTTAACCGCTTGTAGACCGGGCGGTGCAGAGTACATTGATGAGTTAGATATAGTTGGAACTGCATATTCTAAAGAGGCAGATTTTAAAGCTAAATTAACCTATGCCCGTCCAGATTCAATTGTAGAAATTGGTACGGATGATGTGTACGATCCAGATGGAAATGGAAGGCCAGATTATATTAACCAATCTTCGGCCAATATTATTATTAATCAATTGGATGCCAATATGCAGGCCTATGGTTGGACAAAGGTTGACAGAAGTGCAAATCCAGATGTAATTGTGATGCTATCTGCCATGTCAACAACCAATATTTATTATTATTACAGTGGTTGGTATGGAGGTGCATGGGGTTATCCCTATTATGGCGGAGGCTGGTATTATCCTGGCTATTATCCACCTACCTATTCTACCACTACTACAGGAACTTTGCTCATGCAAATGGCCGATGTTAAAGACACTACTGTGAATGGAAATGCACCTATATTATGGCTTGGTGTTGTGAATGGAATGTTAAACGGAGGTTCTTCCTCATTTGCTGGAAGGGCAAAAAAATCTGTTGACCAAGCATTTAAACAATCACCAATTTTAAAGAAGTAATCTCATGAAAAAAAGTATAGTAATTTTTGCCTTTATGGCCATGGGTTTATTTACAAAACCCGTTTTTGCTCAGTTTAATGATGCCTATTTTAATATGTATTATTCTATGGGCTTAGGAGCTGGAGATATGAAAGATTATATTGGAAAATATAGCTGGAGGGGAGTGGGCATGGAATACAAATCTGAAGTGACAGACAACCTAATGATAGG
This sequence comes from Bacteroidia bacterium, assembly GCA_044370475.1. Classification (GTDB taxonomy): domain Bacteria; phylum Bacteroidota; class Bacteroidia; order UKL13-3; family UKL13-3; genus B1. The sequence continues at coordinate 1,568 of JBILVK010000103.1, forward strand.
TGTTGGCGCAGATTGGAATGTGTTTTATGAAGCCATGGATTATGGCACATACTCGCGTGATAATGTTGCCATTTCTGGCAAGCAGTACCGTTATTTAAACGCCTTTCCAATGTCGGCCAAATTCACCTATTTTAGAGATTCTGATATGGGTTTACGCATTATGGCAGGTACTGGAATTGGTACCACTTATATGATGGAAGATTTAGATATGGGGTCGTATAGGTTAAATGTAAATACTTGGCAGTTTTTAGTTGCGCCAGAACTTGGAGTAGCTTATGATTTAGATGCAACAAGAAGTTTGTTGTTGTCTGTAAAGTATAATTACAATTTCAAAAATACTGAGTTAGAAAGTAGATCGTATTTAAGTTTTAATGTTGGTTTTGCCTTTAACCAATAAGAATTTTTAAAAGAGCTTATACAAAAATGGTCTATAGAGAATTTTCTATAGACCATTTTTTTTATTCGGTCTGAACCAATGATGCATTCAACTAATTAGATGCCGCACCATGAAACAAGTTAAGCACTTTGCTTAATTGCTCCTCCTTGCTTAGATAAGAGTTGTCTATTTCTATGGCATCCTCGGCCTTTAAGAGCGGACTATCGGCCCTGGTACAATCGAGGTGGTCTCTTTTAGCCAAATTGGCCAATACTTCCTCAAAAGTGGTATTCTGACCTTTTTCTTTTAATTCATCTAAGCGCCTTTGTGCCCTAATGCTTGGCTCTGCGGTGATAAATAATTTTAATTCTGCCTTTGGAAAAACCACCGTGCCAATATCGCGGCCATCCATTACAATGCCTTTGTTGTTGCCAAGAGCCTGTTGTTGTTTAACCAAGAATCTTCTTACTTCACTTAAAGCACTTACATCGCTCACCGCACTTGCTACCCTTGGGTTGATGCGAATTTCATTTTCTATATTTTCTCCATTGAGCAAGGTAAATTGCTCTTGCGTTTCTTGGTTCAGCCCAAAGCTAATACTAATTTGCGGTAGCGCTTCTGCCACCATAGTAGGATGATGAATGTCTATTTGATTTCTGATAAGGTATAAGGTAAGGGCACGGTACATGGCACCCGTATCTACATAATGGTAATTAAGTTCCTTGGCAAGTTGTTTTGCCAATGTGCTTTTACCACACGAAGAATATCCATCAATGGCTACAATTATATTTTTCAATCAGTTGTTTTTTTTGAACGTTTAAAATCATCCAAGCGCGTTACAATACTAAATGTATTGGTGTTCTTGCCCGGCATATACCCACCATAACCATAAGAACATTGGAATCGGTTCAGCCTAATTCCAAAACCCCAAGAGAAGCCATTAAATCCTCTTATGTTATTTAAAGCTAGTTCTCTTTGGCGCATGGCATTGTAACCAAATCTAATATTGAGCGACTTCCCCAATATCAATTCTGTGTTAATAATAACATGGCTCATGGCTTTCTGAACCAAGGTAAAATCATCGGGAATGATGGCACCTGTTTCTAGGCTAATCTGTTGTCTGCTGTCAATTTGGTATAAAAGCTTACCAGGGTTTTGAAGGTTATGTAAAATTACACCAAATCGAAAAGGGTTATGTTCAAACTTTTTAGAAAAGCCCAATTGCACATTGTAGGGAATGTTTTCGTAATTATCGTTGGTATAACTTTTAAACTGTGTGCCAACATTGCTCACCATTGCAGTAACCAACATGAGCTTATCATTGCTTATCCAATTGGCGCCTAAATCTACCGCAGCCCCAGATGAATAATAGGTTTCGAGGTTAGAATAAATGAGTTTTAAGGTAGCTCCGTAATTTATTTTTTTAATGGTTTTAGCAGCCGTAAAATGAAGATTATATTCACCTGCAGAAAAATCACCAAGTACTTGGCCATCTGGCGCAGTCTTTACAAAATTGCCATAATTGATATACTGAATTCCCGAAGCAAAAGTGATGTCTAAACTATCAAAATGTCGGGCATAATTTAACTCACCTGCACTAATGTCGGTGAAGTAATTTACAAAATTTAGTCCCACTTGGTTGTGGTTTTCTTTTTTCAACAAGGAAGGGTTAAAGCTCACTAAATTGATATCGGCATCTGGAGTAGAAATAGCGCTGCCGCCCAATGCTGCAATTCTGGCATTGGAAGAGACATTTAGAAATTGGTAGGTACCCAATCCTCCAATTTGGCTCACACCCAATTTGCTCAATAATAAACAAAGTAATAAAAATCTTATTCTCATGCCGTTTTCAAAAATATGGATTTCAACGAAATTATCACTAGTAAAATTGCAGTATTGACCCAATTTCTTGGACAATTTGACAGACTTTGTGGTATGGAACGCAATTTGACTTGCTGAGGTAAAAACTACATAACGTATGGCAACAAAAGGTAATATTAGTGTTCACACCGAGAACATCTTTCCAATTATTAAGAAATTTCTTTATTCAGACCATGAGATTTTTTTAAGAGAGTTAGTAAGTAATTCCGTAGATGCAACTCAGAAGTTGAAAACCCTTTCGGGCAGTGGAGAGGCAAAAGGAGAACTGGGCGATTTAAAGATAACTGTCAAATTAGATACCGAGGCCAAAACATTGCATATAATAGATCAAGGAATTGGTATGACAGAAGAAGAAGTTGGCAAATACATTAACCAATTGGCTTTTAGCAGTGCGGAAGAATTTTTAGAAAAATACAAAGACAAAGGTGCCCAAGTGATTGGTCATTTTGGTTTAGGATTTTACAGTGCTTTTATGGTGGCACACAAAGTTGAGTTAATTACCAAATCATACAAAGAAGGTGAAGCTGCAGTTAAATGGACATGTGATGGCAGCACAGAATTTGAAATTAGTGCATCAGACAAAACAGAAAGAGGAACAGAGGTAATATTACACCTTGCAGAAGACTCATTAGAGTTTAACGATACCTTTAAAATCAAAGGAATATTAGACAAGTATTGCAAGTTTTTACCTATCGAAATTTCATTTGAAGACAAGGTATTAAATAATCCTAGTCCGCTTTGGGCAAAAACGCCGGCAGAGTGCACCAAAGAAGAGTATGAAGCATTTTACAAAGAGTTATATCCATTTAGCGAAACGCCTTTATTTTGGATACATTTAAATGTAGATTATCCATTTAAATTAACGGGTATTCTTTACTTTCCAAAAATCAAGAATGAGTTTGAACCAACCAGAAACAAGATTCAATTATACAGCAATCAAGTTTTTGTAACAGATTCGGTTCAGGACATAGTACCAGAATTTTTGATGTTGTTGCATGGGGTAATTGATTCACCAGATATTCCATTAAACGTGAGCAGAAGTTACTTGCAAAGTGATGCCAATGTAAAGAAAATTAACAGCCACATCACCAAAAAAGTAGCAGATAAATTAGAGGAGATTTTTAAGCAAGATCGAGTAGCTTATAATGAGAAATGGGAAAGTGTTGGCACCTTTGTAAAATACGGAATGATAAGCGAGGAGAAGTTCTACGACCGCGGATTGAAATTCTGTTTATTGCAAAATAAAGCCAAAGACTTTTTTACTTTAGAAGAGTACAAAGAGAAGGTTGCTGGCACACAAACCGATAAAGATGGCAAGGTTGTGTTTATCTATTCTAACGACATGATAGCGCACGATAGTTTTGTGCAAACTGTTGAAAGAAGAGGTTATGAAGTGTTGGTAATGGATGGCGTGTTAGACAACCATTTTATTAGCAACGTGGAGCACAAAATGGAGAATGTAACTTGGAAACGTGTAGATAGCGATAGCGTAGATAAGTTAATTGATAAGGACGTTAAAAAAGAAAGTGTCTTAAGCGATTCGGATCAGACCGCATTAAAAGAGGCCTTAGAAAAGGACTTCTCTCACAATGGACAGTACAAATTTTCAACCGAGGCATTGTCGCCAGACGATTCTTTCTTAACTTTAATTAAGCCAGAGTGGGAGAGAAGGATGAAAGAGATGCAAAAAATGCAGGGTATGGGCAATATTTTTGGCAATATGCCAGACTCGTTTAATGTGGTAATTAATACCAACCATGCATTGAGCGTTAAATTAAGCAAAATGGCAGAAGGCGAAGCTAAAAATCAGTTGAGCAAGCAAGCTTTTGATTTGGCACGTTTGTCGCAAAACCTATTGCATGGAGAGGAGCTAACAGCTTTTATCCAAAGAAATACCAAAGAATTATCGGTCTGAACCAACGCCGAATAATGGAAAAGGCCAAGCAGTTTGCTTGGCCTTTTTTTTGTCTCATTTTGGTGTGAATTGGTTCAAAACGAAACTATTTCTAATTTTGGCATTAATGCTTTGTGTTGATTATTAGTTAGTTATGTAAATGGTCTCAATTATGTAAGGTAATATGTGTACGACTTAATGGAAGCCTACAACAGATGATCTGTTTAATATTAAGCCTACAATTCCTAACCAACGGCTTCGGCCAACCTTTACATAACAAAATAATCCCGGTAAAGCCGGGATTTTTTGTGGTATTAAGTTTCATTGAGAAGATTCAAAAATAATTAGCCACCTTAAAAAGGTTTACATTTGTTTGAATCTATCTAGCAAAATCTGGTGTAGAAAGATGAACAATCTTTTTATAAGGCAGCAGTATGAGGCTAGCTAGAGAAGTATATTAAGATTCTAAATCAATCAGTTCTTCCATTACCGCTTCCATTTCTTTTTCTAGGTGCACTAGTGCTTTTTTCTCTGCCTCATAGAAAGAGTTTAACTCAGCAATTTTTGCTGAATTGCTGGTGTTTTCTGGCAAGGTAAAAGCCATTTCAATTTCCTTGAGTTTGGCTTTTGTTTTATTCACCAAAGCCTCATAATCGTCGAATTGTTTTTTGAGTCCTTGTATAAAATTATTGCTCACTTTAGCTGTTTTAGGAGCAGGTTCGTTGCTAGCAGCAGGATTGGTAGCATCCACCTTTTTTGCCTTTTTGGGCTCAGGATTTTTAGCAGCATCAATCTTCATTTGCTCATCTCTTTTGGCTTTCCAAAATTCAAATTCGGCAAATGTTCCTGGGTATTCTTTTATTTTTTCATCCTCAATCCACCATATTTTATTGGCAATTTCGGATACAAAGAACCTATCGTGACTTACTACAATAAAGGTACCTTCATATTTTTGGAGCGATTGAATGAGGATATTGATGCTTCGCATATCCAAGTGATTGGTAGGCTCATCCAGCAATAAGAAATTGGCCTCTGTTAAAAGCGTTTTTGCTAGGGCAACACGCGCTTTTTCGCCACCACTTAAAACTTTAATTTTCTTAAAAACATCATCGCCTGCAAACAAGAAGCAACCCAAAACAGTTCTCAATTCTGTTTCTGGCCTATCGGTTGCGAAATTGGAGAGTTCCTCTAAAATTTCGTACTGCATGTTTAGGGATTCAAGTTGGTGCTGGGCATAAAATGCTTTTCTCACATTATGTCCCAACAATATTTCACCCTCATAAGTATCTGCGTGGGCTAGTAACCTTAAAACGGTAGATTTACCTTTTCCATTTGCACCAATCAGCGCAATTTTATCTCCCTTTTCAATTCTACCTTCTGCCTTATGAATAATGGGTACACCAGGATAACCCTTGGTAACATTGATTAATTCGGCCAAAGTTCTACCAGGTTGTACACCTACTCTAAACTGTATATTGATTTCCCTATTATCGTCCTCTGGAGCCTCAATGCGGTCTAATCTATCTAGCATTTTAACCCTACTTTGAGCCATGGTAGCCTTACTGGCTTTGGCTTTAAAGCGGCTAATTAATTTTTCTTGCTCTTTGATAAACTGTTGTTGGTTATCAAATGATTTTTGCTGCATGTCCATTCTTTCTTCCTTAGATTCAAGGAAAAACTGGTAATTGCCTGGATATTCAAAAATCTTCTGCATGCTCACTTCCACAATCTTGCTCACCATTTTATCTAGGAAAAATCTATCGTGACTTACTACAATAACGGTTCCTTTATAACTTCTGAGGTAATCTTCTAACCATTCAATACTTGGTAAATCCAAGTGATTGGTAGGCTCATCTAACATCAGAAGGTTAGGCTCTTGTAAAAGCATTTTTGCTAGCAGTACCCTCATTCTCCAACCACCCGAAAATTTATTAAAAGGTTTGGTTAATTGTTCTGTAGTAAAACCAAGTCCTTCTAAAATCTTTTCTGTTTTGTGGTGAATGCTATATCCATCTAGACGTTCAAATTCTTCTTGTCTATCGCTTAATTTCTGAATGGTTTCCTCGCTGTGGTCTGTTTCTAACAGTTCAATAATTTCATTGATTTCTTTTTCAATTTGAAGTTGTTGTTCAAATGCAGTTAGGGCTACATTTAAAATAGAATCTTCACTATCAAAACTCAATTGATCTTGGTTCAGGAATCCAATGGTAAGGTCTTTGGGCTTAGACATAGTACCCTCGGTTAAGGTATATTCTCCAGTAATAATCCTCAAAAGAGTTGATTTTCCTGTGCCGTTCAATCCAATTAATCCAATTCTTTCGTTGGGTTTAATGTGCCAATTGGCGTTGCGGTAAAGAAATCTTCCGCCAAATTCGAAACCGATGTTAGTTAATGCAATCATAAAATGGGCTGCAAATATAGTAATTGAAGTTGGTACTTACGTGCTTGTTGATTAACTCAATATGAATTAGTAGTAGGAATAGATGATTTTTATCTCATATGCTGATTTTTTGGGCCTAAAATTTCATTTTATTTTAGATAATACATAGCTTGCTTCTATGAACAAGGTATCAATAAAAGCGGCAACGCTCATTGGGTCGGAAATCATTAAATTAGGAAACGACATCAATCAGAAGATTAAGGACGGTCATTCGATATTTAACTTAACAATAGGCGATTTTAACCCCAGTATTTTCCCAATTCCACAAAAGCTCAAAGAAAATATCATTGAAGCTTACCAGAACAATGAGACCAATTATCCTGCGGCAGATGGAATGGCGGAGTTAAAACATGCGGTTATTTCCTTTTTAAAAAAGCACGAGGGTTTAAGTTTTGGAGATGATGAAATATTGATTGCAGGGGGAGGAAGGCCATTGATTCATGGTATTTACCAAGCTATTGTAGATCCAGGTGATAAGGTTTTATATTCTGTTCCATCGTGGAATAACAACCATTATTGCCATTTAGCAGATGCACAAAAAATTGAGATTGCCACCCAAGCGGCAAATGGTTTTATGCCCACTGCAGAAGATTTAGCACCTTATCTGGGTGAGGTTGTTTTATTGGCACTGTGTTCTCCTTTAAACCCTACAGGTACAACCTTTAAAGCATCAGAACTTAAAAAGATATGCGATCTCATTGTAGCGGAAAATAAGAGGAGGGAGGGAAATAAAAAACCACTGTATTTGTTGTTTGATCAAATCTATTGGACCCTTTTGGCGCAAGGTAGTGAGCATGTTAATCCCATTGCTCTGAACCCAGAGATGAAACCATATACCTTGTTTGTGGATGGAATCTCTAAATCACTTTCTGCCACAGGGGTTAGAGTAGGTTGGGGTATGGGTCCGGCTCATGTTATCAATAAAATGAAGGGACTAATTGGCCATATTGGCGCATGGGCGCCAAGAGCTGAGCAGGTTGCCACAGCCAAATTTTTGTTAGATGAAGATGCTTTGCAAGAATTTTTAGGTTCTTTAAATTCCAAAATTAATGCTCGGTTCAGCCAGATATATGATGGATTTTCTAAGCTAAAGGAAGCGGGATTTCCAGTGGATATTATTAAGCCTGAAGGGGCAATCTATTTATCTGTTCGCTTTAATATCCTTGGCAAGAGGAAAGCGAATGGTGATGAAATAAAATCGACTGCGGATATTACTCAATTTCTTATTGATGAGGCTCAGTTGGCCATTGTACCATTTACGGCTTTTGGGTGCGAGCAGGGGACAGATTGGTTTAGAATATCAATAGGAACTTTGCCATTAGAATCGATTCCAGATTTATTGGCATTATTGAGAAATGCACTCACAAAATTGAAATAAAAAAAAAGCCCAAATTTTTGATTTGGGCTTTTTTAGGAGCGTATTTTTAGAACATTCTACTTCTTACACTTTCATTGGTAGGTTGAAGCAAGAATGCTTCTCCAGATAGGGCTTCTTTTCCAAATCGATAAGATATTCCTATGCCATGGCTTTGTTTACTGGCCTTGGCAATATCGGAAATTGGTAGGTTGTAATTGTAGAACACATTTAACTGCGGGGTTAATTTTAAGTAGGTGAAAATTCCCACTTGATTTTTAGGGGAAAAGTTTAAACCTACACCATATTTATTTTGAAATACAGTCATGGCACCAATATTAAAATTTAGAGGTGTATTGCTGGTTGAGGTAACTTGG
>JBILVK010000239.1:0-2575 GCA_044370475.1 Bacteroidia bacterium
CATGATTATTGGAGCAGGTGTAACGAGGTATTTTGGATTTGAAGGATTGATGCATATCAGAGAAGGTGAATCTTCTAATATTATTTTATCTACCTCCCATGTTATAAAGGTTCATGCCATTGATAAGGGGGGTGATATTAGGATAAATATTCCCTTTGAGTTGAAAGATACTCCTGATGTGAGTTTTAATGAAAAAATTACTACGGAAGCAGGCGGAGAGTTGAATATTAAATATAAAACTTCTTTTGCGAATGCTATTTATACTTTCAATGAAAACCAAGAAGGTGGTTTTGATTATTTAAAGTTAAATGTGGTTGTGAACGAACAAGAAGCAGATATTTATGTAGCAGATAAAGGGGTTGCGGGAAATGGGGTAATTAGATTAACTTTTAATACTGAATCTGATACAGGTGCCTTTCAATTTTTTGAGGAAAAAGGTAAAGTGTTTCTGCTTACGCCAACTGATTTAGCTACTGTTACTTTGCCAATGATGACATTTGGACAAGTGAAAGCTGGAAGCCTGGTAGAACTAACTCCAGCAACACAATACAGCACCTCAGATGGGGCCTTTAAGTTTATTTTCCATAATGTATTAAGGAAGGCTCAAAAGCAACTGGCATTTGGACAGCCGGGTATGCCAGGTATTTCAGCAATTGTGCTAGATGTTGATTGGAATGAAAAGTCATTTGAAGTGCCAATTGTTTTAAATCCAAATGGTTTTGCCGAAATGCAAAATGCCGATATTGAAGGAATTTCTTTGCTGCTAGGCTATGGCGAGAAAGAAACTAGATTGCCTTTTTCTGTTCATTTGAGAGATTTTATTTTGGATAGATACCCTGGTTCGGCCAATCCATCTTCTTATGCAAGTGAGGTGACCGTTGTAGATAAGCGCGACAATACTTCTTTAAATTACAGAATTTTTATGAATAATATTTTAGATTATGATGGATATAGATTTTTTCAATCTTCGTATGATAAAGATGAAGGTGGAACCATCCTTTCTGTGAACCATGATTTTTGGGGTACTACCATTACTTATATTGGGTATTTGTTATTGGGCATTGGTTTTATTTTAAACCTGTTTAGCAAGTATTCTCGCTTCCAAATTTTAGGTAGAACCATTAAAGAATTGCGCAAAATGAGAATGAAAAATGCAGCAACTTTGTTAGTGTTTGGATTGTTTAGTTTGGGTTTGTTTGCCCAAGAAACAGTTAAAAAACCTATATCTCTTTCGCATGCCGAAAAGCTAGGTAGTTTAATTGTTCAAACCAATGATGGTAGGTCGGAACCTTTACATACCCTTGCTTTTGATGTAGTTCATAAGATTGCTAAGAAGGACCAGTTTAACATTCCTGGCAAAGGAGATATGGATGCCATGCAATTGTTTATAGATGTTTTGCTTGATCCCAATTTTTGGAAATCACAGCCTATTATTTATGTGAAGGAAAAGTCGGTACAAAGTGCCTTAGGTATCCAAAGTAAGTATGCTAGTTTTAATGAATTAACCAATCAAAATGGTGGGTTTAAATTGGGAGAGCAAACAGATGAGGCTTTTCGTAAAAAGCCAGCTGAACAAAACCCGTTCGACAAAGAACTGATCAAGTTAAGTGAGCGTTTTGAGATTTATTTCATGATGACTCAAGGGTCGATGATGCGTTTGTTTCCTGAACCAATAGCCAATAGCACGGTGTGGATTAGTTGGGAAGACCCCAAAGCTCAAATTCCTTTACAAGATTATAATAACTTGATGCAGGAACTTCAGATTCCAGTATTAAATTATAACAACTTTATGGGAGCTTATTTAAACGCTGCCTATACTGGCTGTAATACCGGTGATTTTGCCCGTGCAGATCATATTGCATCTTTAATTGAAAACCTTCAAAGAAGCAGTGCTGTGGCAGATTTAATACCTTCTGCTAAGCAGGTTGAATATGAGATTTATTACAATAAAGCAGGTATATTTATTCTCCTTAAAAACATCTATGGTGTATTGGCAATCTTCTTATTAATTCTTGCTTATGTTGAGAATTTTATGGAGAAAAGAAATAAGGTCGTTAGTGGAATGCTTAATTTCTTTTTGGTGTTGTTAGGACTTGCATTTGCTTACCATACTTTTGGCATGGGCTTAAGGTGGTATTTATCGGGACACGCGCCTTGGAGTAATGGCTATGAAGCTCTGCTATTGGTAGGATGGGCTGGAATATTAGCTGGATTTAGTTTTATACGTTATTCTAAAATTCCATTGGCAGCAACTGCTTTGTTGGCATTTTTTACCTTAATGACCGCGAGTCATAGTAGTTACGACCCTCAAATAACCAATTTGCAACCTGTATTGAAATCTTATTGGTTAATTATCCATGTGGCCACCTTAACCATTAGTTATGGTTTCTTGGGATTGGCATTTTTATTAGGGATTTTTATCCTTACCCTTTTCTTATTTAGAAATGAAAAGAATTCGGCTCGCTTTGAACTCAAAATAAAAGAGCTCTCTCATATCAATGAAATGAACATTACCATTGGACTAGCACTTGCAACCATAGGATGTTTTCTGGGAGGCGTTTGGGCCAATGAATCG
>JBILVK010000230.1:0-2785 GCA_044370475.1 Bacteroidia bacterium
CCTTATCACTAAAATCAAAATGCTCAAAAATCCCCATATGAAAGAAACAGGTAAATCTTACGGGTGTATTAATTTGCTCCCCATTAATTTTATAATCTGCAAAAGAAAAAATCAATTCGCCACTAGAGGTTGAGTAATTATTCACTTGGGCTTTACTCGTCGTAAAAAGTAAAACAAGGACAAAAATTGAAATAAGTTTTTTCATAGGTAAATGTTAGTTTTTTAACAAAAATACACTTTTGATTAAAATTTCCTTTTCAGCTTCCGAAAATTGTGATGAAGCAAAGTGCTTTTTCATTTTTTCTTTAAAAATCACATTGGCCCCATAATGATTGGCCAACTCTGCTGCAGGACCAGATAACCTTCCATTGGGAGATAAAACAGCCTGAAACACATTTGATATCACCTCATCATTAAAAGTTGAGGTCGACTTTAACACCATAAATGCCTGGCCTCTTGTTCTAAATTCATAAGCCGCACTACCATATTCCACCAGTTCAGCTTTAGCCTTATCAGCGTCAACACTCAATAATATGCTTAGCTCAAGCCATTTCATTTTTACACTGTGAAACATTCCATGCACGTCCTTGGTAGCTTTTAAATACGTTTCTGCCTCATTTGGATAGGCTAAACAAAGCTTTTCCAAGGCTGTCTTTACTACATCATAACTGCTATCATTTAATGCCAAAACAAACACAGATTTGTTGCTTTCATTTGGGCTTATATTTTTCAAAGCATTGTCTCTAACTGCTGCCTTTGGAAAACGTGTTAAGTCCTTTAATAATGCTTGGCTTTTTTCGGTCTGATCCAAGCTCAATTGCGTGATAACTTCGTTGATGATTCCTTCGTGTTTTTCTCTTCCCAAAACTTCATACAATACCTCTCTCTTTTGGTCTATGGAAACACTTCGCATAGCCACCAAAGCATCATACCTATCTAACATAAAAGGAGCGAGCTCTACCTGTTGTTCCAACTCCTCAAACGACTTTTTAAAACTTACCTGTTTTAACACCATTGAGTTTGGATCAAACAGAACAAAAGCAATTTTTTTATTACCTATATCATTTAATTTAACCACTTCAAATTCATTCTCAATTACCTCATTAACAGATCTAGATGAACCATCCGTAAAGTGAACTTCTATTACAATAGGCATTTTAAAAGCATGCACCACTTCATCCATTTTATGTATTTGTTCAATGGCTATTTCAATTCCCCTACTGCCATTTTTATAGGTTAAATCTTCGTAATGAACGCTGTAATGAGGCTCCCCTCCTTTGTATATCCATTCATCAAAAAACCAATCCAAATTAAGCCCTAAAACATCCTTAATAGATTGTTGCAAATCATTGGTTTCAACGTTACCATAAGCATGATTTTTAAGGTACACATTTAATACGCGCTTCCATTGTTCCTCGCCTAAAACATACTCCAACATGCTAATTACAGCAGAGCCTTTTTGATATACCCTTGCAGTTCCACCGCCTGTAACACGCACGCCAATATTATCTTTCTTGCCAGCATCCATCGCAGAATTTTGATGCGCCCTTCTTTGCCAATTCCATTCATCTTGTCCATCTAATACCTTAGATAACTGCTTAGGAAAATAAGTAGCAAAACTTTCTTGGAGCCAAGCATCTCTGCCATCTCTCGCTGTTATATAATCACCAAACCATTGATGCGTTAATTCATGACAGTTTACACTCACATAATTTCTGTCAACAAAGGCCCTTGAATCAACATTAAAAAAATCGCCAAATATGGTTGCCGTAGTGTTCTCCATGGCACCATATAAAAAGTCTTGAACCATTATCTGACTATAGCTTTCCCAAGGATAAGGAATACCCGTTTGCTCTTCTAAAAAATCCACCATTTGAGCAGAATACCTAAAAGTTGGTTCAAGCCTATCTGCAAATTCTGGATAATACCAGAATTGAAGTGGAACACCACTCTTACTCTTTGCAGTGGCTACTGCATATTTTCCTATTCCAAGCATAAGCAAGTATCCCGCATGGGGCTTGCTCATGGCATAATGCCAAGTGATAGTACCGTCTTTATTTGATTTCTTATTTTGCAATTTCCCATTGCTTAATACCTGATAGTTTTTGTCAAAAGTGATGACCGTTTCAGTGATAAATTTATCATTCATGTCATCATACATGGGTATCCATTGCCTATTATCAATACCCTGCCCTTGCGTCCATATTTGCTTACGCACAGCAAATGCATCAGCCACTTTTGGTTCAGGAATATTCCATCCAATAAAATAAATCCCCCTGCGCGGTTTTGCGGTATAAGTAAAAACAATCTCAGCAGATTGATCCCATTTCATGGCAGTTTCTGGTTTCACCCAAATTCCTGCAGGAACCATTCTATAAGGTAATTTTGCACCATTGAGTGTAGCAGAAACAATACTGATACCTGGACCATCAAAAAACACCGAATCAACACGCTTTTGAATCACCTTAACTTGATGGCTAACCTTTCCTTTAACCAATCCCTTCTCGGGCTCAAAACTCACCTCAAGCTTCATTTTAACAATGTCCAAAGAGTGCTCCCTATAGGTGGTTGCATCTTTTAAGTAACTGTTAAAGGAATGTTGGGCCGAACCAACCAATGTTGCCAAACAGAACAGAACTACAAATTTTATTTTCATAACAAACACTTGATTTGCGAATATAGAAGAATTGACCAGTGAAAAAAGATTTTGTTCGTTTGCTAAAAATTAAATTACACCTATGGTGAGTGTTTTAAAGCGCTAATTACTTAATTTTACCCCAATGAA
>JBILVK010000029.1:0-28263 GCA_044370475.1 Bacteroidia bacterium
TGAAATCGCTCCTATTATATTCAACAATGGCCCTTGGCTTTTTGGTAAGTTGTAACGAAGCTCCTAAAAAAAAGCAAAGCCCAGAAACTAAACCTGTGACCGAAACTTACCAAAAAGTGAGTCCAAATTTTAATGCCGACTCTGCTTATCTTTTCATTGAAAAACAAGTTTCTTTTGGACCAAGAGTATGCAACAGCGAGGCGCATACTGCTTGTGGCAATTACCTTACTTCTGAGTTTAAAAAATATGCAGATGAGGTAATAGAGCAAAAAGCAACGGTTCTTAATTGGGATAAAAAGAAATTACAAATTAGAAATATCATTGCCTCCTTTAACCCAGAAGCAAAAAAAAGAGTGCTCATTTGCGCCCATTGGGACAGCAGACCTTATGCAGATAATGATCCAAATCCAAGTAACCATCAAACTGCAATAGATGCCGCAGATGATGGTGCAAGTGGCGTAGCAGTTATGCTAGAAATGGCCCGTATCATGGCAAAGGACAAGCCAAGCATTGGCATTGATTTTATTTGCTTGGATGCAGAAGATTTAGGCAAATCTGACCTTGGCGGAGATACCTATTGTTTAGGCTCTCAATACTGGTCAAAAAACAAACATAAACCAGGTTACAATGCTAATTATGGAATATTGTTAGACATGGTGGGTGGATTTAATGCACGTTTTATTTGGGAAGGATTTAGCATGAAACATGCAGAACCCGTGTTAAGAAAAGTTTGGGACCAAGCAATCCAATTGGGATACAACAATTACTTTTATTATTACCAAGGTGGCTTTATTACAGACGACCATAAATATATCAATGAACTGGCCAATATTCCTACCATAGATATCATTCATTATTCAGAGAGCACCAATACGGGCTTTCCTGCTCATTGGCATACGGTAAACGACAAGCTAAATGCTATAGATAGAAATACCTTAAAGGCAGTTGGTCAAACTTTATTAGAAGTAGTTTATAAAGAAAACTAATAGCTATCTAAGATAAGTTCTCTTGCTTTTTTTGCAGGATAGAGTGAGGTAAAAATCCCCATAAACAACAGGGTTAAAAAAACCAAAACAGCATCTTCCCATTTTACAATTACAGGATAAGCGCTTATCATAGCACTTCCATTGCTTTGCAGCGCCAACCATTTAAACTCCTGTTGCCCCCAACATACGCCAAGTCCTAGGATCAGCCCAAGAACACCGCCAGCCACAGCAATAAATAATCCTTGATAAACAAATATGAAGGCTGCCTTATTGGGGGTTAAACCTAAGGTAGAGAAAATATGTAAATCCTTTTTCTTTTCTATCACCAACATGTACAAAGAACCTATGGTATTAAAGGCAGCAATGAGCAATATGAATACTAAGATAAAATAGGAAATGCTTTTTTCTGATTGCATCACTTTAAAGAAACTCTCCCTTTGTTCAAATCGGTTTTTAATAACAAATTTTGGCCCCAATAGCTTTTGCAATGCTACTTTCGCATCTGCAGAATTCACCCCTTGCTTTAACCTTATTTCAAGGTGACTAATGCTACTGCTATCCTCAATCTGCTTAAATACATAACTTAAAGGAAGGAGCACATATTTATTATCTACCTCTTCTTGAACCCCAATTATGCCTACTGGAAACACCAATCCATGAGCAAATGCTCCTTCTGGATTTAACATGTCTACCTTACCTTTTTTAGGCAGGTATATACCCAAATAATGAAATTGGTCGTCTGGATCTATGCCCAATTGATACCCGATTCCTTGTCCCACCACTGCAAAAGATGTATCTCCATTTTGCAGCAATAGTGTACCTCGCAATAAGTTACTGTCTAATGGATTGGTGAGCAAATAATTCTCGTCAACAGCCTTAATGGTAGCAATGGTTTGCTTTCCGTTATACCTTAAAAGTGCGTTTTCCTCCCATACTGCCGTTACGCCACTTAGCCATTCATTCGAACGAATTTCATTGATGGGTAAATCCTTTATTAAAATACTCTTTTCACTTTCTGGCAAAATTTGCAAATCCGCATCAAAAGTTGAGTACATCTGGGTAAATAAACCCTCAAAACCATTAAAGACAGAAAGCACAATTAACAAGGCAGCTGCGCCAACAGCATACCCCAACAAGGAAATATAGGATATCAGAGAAACTACATTAAAACCACTACGCTTTTTGCGCGAAAAGAAATACCGAGCTGCTATTTTAAAAGGTAGATTCAAAATAGGTGAATACTATTTCCAAGCCTTCACTATCAAGCCTGTGCCCGTTTTATGTTTGGTGTAGGTATCCATCCAATTTAAAAAATAACTAAATGGATAAGTAAGGATATAGTAAAATGGAATTAGGATAAAAAACACCTTGCTGGTGTTTAACATCAACATTGGGTATTTCATGCTTAAGCGCCAAGCAATTTTGCCTGGAGAACCATAACTGTATAGGATTTCGAATTTAGAAAACCCAGCCAATTTTAACTTTTCAGCCATTTCCTCTACAGGATAACCATCTCTTACATGCTCTCCAATAAAGCTCTCTCCTGTTTCTTCATGCACATCACTGCCACCTTGGTCGCTAGGCGTAGAAATGAGCAGCATGGCACCTGGTTTCATGGCTTCATGAAAGTTTTTAAATACGGTAACATCTTCAAGAATATGTTCCATTACATCTACACACATCACCAAATCATACTTGTCTTTGGCAATTGACTTTGTAAGGTCGCCAAAAGAAAAAGTAGCATTAGCTAAATCACATTTTTTAAAAAATTGGTTACAATCGGCAATTTGATCTTCTTTTACATCTACTGCATCAATTACATATAGTTTACTGCGCTTTGCCATGTAAAAACTATACTGTCCAAATCCAGAACCAGCATCCAAAATGCGGGCAGATGAATTGGTTTTCATCCACTGCTTCAACTCGCGATGAACATGCCAGGTGCGCAGTAACAATAAATCTAACATTGAATAAAATACTTTTCGTAAAAAAGTATTCTGGTTAAAAACAATTCCGAGGTCTTTTTTTATTGGATCGTAATTCATGATGGGAGTTCAAGTAATTATTGGTTATCGTTTCTTTTTCTTTCGTCTTCTTCAGCAACCTTTTTCAATATTTCGTCCATGCGAAATACGTAATCTAGGCTATCGTCTATAATGAATGTGAGTTCAGGTACAATTCTCGCCTGGTTTCTAATTTTTCCAGCAAGCTGCTTTCTAATTTGCGGACCATGCAAGGTCACAATATTCAACAAATTCTCGCGACTCTTCACCTTAATCATGCTCAGAAAAATCTTTGCATAACCTAAGTCGGGCGATATTTCAACCTTACTAATGGTTACAAATTCTTTGTTCACAAACTCTGGGTGACGAAGAATAATATCCGCCAAATTTTGCTGAATCAAACCCGCAAACTTCTCTTGCCTTACACTCATAAGGCACAAATCTAAGCTTTTTTGTATAAACAACGAAACCCCAATAAAGGGAATGCTAAGGCAAGTGGATGTAATTGTCCATAATCATCTTGAACCAAACCGTAAATTTCTCAGGTTTATTCTTGAGTTGGTCATTGAGTTCATCCAGGCTAATCCACTGAAAGCTATTTACTTCCAATGCATTAAAATGCGGGTCTTCATTGTATTGCCCAATATAAACATGGTCGAGCTCATGCTCTGTAAGACCATTGTCGAAAGGTGCTTTATAGATAAAAGTCTGGTGTAAATTCAAGACACAATCAAAGCCCATTTCTTCCTGCAACCTTCGGTGAGCAGCCTCTTCTGTAGTCTCTCCTTGCCTTGGATGCGAACAACAGGTATTGGTCCATAAACCTCCTGAATGATATTTTTCAAAAGCCCTTTGTTGCAACAACATTTCTCCCTTATCATTGAAAACAAGCACTGAGAAAGCACGGTGCAAAAGCGCCTTTTCATGCGCCTCCTGCTTTTCCATCAACCCAATTTCTTGGTCGTTTTCATCTACCAAAATCACCATTTCAATGCTCATTGAATCATACTCCTTTCAGCATCGCTTAAGTTAGATTTGGTAATTAAAAAAGTTAGAATTCTATTCTTCAAGTCTCTATCTTTAATAGCCTTTACCTCCGCAATGAGCATCTTTCTATCTCTCTCAAGATTCTGATTGTATTTAAGAAATGAAGGGCAAGTAGTTTGAATTCCATATCTTAAAAAAATCAGCTCAATATTCTGTGGTTCCTTGGCAATTGATTCCTCTAAAATTTGCTTACCCTTATTAAAATAAGAAAATTTTTGGGTAGGTAGAAAGGCATGTTTGGCCAGCAACATTTTTGAGGCACCTTCGTACCCAACAAGGGTTGTTGATTTAGGGTGAATGCCACTTAACAAAGATTCTAAATTTTTAGCTTCTTTTTCGTTCTCAATTGCCAAATAATATTGAGTGCGAACCTTTATAATATCGGTATCAGACAATACATTCAAGGGCATTAAAAAATAAAGCAAAAATAGAAGCATAAGAAAAACTTATAAAAGATTTAAGCTGTGTCTTAGGTATGAACCAAAAAACAAGGCGTACTTTTGATTATCACTAATTCTAATTCTGTCTTCCAATATTGCCTCAGAAGGCATTTGCATAATTTTATTTAACAAACGCGAATAATAGATATAGGCAACATAAACCCCAAATCGTGCATCTCTAGGCAATTTCTTTATGCCTTCAAATCCAAACTCAAAGTCTTGAAAAATATCTGCCTCAATTTCTCTCTTTGTGGCATCATCAAACTTTTTATATTGCAATTGAGGAAAATAAATTCTTCCCAAACCTTCTTTATCGGCCTTAAAATCACGTAAAAAATTAATTTTTTGAAAGGCAGAACCAAGTCTCATCGCACTCGGTTTTAAACTCTCATACATGTCATTATTACCCTCGGTAAATACCCTCAAACACATGAGCCCTACCACCTCAGCAGAACCTAAAATATACTCCTCATAGCCCTTTTGCGTATAATTGTTTTGATCCAAGTCCATTTCCATACTTTTCAAAAAAGTTTTGATGCTGGAATGGTCAATTTTGTAAATATTTACAACTTCCTGAAAACTGTTAATAATTGGATTGGTACTAATCCCACGCTCAATGGCCTTAAAGGTTTCTTGCGACAACTCTTCAAGCATTTCTTTTTTAGGATATCCATGAAAAGTATCAACAATTTCATCTGCAATCCTCACAAAACCATAAATGGCATAAATAGGATTCTGAAACCTACGGGCCAAAAAACGTATGCCCATGCTAAACGAGGTACTATAGGTTTGTGTAAGCACCTTGCTGTTTTGAATCGAAACTTTGTCAAATAATGCTTTCATATAAAGGACTAAAATAGGTTAATTTCCACAAATAGTATAGTATAAATCCCAATTTGCTTCATTTTGTTTTAAAGCACCCTAAATTTTTAGCAGTTTTTTACAATCAATCAATCTTAAATTCTTTTACTACCTGATTAGCAGCTACCTTACCAGAAATAATACTTGGCGGCACTCCCGGCCCTGGAACTGTTAATTGACCAGCAAAAAACAGGTTTTTCAACTTTTTGCTTTTTAAACTAGGCTTCAATATGGCGGTCTGATCCAAAGTATTAGCTAACCCATATGCATTGCCCTTGAAGGCGTGATAATCGTTTTTAAAGTCGCTCACCGAATAGGTCTTTTTATATACTATATGGCTTGCCAAAGACTCTCCTGTTTGTGCTTCAATCCTTTTGAGGATTTTTGCCAAATACTGCTCTCTTAATTCCTCCGTATCTCCAGATAATCCAGGAGCTATTGGCACCAAAATAAAAATATTCTCCATCCCCTCCGGAGCCACACTTGGGTCTGTGATAGATGGAGCAGATACGTAGAAAAGAGGGGCTTCAGGCCATTTTGGAGTAGTATATATTTCCTTAGAATGAAGGTTAAAATCTGTATCAAAATAAAGAGTATGATGTAGCAAAGACCCTACCCTTTTGTTTATCCCTAGGTAATAAATTAAACAAGAAGGAGCCAATTTCCTAGAGTCCCAATAAGCTTCAGAATAGCTTCGTTGCTCAGGCTTCAAAATAACCTGGTCTAGATGGTGATAGTCGCCAGCACCAATTACAATATCAGCCTCATAAGAATTGTCTTGAGTTATTACCCGCTTAACCAATCCCTTTTCAGAATCCAATTGCAGCACCTCTTGGTTCAAAACGATTTCTACTCCTTGTTCAATGGCAACTTTAGAAAATGCTTCAATGATATTAAACATACCTCCTTGCGGATACCAAGTTCCTAATTGCATATCGGCATAATTCATTAAACTATATAAAGCCGGTGTGTTTTGAGGCAGGGCTCCTAAAAAAAGGACGGGGAACTCTAACAATTCTTGTAAAAATGGATGCTTAAATAAACTGTGAATGTGCTTGCGCATATTGCTAAACACATCCATTTTAATAAGTCCTTTTAATAACCTTACATCTGCAAATTCTAATAAACTTAAACTGGGCTTATACACCAAATCATTAATGCCTACCTCGTATTTATATTTTGCTTCTTTTAGGAAGGAACGAAGCTTAACAGAAGAACCAGGCTCAAACTTATCAAACAACTCCTCCAAATCACCCATGTTAGAAGGGATATCCACTGCTTCGCCTTCTTTTGAAATAATTCTATAGCTCGGACTTAATCTAATGAGCTCATAAAAATCTGAAGTAGTATGACCAAAATCTTGATAGAACTTTTCAAAAACATCGGGCATCCAATACCAACTCGGACCCATATCAAACGTAAATCCAGCCTCTTTAAATTGTCTGGCCCTGCCGCCTGCCTGACTGTTTTTCTCAAGGATAGTAACCTTATAACCGCTTTTAGCTAAATAACTGGCGGCAGATAATCCTGCCACTCCAGAACCTATAACAATTACCTTTTTCATTTGCTTCTTTTAACCAATCTTAAAACTCCAGAATAAATCCAAAGGTAGGAATTACAGTATTACTTGCGTTGGGTAAAATTAATGGGATGGCATTAGAACCGTTTTGTTGTACAGGATTGCCATCGGTTGACTTCCAAGCACTGTTATCACTTGTTCTTTCGAAGGTGTAATTTGGAAATGACTCAGAGCTTATTAATAACACATTTGTGATGTCGATAAAGAAGTCGAGCGTAATTCGCTTCATATTAATTTTCTTATCTACGCGTAAGTCCAACTGCTGAAAAGGACTTACCCTAATTGTATTAAGCTGAGAATAATCTAAGACCCCAGAGCCTGTGGTAAGGTAATTTGACCTTGAGGCATCCATATCAAAAGGAGAGTATGGCGCTCCACCTGCAAACCTGTATTTAAGGCCTAGCTCCCAACCTTTTTTAAACTTGTATCCTACAATAGCTGAGACCAAATTTCTATTATCCCAAGCAGATGGCGTTAAGACATTGTTTATGCCAGAAAACTCACTAACAAACCAAGTGTAGGATAGCGTTGCAAATAAATTTTTGCTTAGCTTTTGTTGAAAAAAAAACTCAAATCCAAAGGTACGTCCTTTGCCTGTTGACAGTGTTTTTTCGTTACCTAAACTGTTAAAATCTGCTCCCAAATTTGCCAAAGAAATTCCAGTATAAGTTGAAACAGGGTAATTGCTGTATTGCTTGTAAAAACCCTCAACCGTAATGCGGGTAGAACTAGTTGGCAAATACTCAAAACCCGCCACATAATGGTTTGATGCAATATACTCGTTGTCTCTATTTACAAACTCTCCTGCATTATCTTTAAAGCCTAATATGGTATAAATAGGCACTTTAAAATACCTTCCAACAGTAGCATTTACAGACCATTTTTCTGTAAGCGCATAGCTTCCAGAAACTCTTGGTGAAAGCGTTTTCAATGGGTTCATTCCTGTAGTAGTAAAAGAATTAACATCTGTGCGAAGACCTATATTAATATTTAAACGATCATTCAACATCCTTCTAGAAATCTCTCCAAATAATCCGCCCTTAAAAAATTCAATGGCAGAATTAAAATTAATGGTAATAGGAGGAGATATAAGGTTACCCGATGTATCGTAAACTCCATTGCTAATCTTATTAAACGTTTGGTTATTATACTTTACATATTGAAACATTCCTCCATAAGAATACTTCCATTTACCTAAGTATTGGTTCACATCTATTCTGAACTTATTTTCTATTTCTTGAGAATTGGTTTTTAAAGTCCTGTAGTTTTCATCGCCAGTATTGCCATCTTCAAATTTGTCGAGCTGGTTGTTAAACATATTTCTGCTTCCAGAAATGTTTATAAAACCCCTGGTTATTCTCCTTTTCACAATGGCACCAATGGTATAATTCCACTGATTTATATTGGGGCTATTCCTTAAAATATACTCCTTTTCTGGACTCGACTCTTCTGGAACTGCAAAACTAAACTCATCTATGGCTCCAACGCCCAAGGTGGTTAAGGTTGTTTTATCGTTTATCTTGGTGGTAGTTTTATATTGAAAATCCCAGTAGTTTGGACGAATAGGCAAATCAATAGCCATGAATAAAAATTGTAAATAACTTCTGCGCGCCGAAGCAAGGAAAGTGGTATTTTTACTCAAGGGTCCATCTAAGGTCAACGCAAATTCTGAAGCACTTAACCTTAGGTTACCTTGTAATCTTTCTGAGTTGCCATCTTTTTGTTTAAAGGTAAAAACCGAACTAAGTGCATTATCTGCTCTTGCCCCAAAACTACTTGAGGCCAAAGTTACATCTTGAATGAAACTCACATTTAATATCCCTTGTGGACCTCCAGAGCTGCCTTGTGTTGAGAAATGGTTGATTACAGGAATTTCAATACCATCAAGGTAGAAAACATTTTCATTTGGTCCACCACCCCTAATAATAATATCATTCCTAAAACTTGCGCCACCAGTGTTTCCGCCAACTCCAGGCAAAGCTTGAATCACTTTTGATATATCAAAATTACCCCCTGGATTACTTCTAATTTCTTCTGCGGTTAAACTCTGAATAGAGAGTGGCGTTTCTGTCTTCTTGCCAAAACTGCGTGTTTGAACAACCACTTCATTTAGCTTTTTAGACTCAGGTTCCAATTCAATATTAAATGTCTGAATATTCCCTGTTGTAACAACAACATTGTATAAAACCTTTGGCAGATAACCAACGTAATTAATTTTGATATTATATGATTTAGGCGGAATGCTCCTTATTTGGAACTTTCCATCTGCATCGGTTTGTGCACCCAAATTTGTGCCCTCTAAAACAACGGTAGCACCAATCAAAGCCTCTTGAGTGTTTTTATCTAACACTACTCCGGTGATAGTACCCACATTTTGTGAATACAAGGAAATTGTAACAAATAAGCCTAAAAAGGTGCTTAAGAGAGCTTTTTTCAGTAAAATGCGCATAACATATAGGTAAGTAGATTAATAAAGGTTTTATTTTGGATAAAGTTTTACAATTGCAAAAAAAACAGTGCAAATTGAATTAAATTAATGAATCAAAAAAATATTGCCATAATTGGGTCGGGTATTGCGGGCCTCTCTGCTGCAATTCATTTAGCCCATGCAAAACATCAAGTTAGCCTGTTTGAAGCAAATACTTATCCAGGCGGAAAATTAAGTGAATTTACCCAAGGCGAGTATAGGTTTGATGCAGGTCCGTCACTTTTTACCATGCCCAATTTATTGGTTCAGACCATACAATTAGCCGGACTTACTGAAACCGATTTCCCTTATATCAAATTAGAAAAAGGCTGCCACTATTTCTATGAAGATGGCCTTAACTTGATTGCCTACCACAACAAAGAAAAATTTGCCGAAGAACTTTCGTCTAAACTGAAAATTAACCCGAAAATTGTCTTAAATTATCTTCATAAAGCTCAGAAAAAATACGATGCAACTGCCCCATTATTTTTAGAATCTAGCCTACACAAAGCCAAGACCTATTTAAGCTTAAAAACAATAAGGGGAATTGCTGCCATTCCCAATCTCAACTTGTTTGAAACGATGCATGAGCAAAACCAACGTGAATTAAATGAACCACGTCTGGTTCAATACTTTAATCGATTTGCAACTTACAATGGTTCAAACCCATACACTGCGCCAGGTATACTCAACATGATACCTCATCTGGAACATAATATTGGAACTTTTTTTCCTAAAAATGGAATGATTCAAATTACCAATAGCTTGGTAGAAGCAGCAAAAAAACTCGGAGTAAAATTTCATTTCAATCAAAAAGTATCACAAATTATTGTTGAGAATAAGAAAGCAATTGGAGTTGAAATAAATGGCCAAATGCATCCATTTGATTTGGTTATTTCAAATATGGACATTTATCCAACTTATAGGAAATTACTGCCCAAAGAAAAGGCACCAGAAAAAACACTTGCGCAAGAAAAATCTTCCTCTGCCATCATATTTTATTGGGGCATTAAAAAACAATTTCCTCAACTCGATCTTCACAATATATTTTTTAGCAAAAACTATGAGGAGGAATTCAAGCATATTTTCAATAAAAACAGCTTGTATAATGACCCAACGATATATGTTAACATAAGTAGCAAGTATTTGCCAAGCGATGCGCCTATAGGCTGCGAAAACTGGTTTGTGATGGTGAATGTACCTCCTAATTCTGGGCAAGATTGGGACAATTGGATTGCTGTTACAAGAAAAAACATCCTCACTAAACTCAGCAGACAATTAAACCAACCCATCGAAGATTTGATAGAAAATGAATCGGTGTTAGACCCAAGGTTAATTGAAGAAAGGACCTCTAGTTATGGAGGCTCATTGTATGGAAACTCGAGCAACAACAGAAATGCTGCATTCTTAAGACACCCCAATTTTAGCAATAAAATAAAGGGATTATATTTTTGCGGAGGTAGTGTTCATCCAGGAGGAGGAATTCCTCTTTGTTTGCATTCGGGAAAAATTACAGCAGAAGAAATAATTACTTCTTAAAGCTCCAATTTCCCCTATAAACTAAGTACAGGGAATAGCTAAAATCAAATATGCCATTGTTCAAATCGTACACTGGCTCAACCCTTGCAGACGCTACAATAGGCGAATGAAAGAGCGCTTTATTATGGATAAATCTCACAAACAAAAGCTGTCTATTTTTTTCATAAACAAGCGGGTCATAGGTGCTTACACTTTGATAAATAGATGTCCCACGAGGTGCAATAAAATTTTGCGCATTCCAATAACTCAGCTGAAAATTATTTGCTCCTAAACGCAATAACACATTCCCCATAAACCCATTACCCTTGGTCTCGGGATACATTTTACTATCACTTGTTTCGTTATAATTTAGCAAGGCAATATCAAACACCAGGACCCTATCCTTAACACCTAATTTTCGCTCAAACGTAAGTCCAATGGCCTGGTTAATTTGCATCATAAACGGACTTATGGTATCTGTATCTATTTGCCCGCCTTGGTGCGAAACCATCAATTGATAGTAAGCATATAATTTCCCCTGAGGCTTATCTACCAATGCAAATTTTCCATTTACCCCTGCAGTAAAACGTTCCTTATCAAATTCATTTTGGGTAATAAAGTTCTCCCAATTTATCCAAGTGTCGAGTTTAATTTTCTTCAAATTAAGTTTGTATTGAAACCCATTTTCAATTCTGTTTTCTATCACAGAATTAATGTTCATCATAGGTTCTAACATGCCATGACTTAAAGCCCCTTCGAGGGTTCCAAAGATAATTTCTGAATAGGCGTTTGCCGCCTTTAACCTAAAAGTTGGAACTGCGCTTGTATAAGGATTATTGCCTCCAAAATCATGACGCAACCATAGTCCCGCTTCAATTTTAACTACAGAATTTACTTGGTAAAAAAGGCTAGGTTGCACTTGGTACCCAAACAAAGTTCTTCCTTCCTCAATGGGGTTAAAGTACTCTGTATTGCGCATGTAATTGGTATTGTATATGCTAAAACCAAATCTTCCAGAATCGGCCTGAACCAAATCCATTTTGTCTACAAGCACTTCATTCGGAACCTGAGCCATGCATAAGTTTGCATGGAATAGGTTCAGACAGAGAAAAAAAGAAAATATACTTTTGGTCCAATTCACTATTCAATAATAGCAATTATTGCGGCCAAATGAAAGAGCCATTTTAGCTGTAATAAGACTATTAAGGAGCTTCATTAACGAAGAGAACAGAAATTTGCAACACACGGCCCTTTAAGCCTTCGGCATCTGCCACTTCAACTAAGCCCAATTGCTTGGTAATATGAGACTTTAGAATTGGATTCTTGGCTTCAATTCCAATAATTTCAATTTTTTTATCCTGACTCAATTTAAATTCAATGATTACCCTTTCGTTGATAGATTGACCCAGCAACTCATCTGGAAAAGAGAGCTTTTTCTTTATTTCGGTGGAGATAATTTTCTGGGTTTCTAATTGGGGATGCTCGTCTGCTTTGGCCTGTTTGCAAGTTGAAAAGTTTAAGCCACCTAAAAGTAACATGTTCAACATAAATGCATTTACTAGTTTCATAGATTATATTTTTTGCTTTATTTTTTCATTGAGCGATTCAAATTCGAAATAGTTACACTCCCTTTTGATAAAATTATTTAACCCACTTCCCATAAGAGATAAATTAATCTAGTTGAATGTGAAAATGTTATTCGTGAATTGCTATTGGTAAAACAATAGACAAAGCATTATCTTCGTTAACTCGTATTTATGCAACTTTCGGTCGTTATTGTCAATTACAATGTAAAGTATTTTCTGGAGCAAGCGTTGCATGCTGTTAGAAAAGCGTGTACTGGCCTAGAGGCAGAGGTATTTGTGGTTGATAACCATTCGCTAGATGGTAGTTGCGATATGGTTCGTAGCCTTTTTCCAGAAGTTAAAATCATTGAAAATAAGGACAATGTTGGGTTTGCAAAAGCCAACAATCAAGCCATTCGTCAATCAACAGGCAAATATGTTTTGTTATTGAATCCCGATACGGTAATAGAAGAAGATTGCTTTAAAAAAGTAATCCGTTTTATGGACCAAACCCCTGATGCGGGTGCTGTGGGCGTAAAAATGATTGATGGTTCTGGAAAATTTCTTCCCGAGTCAAAGCGAGGTTTACCTACCCCAGAAGTTGCCTTTTTTAAAATTAGCGGATTAGCTGCATTGTTTCCAAAATCAAGGAAATTTGGCAAATACCATTTAGGATTTTTAAGTCAGGATCAAATACACGAGGTAGATGTGTTGGCTGGTGCATTTATGATGTTGAGACACGATGTATTGAAGCAGGTTGGACTATTGGATGAAGATTACTTTATGTATGGCGAGGATATTGATCTAAGCTATTGCATCAATAAAGTAGGTTTTAAAAATTACTATTTCCCAGACACAACCATTATTCATTATAAAGGGGAAAGCACTAAGAAAACCAGTGTTAATTTTGTCTTCACTTTCTATAGGGCAATGGTTATTTTTGCAGAAAAGCACTACTCAAAAAAGCATGCCCGCAATTTTTCTGCACTCATTCATGTTGCCATCTATTTAAGGGCATTTGCAGCCATTGTGAGTCGATTTGCCGCAAAAGTATTTGTTCCCATTTTAGACTTTTCCGCCATATTCATCAGCTTAGCATTAATCGTTAGTTTTTGGTCGAACCTAAAGTATGATACACCAGAAGCATATCCCAGCGAAGTAGTTTATCCTAACAGTATTATTTATACCCTCCTTTGGATAGCTGGGTTATACCTAGCAGGAGCCTTTAATAAACGCAAAACTTTCTTAAGTGTAGCAAAGGGAATTGCCTTTGGAACCATTGCCATTGCCGTTTTTTATGCCTTTGTAGGCGAAACTTATCGCTTCTCTAGAGCTATCATTTTATTGGGTGCACTTGCTGCCATTGTAGACGCGTTTATGATTAGGGTGATGCTCTATTTTGCTAAATACAGGCGTTTAAGCTTTACCATGGGAAGCCACCTTAAGACCATTATTGTAGGCAACAAAAGTGAAGTAGAACGTGTGCAAGATTTACTTATCAAATCTAAGTCGAAAAGTGATTACCTCGGTTATGTTTCAGTAGAACCAAATAAGGAAGATAACCACTACTTAGGAGAGGTTTCTGAGCTAAGTGAATTGGTGCAATTTTTTGGTGTAGAGGAGATTATTTTTTGTAGCAAGGATTTAGCCGCTTCCCAAATTATAGAGTGGATGGGAAGCAATAGTCAGCAAGATATTTTATATAAAATTGTTCCAGAGGAAAGTTTGTTCATCATTGGAAGTAACAATAAAAACACCCCTGGTGATTTCTATACCATTGAAATTAACCTCAAACTTTCTAAAGCATTTGAGCAACAAAAGAAGCGTGTGTTTGATATAGCTGCCAGTTTATTGCTAACAATTCTTTCTCCGATAATAATTTTACTTGTAAAACACCGCACCAATTTTTTCCAGAATATTTTTAATGTTCTAATTGGTCAAAAAACTTGGGTTGGTTACGCAAATGCCGACAATATAAAATTACTCCCACATATCAGAAATGGGGTTGTAAGTCCGCTAGATGCCCAAGGAGGCAAGCACTTAAACCCAGTTACCATACAGAAGTTAAACTTCCTATATGCAAAGGATTATTCTATTGAAAAAGATTTGTTGATTGTAATGAAATCAATTAGAAGCATGGGCAATTAAGTCCATAAAGCTTGCTATTTCTTGGTTCAGTTTATCCCCTTCTTCTGTCATTCCCATGTGTCCAGATTCTGTTAGGTAAGCTACTTTAGCCATCTTACAAAATGTTGATTGTTCAAGCATTACTTTCTCTGGTATCAATGAATCATGTACCCCAATTCCAAAGAACACAGGAACCTTCGCATCTCTTAGCACATGGCACCTGTCTGGCCTATTTTTCATAGCCTTTGCTGCTTCTATAATGCCTGTTTGGCTGCTAATCAAAGCTTGGTCTACTGCATCTTTAATATCGCTTAATAAACCTGTTTGATAAAACAAAGTTGGGATGAAATTCTTAATAAAAGGTTCCTTACCATGTTTCTCAATAAAGGAAATAACTTGGTCTCTTTTATCCTTTCTCTCTAGGGTATCGGCAGTTGCTACACTATGAATGAGTCCAAACCCGGCCAAATAGTTTGGGTAATTTTCTGCAAAAGCCAAGCTCACATAACCACCCATGCTATGACCCATCATCACGCACTTTGATATACCCAAAGAATCTAATACCCGCTTTATCTCCAAAGCCATATCATCCATGCTAATGCCCACTTGTGCATTGCTTTGGCCAAAGCCTGGTAAATCAACCAAGAGCACTTTGTAAAGGTCCTTAAAAAACAATACCTGCTTATTGAAGCAGGTATTGTTTTCACAGAATCCATGTATTAGAACTAAGGTTTGGTTTCCCGAACCCTCATACAGGTAATTAAACATCTTAATAGAATAAGAAACGATTGTCTTTTACATTCTTTAACTCTTTCAAAATTTCAAAGTATCCGTACTCAACTCTTTGTTGGAAGCTTCCAGACAATTCTGCTTTTTGTTGCGTAAAATCTGTCAAGGCAGGAGCTGGCGTTACTTTATTTACTTGGTAGGCATAAACTGCAGCATCACCCTTTAACGGACCCACAAGTTTGTTCATTTCGGTAGTACCACAAACTGCACCAGCAAATGTATTATCAAAACCTACATAAGGAATGCTAGCATTCTCAAAAGATTGTGCACCAATTGGTGTAACAGTTTGGTTTATTTTTCTACTCACAGCATCTAAAGTGGTAGCACCATCCATAGCTGTTTTTAAATTTTCCATCAACTGCTCAGCCTTCTTATCCTTAATATAATCTGCAGTTACACGCTCTTTAGCAGCCTCAAAAGTGGCTTTTCCTTTTTCACGAATAACGGTTAAGGTAGCAATTACATATTTATCACCACCAACAGTCATAACCTCACTCACATCACCAACTTTGGCATTAAAAGCCCAACGAATTGCTTCGCGTGCTTCGCTGTAACCCGGCAAGAAATTATCTGTTTCGCGAACAAATTCTGCCACACGCTTAACTAATTTTTTCTCTTCTGTATTCTTATTAAACTCATCAGCACTTGTGCTAGCAGCAGCAAACTGACTGGCATCGTTGTATGCGCTAGAGCTTGTTTTCTCGCTGGCTTCAACCGAACGTTCAACAATACCTGCACAAACCAATTTCTTGCTCATGTCTTCAGTTATTTTTATAACATGGAAACCAAACTGAGTTTTCAAAACAAATTGATCTCCCTTTTTGCCATTCTTTACTGCATCATTAAATTCCTTTACCATCGCACCTTCTGGGAACCAACCTAAATCACCACCTTTTTCTTTTGTTCCATCTGTGCCAAACTCCATTGCTAAAACACCAAAATCTTCGCCCTTACGAATTCTAGCCAATACATCATTTGCCTTTTTCTGAGCATTTGCAGTATCTAAATCTGTTGCACCTTCCACCCTAATTAAGATGTGGCTAGCTCTCATGCTAAATACACTGTCTTGCTTAGTTCCAGAGATTTTATACAAAGAATATTTTCCATTTTCAAATACAGGTCCTATAACTGTTCCAACAGAATCGCGGAACAATCTTGCCTGAACCGACGCTGGATAGTCGCTTCTTTTCTTTGGAGTTGGGTCAAATTTGGTATCACTATTTAAATCAACGTAAGCGGTATCATTATCTGCTGATTTAAACTGCTCAACTTGATCAAAAGCCCATTTTTGAATCACTGCGCTATCTTCAGATGTTGGTGCAAAATCCCAAACAACAAACTCTAATTTACGAGAATTCTCACGCTCTTTGTACTTCTGCATGTTCTTCTTGAAGTATGATTTTAAATCACTCTCCTCAGGCTTAATTGTAGAATCTGCAATAGTATTATAAGATAAAGCCACAAAGTTTAACTCACTCGTTTGAGTTCTTGAAGTATATAAATTCTTAGCTTCAACCGTTGTTGCATACAAACCACGCTTTAATAAACTTGCATACTTACGTTGTAAAGTTTCAGTAATTAAGAAATCTTCAAACTCTTTCCACTGTGCTTTTGCAGTTTCATCTGTACCCTCAGTAGTTTGTTTTAAATAACGCTTTACATTATTTACATCAAACATGCCAGTATTAGGATCTGTAAACGACTGCTTAATTTGAGGATGAATATTGTTACCATAAATCATATCAGCTAATTCTTCCTCAGTTACCTTAAGTCCTAATTGCTCATACTCTTTCATCATCATGTAATCGTTCAATAACTGATTCCATGTTTGATCACGAACCTGACCACGAGTGGCCTCATCTAAATTGTTGTTCTGTGTACGCTTTTGGAAATTATCCAAATTGTAATTCAATTTATCATCGAATTGCTTTATGCCTATACTTTCACCATCAATTTCTCCCACATTATTTGTTTGAGAACTTCCACCACCGCTAAAGGAATTTAGTGCATCTGAAACTACGAATAAACCAAGTGCAATGCCTACTGCGCCAATTGCTAATCCCGATCTGTTTCTTATTTTTGTTAATATTGCCATTGTAATATTTTAAGAACGGCGAAAATAAGGGGCTTATGTTCAAAAATCAACCTTTATTTTTAATGTTTTAACTATCAAGTAATCAATTATTTAAATTATGAGTGAATCAAGCTACGGCAAATTATACCTTATTCCGAACTTCTTAAGTGAGGATAATTCGGACGATTTTATTGCAGAAATGGTAAGAAGGATGGTTCATCACCTCAAACACTTTGTGGTTGAGAATGAGAAACAAGCAAGAGCACTCATTAAAAGATTGAAGTTAGAGCATGCTCAAATGGACCTCAAAATTTGGTTGTTAAATGAACATACCAAAACACAAGAAATACCTGCCCTCATCAAAGCCTTAGAAGGAAATGATGCTGGCATTATTAGCGATGCTGGATTACCTTGTATTGCAGATCCTGGCTCGGCATTGGTTTCTTTGGCGCATTCAAAAAATATCGAAGTTATTCCCTTACCCGGCGGTTCTAGTATGATTATGGCCCTCATGGCAAGTGGTTTTAACGGACAACAATTTTCGTTTTCTGGTTATTTGCCTATAGATAAAGTGCCAAAAATAAAAAAGATAAAAGAACTCGAGAGCCTTGCTCACCGTGGCATTACACAAATTTTTATGGAAACACCCTATAGAAATATTCAGTTACTTGATGAACTCATAAACAATTGCAATGGCCAAACTAAACTTTGTATTGCCTGCAATGTGAGCTCAGAAAAAGGTTCGGTTCGAACCAAAACCTTGTCGCAGTGGAAATCCTTAAAGCCAAATTTGCATAAAATACCCTGCGTTTTTATTCTGGGCGTATAACTATTATTTCTTTTTGATACAAAGAACTTTAAAAAGAATTTGGATAATTCATTTGATTTAATATTTTTGTCTAACAAACGTTAGTCTACAATGGGTGAATCAACTAAAAACATTCGCAGAGACCAAATCATTTCTGCTGCTGCTGAACTCTTTAGAAAGAAGGGTTACGACGCTAGCTCTATGAGAGATATTGCCAATTCTCTTAATATTGAGGCAGCTAGTCTTTACCATCATATTAAATCTAAAGAGGAAATACTAGACATCATTTGCTTTGATATGGCGAAAAAATTCTTAGCTGCCATTGCAGAAGTTAATGATATCTATTTTAATGCAGAAGAAAAACTGCGCAAAGCCATTCTTCATCACGTAGAAATTATAACAGAGGATATAGACAAAAGTGCTGTATTTTTAAGAGAATGGAGAAGCTTACCAGAAAAGCCTCTTGCAGATTTTATGCAATTGCGCAATCATTACGAAAATGAGTTTACACATATTATAGACGACGGAATTAACGAGGATATCTTTGATGCCGTAGATAAAAAATTTGCAGTACTTAGCATACTAAGTAGTGTAAATTGGATTAACGAATGGTACCATGTTGATGGCAATATGACTCCTCAAGAAATTGCTACAAAAATAAGCGATTTTGTGATGGGTGGATTGCGTAAAAAATTTGTTACAGACCCAAACTATAAACCTTAATTATTGTCTATCATTTAATCCATTTTTGGTTCGAACCAAATGAATAGATGCAAACAATAACAACTCTATAAAATAAAAAAATAACACTATACATTATGTACGGAAACGCTTACATTGATCCTAACGACAAGGCTGCCATGATGGTAGCAAATGAAGATCCGGAAAAATTAGCCGAATTTGAAGCTCGTATCGCCCGTGGCGAAAAAATTGAGCCTAAAGATTGGATGCCTAAAGAATACCGCAAGCAATTAATTCGCATGATTGAACAACATGGCCATAGCGAAATTATTGGTGCTTTGCCAGAAGGAACTTGGATTACCCGTGCACCTGGTTTTAGGCGTAAGTTAGCGCTTATGGCAAAAGTTCAAGATGAAGTAGGTCACGCTCAATTGTTGTACAGCGCTGCAGAAACCTTGGGTAAAAGCAGAGAGGCTATGATTAACGATTTAATTACTGGCAAGTCTAAATACTCCAATGTTTTTAATTACCCTGCGTATACTTGGGCAGATGCTTGCATCATTGCTTGGCTAATAGATGCGGGTGCAATTATTAATCAGGTGGCTAATGCCAAAGGTAGTTATGGTCCTTATTGCAGGGCTTTAGACCGTATTTGTACAGAAGAGTCTTTTCACTTAAAATATGGTCATGATAATGTAGTTACATTGGCTACTGGAACACCAAAACAACGCGAAATGGTACAAGCTGCTTTAACGCGTTGGTGGCCTCCAATTATGCATTTCTTTGGACCATCAGATAAAATTTCTAACCACACAGAAATACTCATGCGTTGGAAAGTTAAAATGGCAAGTAACGACGATATGCGTCAACAATTCTTGAATATGTATGTGCCTAAAATTTGGGACTTAGGATTAACGGTTCCAGACGAAAACCTAAAGAAAAATGCAGAAGGAAAATGGGATTATACTGAGCCAGATTGGGATGAATTTAAGCGTGTTATTAACGGCGGAGGTCCTTGCAATGCAGAGCGCTTAGCAGTTCGCAGAAATGCCGAGGAAAGAGGTCGCTGGGTACGCGAAGCATTGAATACCGCAGAATCAAAATACATTGTTCCATTAGCTTAATTTATCATGATAAAATCACTCGATCCACGCATAACTCGTGCGGAAATAGAATTAGAAAATCCAATTGAACCTCTTAGAGATTTAGATCAATGGGAGACCTATGAAGTGTTTCACCAAAAGAAGCGCGGCGACCAGCATATGCATGTTGGGATAGTACATGCGCCAAATGCAGAAATGGCGCTTATTTTTGGCAAAGAACAATATGGTAGAAGAGGTTTAAGCGTAAATATTTGGGTGGTTAAAACCCGCGATGTGTTTACCACAGATTACGACGATTCTGATATTTTTGATACGGTGCCAGAAAAACAATACCGCGAAGCTGGTGGCTACAAGGTAATGGACAAAATAAATAAATATAAAAAAGGATTATAAGCAATTACCATGAATCACACAGACGCAGTTAAAGAACTATTATATAAAATGGCCGATGACCTTTTAATTATTGGTCACCGCAACAGTGAGTGGACAGGCTTAGGTCCAATTTTAGAAGAAGACATTTCTTTTAGCAGTATGGCCCAAGATAAAATTGGTCAATCACAAGCGCTTTTTGTTTTGTTGAATGATTTAGGCGAGCAAGAGCCAGATACTGTTGCCTTCACTAGAAATGCCAGCCAATTTCATAATTCACAATTGGTAGAGTTACCAAATGGCGAATACGATTTTAGTTTGATCCGTCATTTCTTATACGACCATGCAGACCAATTAAGGTTTGAAGGCTTAGCAAAATCAAGCTACGAGCCACTTGCTAAGGTAGCTAGAAAAGTAAAAGGCGAATTGAAATACCACGTATTTCATGCCAATACTTGGGTGGTAAAATTAGGTTCGGCCAACGAAGAAAGTCATACCAAAATGCAAACAGCCTTAAACCATGCATGGAATTATGCATTAGGTATGTTTGAACCAAGCACCCATGAAGAAATCTTGGTTGCAGAAGGTGTATTTGAAGGCGAAAAAAGCCTACAAGAAAAATGGTTGGCCAATATTACTCCGCTATTAATAAAAGCAGGATTAAGCATTCCAGCTTCAGAAACTTGGAATCCAGTTTTTGGCGGAAGAATAGGTAAACATACCGAACATTTAGGTCCATTGGTAGAGGAGATGAGTGAAGTATTTAGGTACGACCCTACTGCCGAGTGGTAGAATAGAATTATATAGTTTAAAACGGGAGTTCTTTGCAAAAAGGACTCCCGTTTTTTATTCACACGTATTCGGTTCAAAAAAAATACATTTGCCCCATGAAGAAATTCTCGATTGCCATACACGGAGGAGCGGGTACTATTTTACCTGCATTAATGACAGATGAAAAAGAATTGCAATACCGTAAAGGATTGCAAACCGCATTGGAGCTTGGTTCAAACATTTTGCAAAAAGGTGGAACTAGTATGGATGCTGTTGAAGCAGCAGTAATTTCTTTGGAAAACTTTCCATTATTTAATGCCGGGAAGGGTGCGGTTTTTACCAATAAAGGAACGCATGAAATGGATGCCTCAATTATGTGTGGCCTTAGCTTGGAGGCTGGTGCCGTGAGTGGAATAAGTAGGGTTAAAAACCCAATTGCTTTGGCAAAATTAGTAAAAGAAAAATCGGGACATGTATTTTTATCTGGTGCCGAAGCAGAAGTTTTTGCCAAGCAATGTGGCTGTGAATTTGAGTCTGAAGAATACTTTTTTGAAGCCGAAAGATACAAACAATGGCAAGATGTAAAAGACAGCGATACCTATCAGTTGGATCATACAGATAAAACCGAACAAGGGGAAAAAAAATTTGGTACCGTAGGGGCAGTTGCTTTAGATGTTCATGGAAATTTAGCCGCTGCAACAAGCACGGGTGGTATGACAAATAAGCGCTTTGGAAGAGTAGGCGATACTCCTATTATTGGGGCTGGAACTTATGCCAATAACAATACTTGTGCAATCTCTTGCACCGGTCACGGAGAATATTTTATAAGAGCAGTTGTGGCCTACGATATTTCGTGCTTAATGGAGTATAAAGGCTTGAGTTTGCAGGCTGCTTGCGATTATGTTGTAAAAGACAAATTGGTGAAATTTGGGGGAGAAGGCGGATTAATTGCCATAGATAAATATGGGAATATTGAACTTCCATTTAATTCGGATGGCATGTATAGGGCTTCTTTCAAAGAAGGTGAAAGTCCTGTAATTGCGATCTACAAATAAACCCTGACATTTCTAATAAATTCATTTTGAATACTTTATAAGACAGTTGCGCTTGGAGTGTGCATTGCTTTAAACTTATTTTAATCTTCCTTTGTAGGCGAAAGGTGATTCTATTTTCCTACAGAATTGAGATTACCCGAAACAACATACCGAAAAACCCAGAAGCATCTTCCGTTCTGGCTCATGGCAAATTTATATTTAACTCCACTTTGCCTTGGTGCTACAAATGCATCAAAAATTTCTGGCAGTCCTAGTTTGGCTAATTCTTATATAGTAAAATATGCGCCCATTGCGCAGAGTCTTTCAAACAAAACGGGAATACCAGCAAGCATTATATTGGGGGTTGCGTTAATAGAATCTGGACATGGGGGAAGCCAAAATTGTTTGGTTTTAAAAAATCATTTTGGCATCAAAGGAACAAACCACCTACCTAAAAAAGGAATCAACTATTTTTCTGTATACAGGAGTTACACCTCTGATGAAGCATCGTTTGGGCACTTTTGCACCATTATTAAGCGGAAGAGTTATTATGCCCATTTAAAAGGCAATAAAGACTACAAAATCTGGTTGCTAGAGATTAATAAAGGCTACTATTCCTCTGCGGGAATGACCTGGGTAAACAGAATACAACATGCCATCGAAAAACATAAGCTGCATAGGTTTGACCAGCCCAAAATATACCTAGCCAATTCTCCTCGGTTAAACTGGCTTCATGCCTAATTTAACTCATTCATGGGAGGAATTTCTTTGGGTGATTTCCAGTCCTGAAATTTTTGCTTAGCAAACTTTATGAGGTGGTCTAGACCAATAAAAGAAAGGGCAAGTACAATAAAAATGATATAGAGGTATAATAACTCATCGCCAGATTTTCCAGCAATTCCCATGGCATTTGCTTGTGCAGAGGCCAACATAAAAAGAATTCCTATTTTTCTCATAACAATCTGATTATAAAATCAAATGTACGAAGAAAAAAGCATTAAGCAAGCTCTAAAACACGCTCTTGAAAGCGGCGTTCTTTAAGCAAATATCCATTTCCTTTAACCAGAATGTTTACCTTAAGTCCTTCAATAGAAATAGGAGAACCTTCAGAAATATCGGTGATGTTAGAATGTTGTATGTCTTTGCCATCTACAATAACTACAGCGCCACTTCCTACAACTTCTAATTGATTGCCCTTGGTAATTACCACACCTGTGTCTTCTCCCAATCCAATTCCAGTGCATTGAGGGTTACTTGCCACGGCTTGAGCCAAACGATTAAAACGACCACGCTTATCAAAATGCGAGTCTATAATAACGTTGGCAACAAAAGCAAGTCCGGTTGTAATCTTAACCTCACCTTTTAAGTGCGCCAAATCACTTTTGCCTTGGTAAATCATGGTATTGCTCATGGCCATAGCACCTGCACTTGTTCCAGCAATAACAAATTCGCTCTCGTTGTTTAAACGATCATGCAAAATTTGGTAGATTTCTGTCCCACCAAAAATGCTCGTTAAACGCAATTGATCACCACCACTAAACATAACACCATCGCAGCTCTTAATGCGATCGATATAGTCTTGTTGCGCGGCATCTTGCCTATTTCTAATGGGCATGATGCCAATATTTACACAACCAATTTTGCCAAACGCACCTACATAATTATCTCCCACTTCTTCTGGAATAGAAGAGGCTGTGGTAATAACTTCGATGCGTTTATCTGTACCACCAACCTCATCAACTATTCGTTTTAGAATTCCCAATTCAAAAAAATTGAGTCTATTACGTTGCATGAAGCCCTGCTCCAAATCTGTTCCTTTATCCTCTGCTCCGCCAATAGAGATGAGCTTTCCTTTAGGTATTTCCAATGTTTCGTTTTTTTTTGTTGGGCTGCGAAGATAAGATTAGCTCTTATTAAGGCAAATTTAAGTTCACAATTTGTTCATGTACTGTATAATTATGACAACAAAGAGCAATAAGATTTAATTTGTTGAGGTAAAATTTTGAATTTCAATTGTGATTCCTATATTGTGGATAAATTCAACCGAACATATATTCCCATGAAAATACTTGATATTAAAGTAATGCGTGGCCCAAATTATTGGAGCGTACGCCGCCACAAACTCATTCAAATGCGCCTCGATTTAGAAGAAATGGAAGAGAGGCCAACCAACAAAATAGATGGGTTTTTGGAGCGTCTAGAAGCCCTATTCCCAAGCATGTTTTCTCACAGGTGCTCGGTAGGCACTCCAGGTGGGTTTTTTAGCAGGGTACAAGAAGGCACTTGGATGGGCCATGTA
The DNA here is from genome assembly GCA_044370475.1 of Bacteroidia bacterium. Taxonomy (GTDB): domain Bacteria; phylum Bacteroidota; class Bacteroidia; order UKL13-3; family UKL13-3; genus B1. The sequence goes on from JBILVK010000029.1 coordinate 24,522, forward strand.
ATTGAGCATATTGCCTTAGAATTGCAAACCCTTGCAGGCATGGAATGTGGCTTTGGAAGAACCCGCACAACAGGCAAACATGGCATTTACAATGTAGTATTTAGCTACATGGAAGAAAAAGCAGGCATATATACAGCCAAAGCCTCAGTTAAAATTGTTGAAGCCCTCATCAATGGCGAGCCATACGACCTTACAGAAGACATCCAAAATTTAAGGGAAATACGCGAAGACGATAGGTTAGGTCCAAGTACCGGATGCATAGTAGACGAAGCCGTTGCAAGAGGAATTCCCTTTATTAGGCTCAATAAACGCTCACTGGTTCAATTAGGTTACGGTGTGAACCAACGCCGCATTAGGGCAACCATTGCAAGCACCACAGGCAGCATTGCCGTAGACATTGCCTGCGATAAAGAGGAAACAAAAAACCTCTTAGAAGCTGCACAAATTCCGGTACCCAAAGGACGAATTGTTTATACGGAGGAGGGTCTAGAGGCTGCCATAGAAAGTGTAAAATATCCTATTGTTACTAAGCCGGTAGATGGCAATCATGGCAAAGGTGCTACCACTAACATTCGCAATTGGGAAGATGCGCTAAAAGGTTTAGAGGCTGCAAAAAAATACGGCAGAGGCGTTATTGTAGAACGCTTCATAACAGGCCTAGACCACAGGGTTCTTGTGATAAACTATAAGTTTGTGGCGGCTGCAATACGCAAGCCCGCTGCGGTTACTGGCGATGGCAAGCATACCATTCAAGAGTTAATAGACATTACAAACCTTGACCCTAGAAGAGGTTTTGGACATGAAAAAACACTTACAAGCATAAAGGTAGATGAGTTTACCTTGGACATGCTTCAAAAAAATAATTTGAGCTTAGACAGTGTGCTCCCAGCTGGAGAAGAATTTTGGCTCAAGCCTACCGCAAATTTAAGTACTGGCGGTACAGCAACCGACATAACTGATTACGTGCATCCCGACAATGTTTTTATGTGCGAAAGAATTGCTCGTATCATTGGACTAGATATCTGTGGTATTGATATTATGGCCGAAAGTTTAAGTGTTCCTATTACAGAAAATGGCGGCGCTGTTTTAGAGGTAAATGCAGCACCTGGTTTTAGGATGCATATTGACCCAGCTGAAGGATTGCCTAGGAATGTGGCAGAGCCAGTAATTGACATGCTATATCCACTTGGCACAAGTGCACGTATTCCCATAATTGCAGTAACTGGAACCAATGGGAAAACCACTACCACTAGGCTAATGGCTCATATGGTTAAAACCATGGGATACAAAGTTGGATATACCACAACAGACGGGGTATATATCCAAAATCAACTCATGATGCGCGGCGATTGTACGGGTCCGGTAAGTGCCGAATTTGTATTAAAAGACCCAACGGTAGACTTTGCCGTATTAGAAACAGCCCGAGGAGGCATTCTACGCTCTGGATTGGGATTTCATAATTGTGATATGGCCATTGTTACCAATATTGCTGAGGACCATTTAGGACTGCAAGACATTGATACCATTGAGCAATTGGCAAGGGTTAAAGCGGTAGTTCCCAACAGTGTATTGCCTGGAGGTTATACCATATTAAATGCCGACAATAAGTATACAGCTGCCATGGCCAAGGACTTAAAATGCAAGGTAGCGTACTTTACCATGGATGAAAATAATCCTTTGGTTCAAACCCATATGAAAGCTGGCGGATTGGCAGCTATGTACGAAAATGGGTTTGTTACTATCTGTAAAGGAACATGGAAAATTAGGGTTGAAAAAGCCGTAAGTATTCCACTTACTTTTGGTGGAAGAGCAAGCTACAATATCCAAAATGTATTGCCAACTTTATTGGCTGGATTTGTGCGCAATTTTAAAATTGAAGACATGCGCATTGCTTTGCAAACCTTTATTCCGGGTCCGGCACAAACCCCAGGAAGAATGAACATCTTTAGGTTCAAAAATTTTGAGGTAATGGTAGATTATGCACATAATGCTGCAGGTTTTGAGGCCATCGCCGAAATGTTGAATAAGATTGAAGCGCGCCATGTGGGAATCATTGCAGGAGTAGGTGATAGGCGCGATGAGGACACTATTGCATTAGGCAAACTAGCTGCTAAAATGTTTGATGAAATTATCATCAGACAAGATAAAAATTTACGTGGCCGAACCGAGCAGGAAATTATTGATTTAATGACTAAAGGCATTTCAGAAATAGATGCCAATAAAAAAGTGACTGTTATTAAAAAAGAAACTGAGGCCATTGATTTTGCTATTAAGAATGCAACCAAAAACAGTTTTATAACCATATGCAGCGATGTAGTGCCTGATGCTTTGGATCAAATAATGAAGCTTAAAGAAATGGATGATGCAGGTGAGATGGAATTTGGAACAATGTAAACGGGTATGACAAACAATAAGGCCTTTCTGAAGTATTTAAAATCTCTGATGGTGAAAGAGGGAAGCAAATTTAATTTGAAGGACTTCAACACCGATTTTGATGAAAAAAAAATAACAAAACAGGAAGGGGAAGAGGCCTTGGCCAAAGGCTTGCTTCAGTTATCTCAAATGCAAGACATGTTGTATGCTGAAAGTAAACACAGTGTACTTATTATTTTGCAAGCCATGGATACTGCGGGCAAAGATGGCGCTATAAAGCATGTGATGACAGGCCTTAACCCGCAAGGAGTAAAGGTTTCTAGCTTTAAAGCTCCCTCTCATTTAGAGTTGGATCATGATTATTTTTGGCGACATAACAAAGAATTACCAGGTAAGGGTGATATCGTTATTTTTAATCGTTCTCATTATGAAAATGTATTGGTAACGAAGGTGCATCCCGAATTTTTGATGAACGAAAAATTACCTGGAATAAAGTCGGAAAAAGACATCAACAAAAAGTTTTGGGAGAAGCGCTACAAGCAAATAAATAGGTGGGAGAAAAACTTAACAGAAAATGGAACAATTATCTTAAAGTTTTTCTTACATCTTTCTAAAGATGAGCAAAAAAGGCGCTTAATTGATAGGATTGACAATCCAAAGAAAAACTGGAAGTTTTCTGTTGGCGATATTAAGGAACGAGCGCTTTGGGATAATTACCAAAAGGCCTATGAGGACATGATTGAGGCCACTTCAACAGATTATGCACCTTGGCATGTATTGCCTGCAGACGATAAGTGGTTTACCAGGCTTTGTTTAGGCGGACTCATTTATTATGAGTTTGAAAAACTTAAATTAAGCTATCCGGAGGTGAGCGCCGAGCAATTGGCCGAACTTCAAAAAGCGAAGGAAATTTTATTGGCAGAAAAGTAGCAATAAACTAATACAAGGGAGTATTGGTTATGTGTAAAATTCTTCCGTTTAAAGACACATAATATTGCCTTAAGGGACGATCTGCGGGACCCTCTGTTTGTCCGCCATTGCTGGCCACAAACTTAGAGTTGCAACATGGTACAAACTTGCCACCAGCACCTGTGTACTGTCCGCACCTATAGAACAAAGTAGAGCTATCTACGCTTACTACGCTGCAAGTGCTATCCACTTTATAAGGACAAGACCTATCGAATGCTACAAATTGATCTGGACCAGAGAATCCAGTATTATAAACGATAACTCCGCGCTGTTTATACCCCTGCCCTTTTTCGTACACATGGTTATTTGGAAAGTTTAAGTCGGCATAAAGTGGCAAATCCAAATTAACATAGAAATCCACTAAAACGGAAGGGAAAAAATCTTGGTTGGAGACTTGTTG
>JBILVK010000240.1:0-2539 GCA_044370475.1 Bacteroidia bacterium
ATGCATTCTCGCAAACCGATTCTACCCAAGAGGAACAAATTGATTACAGCCAATTTGCAGAAATGGGAATGGCAGATGGAGCCAAGCGTTATTGCACCTCAAAGGTATTGGGATTAAGTCCAAATAAGCTAATAACAGTGGCATATGATTACCAAGGTGCGCACAAATTTACCAATATTGATCCTTATGCAATAGGTACAAATACAAAAGATGGAAATGCAAGTATCAATTCATCTGGTGGCTTAAGGTTAGTGGCAAATGTGCCAATTCTTTCCAATACCAAATGGTTAATCAACTTAGGTGGAACTTATTGGAGAAATGGTTACAGTATGGGGTCGCATACTGTAACAAATTATGTTACCCATAATTTAAAAGATAGAGGTTTAACCACTATGGGATTGAACACTACTATTTTTAAACCGCTCAATGAAAAGAACTTTATTTTGTTTTTTGGATCGGCTGATGCGAATGGAGATTACAATTTAAGTGACGATAAAATTGGTGAATATTTGTTAAAACCAAAGATAACAGCCGCTGGATTTTATGGCTGGAAAAGGAACGATTATTCGATGATAGCTATTGGTTTTTCGCATAGTTACAGACCAGGAGCTAAGGGATATTTACCCCTTATTTTATTCAATCATACTTTTCAAAATCGAAAGTGGGGAATTGAAGCATTATTTCCATCAAGGTTTGCAGTTAGAAGAACATTCAATCCTAGAACATTGGTATTTTTTGGCTATGAATTAGAAGGCAATAGTTACTATATGTTAAATCGTACAAGTGGTGCGAATTATAATCCGGCCTATAACGATTTGGAATTGCGCAGATCCGAAATCAGACCTCGTATTACCTTTGAGAAAGCCATTACAGATTTCATCTGGATTAGCGCACAAGTAGGCTACAGATTGAGCTATAATTTTAATATAGATCAAGGAGATATCCTTAGAATTATAGGCTCTGATAAGGCATATTATATGGAAAATACCTTAACCAATCCGCTATACTTCCAAATTGGAATCAACTTAGTTAGCCCATAAAAGCTAAGTTGTTTCTATTTCTTTTTAATTTCCAATCTTTTCCAAACATCTGTTCTTCCAAAAGCTGCAATACCAATAAAACCGCGGATATTCATGGTATTATTGTCCTCTAAGTTAATTTTACAATTATAGGTGCTGCCACTTTCTGGATCATAAATGGTTCCATCTTCCCAAAGGTTGTCCCCTTTAAACTCAAAGCTGCTCAACATTCTGTAACCTAAAAGAGGAGTGCTTCTTTTTGTTTCATCAGGATTGTTTTTATCCAACTTTGGTTTACCTGTTTGAGGGTCGATTGGTTCTTTGAGCCATACTATTCTTCCATAAAATTAATTTCCAGACTTTATAATATTGATTCTGGCTTTTCCGCTACCAGATTCCCAAACACCAATTATACCATCACTTTCAGGAGGAGTTTGTGCGGTTAAGTTTAATGCAAATGCAAAACAAAAAAGGGCAAAAATGATTTTTAATTTATTCATATGTTCAGTTATTTTCTTTGTGCCAAAATAAGAAATTGTTTTATTTTATGGTTTGAACCTATTGTCAATATACATAAACACTTATTTTACAATTAATTAGATTAACAATTTTTCATGCTAACCTTAAATTAATTGCATTTTTTGTAAAATTCTACCTATAGAAAACAATTGATAAACAAAATTTATCATTAGGATGTTAGTAGTTAACATAGCAAACAAATCTTATTTAGACCTAATATAAATACGGCCAAATGTGCATAAATGTTACATTTTTGCCAACAACAAATTAAACAGAAACATAAATTCGCACACAAATTTTAAATATAATAAAGAATGAACTGGGTTATTAAAATGTTTTCATCCTCAATTGGCCAGAAGTTTATCATGGCCTTAACCGGATTGTTTTTATGCTCTTTCTTAGTAGTGCATATGATTGGTAATTTGCAACTCTTTAAATCTGATGGGGGATTGTCGTTCAATACCTATGCAGTATTTATGACTACCAATCCGCTCATTAAGGTAACTTCATACTTACTTTATTTCAGCATTATTTTTCACGCCATCAAAGGAATTATGTTGGTAATGAAAAACAACAAGGCTAGACCTGTTAAGTATGCTGTACAAGACGGCGCTGCTAATAGCCATTGGACCAGCAGGTCTATGGGTTTATTAGGAACCATCTTACTTATTTTCATTGTTATTCACATGAAAAATTTCTGGTTTGAGTACAAGTTTGGTCACGATGTAGGTTATACCTCATACTTCACCAACATTACCACCGGAGAAACTGGCAATAACGCCATGAGTGCCGACTACAAGCAAGCCAACAAAATGGAAGAAGCTATGGTAAGCAGTCCAGAAGGTCAGCAATTTAAAGTGGTTATTGTAAAAGACCTTTACAAAGCCGTTGCGGTAGAATTTAAGGAGTGGTACTTAGTGGCATTATATGTATTGGCTATGTTTGCATTGGCCTTCCATTTATACCATGGATTTAAAAGCGCGTTTCAATCGTTGGGTGTT
>JBILVK010000241.1:0-2503 GCA_044370475.1 Bacteroidia bacterium
CTATCATCCCAACTTCTACTATTGGCTTCTCAACCTTGCTAGAGTATTTAATGGCATTTGAAATTAGGTTGGTATAAAGTTGATTTATGGCACTTTCATTTCCTAAAATTATTGGCAATTTTCCAATTTTCAATTCACCAGAAAAATTAGAAGGAACAATAGACTGACAAAGCTCGTTTACAAGGATATTTAGGTCGAGCTTGGTTTTAGGTAATGGGGCTGAACCAAGTCGCGAAAAACTCAATAAATCGCTCAATAATTGCTTCATTTTACCAACAGTGGTGTCGATTAACTTTAAGAAGCTTCTTTGCTCTTCATCTAAATTATCGGTTTCGAACATTTCAATTAAACTGGCAATTTTGGCTAAAGGTGAATTTAAATCGTGCGCCGCAGAACCCGTGAAAGCCTTTAAGTCCTCCATTTTTCTTCGCTCTTCGGTAATATCGGTAAATGTAATGACATACCCATTTGCATGTGAAACATCGCTAAAAAGTGCATTAGATTTAAAAACCACAAATGCTTTTTCACCCGATTTTTTATCAAGCTCCAAAAACTCAATTTCATCTACTTTAAATTCTTTTAAGCCAAGCTTAGTATGGTATTTATCTCTCATATTGGGCTGTAGAACCAATTGCCCAATATCTTTGCCAATTAATTCACCTTCGTCATAACCAATGATGCTGCAAAAACTAGGGTTACAATACTTCAATTTACCCTCAGCATCCAAACTTGCCACACCTTCTGTTAAGGAATTCACCAATGACCTAAAACCCTTTTCACTGGCTGCCAACTTTCTTTCTAACTCAACTTGCTTGATTATCTTCTTATTTTGCAGGGAGGCATAAGAAATAAAGAAGGTAAAAGATATTATCATGATCACAATCACAAAAAAACCCATACTCACTTCAATTGGAATACTCTTCCTATTCATAAAATCTAACAGAAAATGGCCCAAAAACGGTAGTATGATAATAAAAATAGAAATCCTTCTTAAGAGCCTACTTCCATCTAGTTTCAAAACAAATAATCGCGAAATACCATACTGATGATTTGAAAAAAAGACGGCAAGAGTTAAGATAAAAAAATAAATCCCAGACACCGGTGACATAAGCCTTAACCGCGACAAATGAAAGCTTGTTGGAACATTATTTAAGTAACCTAACAGCGTAATAGAAGATAAAACAAGTGCAAATAGAATCAGTATTTGTCGGCTAAACAATTCGGCTCTGTTATAGCTCTTATCCATTAACAAGCTATACCCAAGAACCATAAAAACAAAGGAGGTATTTGGGGCCACGAGACAAGAAATGGAGCTATTTTGCACTTTTTCTCCAAACAGCAAATAATCCATTCTTACCCCTTCTATAGAAAAAAAATAAGTAAAAAAATGAATGAGTCCGAAAATGAAAAGTGAAGCAGAGATGATACCTAATAGTGGCTTGTAAGCATTTAAAAATTGTATAACAAACCAGAATCCACCCAAAGAAATAAACAATGCAGTAGAAGGATTCATAGGGATTAAGCCTTCATTTAAACTCTTAAGGAAAGTAATGTTGAAATACCAACCAAACAAGACTGATACGCCACCTAACAAGGTCAAGAGGCCTAAAAATAGCCTATACCAACGTACTTCAATAAACATAATCACCCCCTCTTACTAAACAAACTTAGTACATAAGGTGCAACTATTTAATGCCATTAGGCATAAACACAACTGACTTTTCTCAGGAAAACCAGCAGAATAAGGTAGATTTAACTACTGGCTTACCAAAATCCTCTTGCTGGTTTTTAAGTTTCCAGATTCGGTTTGAACCAAATATATGCCAGGTTCTACCAGAGATAAATTGAAGTTTTTATGGAAGGTTCCAGCGCTCGCAACTTCATTATACAAGGTGCTAACTAACCTACCGTTTAGGTCGCACAAGGTGATTTTGGTTTCTGCTTTTGCTGGAATGTTCATAGAAATCTCCATATAATCTATGCAAGGATTCGGATAAAGGCGTTGGTTCAGACCGAAACTAAATTCTGGTATGCTGGTAAAGCCTTCCTTAAACACTTTTAGTGTGCTTAATCTGGTTAAATCCCCACCTTTATGTCCGTCTTGATTGGAATTAAACGCACCATAAAATACTACTTCATTAACCGTATCGGCTGGGGCTACCCAATCAAATTCCCAAATGGCTTTATCGTCGTTTGGCACACCTGCAGGCCTGTATGTAATGTACTTATCGTTGCCGTTTAATTTGGTTCTAATGGTGTCTGTAACGATTAATTTTCCTAAAAGCGTTCCATTAATAGCTTGGGGCGAAATAGAGAACCCAAAGCGGTTATGGCTTAAAGATGTGTTGGTTGCTTTAATGCGATAGGTGCTGCCTGGAACATATCCAGTGGCAGGGATATTGGAGGTAATCCATCCTTCAATATTCACTGCGGTGCCACCATGACATACCGTGCAATTTTTGAGGCTATCGCCCGGAGAACCAGTATAACCAGGCTCTGTGCC
>JBILVK010000104.1:0-9542 GCA_044370475.1 Bacteroidia bacterium
GTTTGGCGGTGGCGAAAGAAGAGTGAGAGAAAGATCTGGCGGTAGGTCTGAAGGTTTTGGTGGTGGCGCTCGCAGAAGCAGTGATAGCAGAGGCGGCGAGAGTCGCGGTGGTGAGAGAAGCGATAAGCCAAAGCGTAGAACTGACTGACTGACGTTAATGGGGGAATAGAGGGAAGCAGGTCTTTGGTCTTTGGTCGTTGGTCGTTGGTCTTTGGTCGTTGGTCGTTGGTCGTTGGTCGTTAGTCTTTAGTCTTTGGCTTCTGGCGACTGGCTTCTGGCAACTGGCTTAGGTATTGGGATGTGGCGGATTAATCTATGATTCTTTGGCATATCTGTAAATTGGTTCAGACCGAGACCTTGTTAGCTTTATTTCTTTTTATAATTTTAAAAACCGGAGCAAGTTTGCTTCGGTTTTTTTTTCGGTTTGAACCGAAACCTTTTTGTGGATTTTTGAGTTCAACTGACGGAAATTAACTGAATTCCGTCAGTTGGAGTTAAAGATATGTGCAATTGGAGAGCAGAAAGAAGCTTGCCAGTGCGGGAAAGGCGGAACGGTTATATAAGGGCTGCTAAAAAAGATTAATCTGTGAATCTGTGGCGAATTGGTCTTTGGTCTTTGGTCTTTGGTCTTTGGTCTTTGGTCTTTGGTCTTTGGTGGCAGTTGCCGTTTGGCGGTTGGCAAGAAGTGTTTATGATATCCTAAAAATTACCTACTTTTCCGGGCGCAAATGCCAGTAGCCAGAAGCTAGTGGCGAGCTGCCAAAAATATGATTACAGAACAAATTTTGTGGGAAGCACTTGAGACGGTTATGGACCCTGAAATTCCTACCATTTCGATGGTTGATATGGGTATTATAACTGGCATTATCATTAGCACGGATCAAAGTAAAGCTTTTGTGGAAATGACACCTACTTTTTCTGGTTGTCCCGCCATTAAAGCCATGGAGCAAATGGTGCATGATAGGCTCATTGAAATTGGGGTAAAAGAGGTGGAAGTTAGAACCACCTTTAACAAACCTTGGAACAGCAATTTAATTACTGAAAGAGGCCGACAACACTTGAAGAAACACGGACTTGCGCCGCCACCAAAACATCATGGCGAAATAACACAGGAGCTTTTAGAGAATATTGAATGTCCGTTTTGTGGCAGTAAAAATGTGGATATGAAAACTCCTTTTGGCCCAACTTTATGTCGCAGCTTGCATTACTGCAACAATTGTTTACAGGCATTTGAGCAATTTAAGCCGGTTGTTTAATTTGTTTTCTTCTGAGGAAGGATTTTATAAAATGCATCTGTTTTACTGAACCAAAAATACCAATTTATTGGCGTTCCATCTTTGCGTTTTACTTGAATTAAAACAGGTAATAAATTATCCTTTTCTTGCTTAAACTGTTGTCTATTTTGAAAGTTTTTATCATACCTATCTAAAGAATGAGTGTTTGTTTCTTTGGTTAATTGATAAAAATTGACACCCTCATCGGTTACAAAATGTGCAGGCGTTTTAGTGTTTATTCCTTTCAAGAATCCCATGAAACCATAGTTTCCGATAAAGCTCATAGAAGGAGGGTATTGACTTTCAAATCCATATACCTCAATCATTTTTTTCTGATAACAAACTTTGTATTGAATCTCACCTTTGCTATTTTTCTTAAAACCTAAGCTCTTTAACTGCTTATCATTTAACACCAAAGCAGTTAACAAATCATTTGCATAAATAACAGAATCACTCTTCAATATCTCTTCGCGCTGTTGCTTTTTGGCCACCTGATTTTTAATTAAGTCACTATACTTTTGATCTGTGTAATGTGCATAATTCTGCCTTACCCAAACAGCCTTCTGTGTTGGTAACATATCACAAAATTCTTTATTCGGTTTGAACCAAAAAATAAGATCATAATCTGTTCTACCATACATATTAGCCTTTGCCTTTAGCTCAACGCGTATGGGCACTAGCAACTTTTTTGCTTCGTATACATAATCTTGTGCCACCGTTAATGGCGACTTTAACTCTAGCATATCTGTGGTAACATCACCAACATTTAGCGTAGTACTCTTCTTCTCTAAAAAGGTAATTTCCTTTTCAATAAACATAGGATACGCTGGCAAGAAAGAATCAGATAATACCCGCATCATAGAATCGCTGGCCAAAACGCTGTTGTTCATGGTATAACTGCCACCGGAAGATTGAATTTCGGTATAGTAATGTATTCTACTTTGGCGTTTACGCAATACACTTCTATTGGTATACAAACTATCTCTTAGGTTGGTGTATTTCAACTCGCAGCCATCTGTATAGATATGTAATTTTGCAAGCTCCTCATAGCTCAATATTAGTTCTCCGCTAGGTAGTTCTTGCGGGTAAAAAGGAGCAATTACTTGTTCTACATTTTCCTGCACTTTTGGCGTTGGTTCGAACCGAATATTTTTTACAACAATTGGCTTTTGCTTAGGGTGAAAATTTGCTTGAATTTTTCTTGCTATTGGTAATGAAATTTGGTCTGTATTTTGAACTGTATCTTTGTTGACGCTTGTAACACTTGTTAGAGAATTTGTATGTGTTCTTGGAGATTTATCTGTGTTGTATAGTATGAATAAAACAAAAAGTATAAAAGGCAAAGAGATGAATAAAATATGGGCACGAGAGAATTTTAATGGTTTATGTTTTAATGGTGCATTTAGTATTTGCGATTCAATCTCTTGAAAGGAAATTACAAGTTCATCTTCACTTGCTTTGGCAAATAAATGGTTGAAGTGTATGTTATCTAAATCTATATTATTTTCCATGATATTTAGCTCCTTCCAATTTTAATAGTTGTGCACGTTCCTTTGCTGCCATGGCTTTAAGTTGTTGCCTAGTTTGGTACAAACCTGCCTTTACTTCTTGAAGAGATTCGCCTATAAGCTCTGAAATTTCTTTGTAGCTAAATCCTGAAATTTCGTAAAGCACCAATCTGTTTTGATCTTGTGGCGAAAGCTTATTTAGCAACAACTCTAGCTCATACTTCCATATTTTTTGATCGGCGGTATTTGAGCCAAAAGCCGTATCGTTTAGCGATACCATTGCCCGCTTATCCTTCTCCAATTTTTTCATGAATTGGTTACGGGCAATGCCAAAAAGGAAATAGATAAATTTATCTGGTTCTTTAATGGTAGAAAACTTTTCCAAGGCAATGAGTGTAACCTCCGAAATAACATCTCGAGCTTCCTCTCTATTGCGAATGAGTGCCTGCACATACCTGCATAAGCGCGGATGAACGGGCTCATACAACTTCAAAAAATGTGCTCTCTCTTTTTCCAATTTAAAAATTCTCGCTTTGGTTTATAGGTGTTAGTCCGACTTATGTTAAAAAAGTTAAGAATTGGCGTAAAATATTTACTTAATCACTCATAACCAATAACATTAATTTGGTTCGAACCAAAAAAAAATGAAATATAAATACCTGTAACAATGCTATATTGTTGCACAATTTATGATAAAAAGGTTATTCTTAGTTGGCTTGTCTTGTGTGCTGATGTTGTGGTTGGTGATATTTGCATTTGATCTGGCTTTTAGCGCTACGCATACGGAAAGCTATTGGACACTCCTAGCTTACTTTATTACAGAATCGGGTGGCACTATTGGAAGTGTGATTGGAATAACGATTGCTTGTTTATTATATACGCTTCAAGAAGCGGGTTGGAAGAATAAGGCGCAGGTGTTTGTAAAATCATTTGTGGGTTTGGCTTTGATTATTGCGCTTTTTGCGGCCATTAACGAGAAACTTACCAAGCCTGTTTTAAAGCTGGAGCGACCTAGTCATAAAGAGATGTTGAGCAGATTGCAAATGGAGAACTTGGTTGATTCTTTGTATAATTTAAGCAAGGATGAGCGCATTGCATTTTTTGGTTTGGAGACTGAGAAAAGAGCAGAACTTTTTAAAAATATTGACCCCATGGTTTTGCGTCACTGGGTGTTGGAAGGCGGCTATTCTTTTCCGAGTGGCCATACTTTTAATGCATTTCTATTGGCCATGATTTTTGCGTTTGGTATTATGCATAATACGCACAAGAAAGAGTGGCAGATGCTGTATCCATTGCCTTTGTTGTGGGCTGCAATGGTTGGCGTATCGCGTGTGGCGTTGGGGGCACATAGCATTGTTGATGTAAGCGTTGGCGGACTCATGGGTGTTTGCATTGGCGCCTTATTGGTGTATTTGGATTTTACTCGGCACCTTATTACACATAAGAAAAATTTATAGCCTTCTACTCGCATTGGCATATTTAGCTTAACTTGCGGGGGATGAAAATATTATATGGAGTACCCGGCGAAGGAATGGGTCATGCTACGCGAAGTAAGGTTGTGATTGCGCATTTGTTGGAGTCGGGACATGATGTGCATGTGGTTTCGAGTGCGCGGGCTTATACCTTTTTGAACCAATTTTTTGAGGGTAGGGTTACAGAGATTAAGGGCTTTCATTTTGCTTATAAAAATGCGGAGGTTTCCAAGAGTGGCACCTTTATGTTGAACTTGAAATCTGCGGGTAAAAATTTGTTTTATAACTATGCAAAAAAGCTTGAAATAGAGCAGAATTTTACAGCAGAATTGGTGATCACCGATTTTGAAAGCTTCTCTTATTTTTATGCCAAAACAAAGGGGTTGCCGCTTATTAGCATAGACAATATGCAGGTGATGAGTAGGTGTGATTTGGATATTAAAATTGCCAAGGAGGAAAAGTCGAATTATAACCTTGCCAAACAAATTGTGAAAGCCAAAGTGCCTAATTGCAATCATTATTTAATAAGCAGCTTCTTTGATGCCAAAGTAACTAAGAAAAACACCCTACTGGTACCACCCATTATACGCAAAGAAATTGTGGAGGCTAAGGTGAGTGAGCAAAATCATATTTTGATGTATCAAACCTCTAGTAGTTTAAAAACGGTTGAGCAAACATTGGCCGAATTGCCACACGAGACCTTTATTGTGTATGGCATGAACAAAGATGAAAGCAGAGGAAATGTGGTTTTTAAACCCTTTAGTGAAGCTGGTTTTATACAAGATTTTGCCTCGGCAAAGGCGGTAATTGCCAATGGAGGCTTTTCGTTTATAAGTGAGGCTGTGTATTTGAAAAAACCAGTTTACTCCTTCCCTATTGCTAACCAATTTGAGCAATATATGAATGCGGAGTACCTTGATAAACTTGGTTACGGCAGGCATTTTACGGCGCTTGGTTCGGACCAATTAAAGGCATTTATTTACGATCTGAACCGATTTAAGAAGAACTTATCTGCCTATTCGCAAGCAGGAAACAGCCTGTTATTTGAAAAATTGGATGCCTGCCTGAAGGACCTTAATTAGTTTGCTTGTTTCATTATTAAGTTGGAAGTATAAATTCTTAAGTTCGTCAGTAAGGGCTTAATTAAGGCGTAGTAACAAGTCATCTTTGTGCTACAATTTATTTAAACCACTATGAAAAAACTTCTAACTGTATTACTATTAACTGGGATGTTAAGTAATATTTGGGCTTCCAACAAGAATCAAAATGATAAAACTGGATCGCAAAAAAAAGCAAGTTATTTTACGATAGAACAGGCAACACTGCAGAGTACCATTGTGTTTGATGGGGATAAAATTTTAAAATATGGTATTGTATCGAACACAAGCACTCCTATAAAAGTTCAATTAATTTGGGATAATACTTCCCTTATGACTGCTAATTACAGCGAGCAATTTGTATCAGATGGCTTTAATTTAGGTGAACTGCCACCGGCAACCTACAAAATTAGAATTACCCATGGTAGCGAGGTAGTAGAAAAGGAGTTTGTAAAAACTACAGCATCAACGGTTATATTTGAATAAACAAATCAGGTGTTAAGAGAACAAAATACAGCCAAACCGGGGATACTCCTATACTTTATTTCCCTATTCTTCTATGTGCTTTTATCGGAGCTCGTATTTAACCTCTTGGGCTTTACTTTCTTTATTAATGAGTTTTTTAAAAACCTATATCAGGCTTCGGTATATTTGGGCATAGCGGTTTATGTAAATGCACAAATTAATAAACAGTTACAGGAAAAATTGCCTTGGCAAAACAATCCAATTAAGCGGTTTATTACCCAATCCTTTTTAGAGAGTTTTGGAACAAACCTATTTGTGGTATCGCTATTTATTGCCTTTAGATATGTTCAATTAACTCACTTAAACATTGAAATCTATGTGCAATATAGAACCGTGTTGATCCAATTCATTTTATTTGCCATTGTAATAGAGCTCAATGTGGTGGCCGATTTAGCTCGCTATTTACTAAAACAATGGCATCAAAGTAAATTGCAACAAGAAACCTTTGATAAAGAAAAAGCACAGTTCAATTTAGAACTTTTACGAAATCAAATTAATCCTCATTTCCTTTTCAATAACTTGAATACCCTATCAGCATTAATCTATGAAGACCAGGATAAAGCTTCCGACTTTTTGAGGATGCTGTCTAAAGTTTATAGGAACATTTTGGAATACAAAAACAAAGAAACAGTTACATTAAGTGAGGAGTTAGCCTTTTTTGAAAATTATTATCAATTGTTAAGTATACGCTTTAACGAAATGATTTTGGTTGAAAAGAACATAGATGAAAGCATGATGCAAAAACAAATGATACCACTTACCCTACAATTGGTGATGGAAAATGCGATCAAGCACAATGTAGTATCTAAAAATCATCCCTTAAAAATAACGATTGAAACTAAGAGCAATTATTTGTTTGTAAGCAATGTTATTCAGAAAAAAGAATCCTTAGAATTTTCGAGTGGATTGGGCTTAAAAATATTGAGTAGCAGATACGCTTTTCTATCGGATAGCCCATTTGAAGTCATAAAAACAGATTCGACCTTTACCCTTAAAATACCCTTGCTATGAAAATTGTAATTATTGAAGATGAGCCCCATGCAAGAAACGAACTCAAGCGATTATTGTTCAAAATTGACCCAAGTATAGAGGTGATGGCTGAATTAGAATCTGTGGAAGAGGCAGTGCTTTTCTTGGGATCGAACCTTGAATTTGATCTGTTGTTTTTGGATATACAATTATCTGATGGGCTAAGTTTTGATATATTTAACGAGGTGAGAATTAACAAACCCATTGTTTTTACAACCGCCTATAATGAGTATGCTTTAAAGGCATTTGAACTAAATAGTATTGACTATTTGTTGAAGCCTGTAGAGCCAGACCAATTGAACAAATCTATTGATAAATTTAAGCGCCTTTATCCTACAAATGCCGCTCCATTATCTTTTAATGGCGATCAATTGAGAGCTCTGCTAGGCCTAGAAAATAAAGGGGTTAAATCGAGGTTTCTTATAAAAATTGGGGACCAATTTAAATACATACCTACGCAAGAAATCGCCTATTTTTATGCAGATAGAAACACCATTTATTTGGTAAGTTTAGATGCTAAAAAATACATTGTAGATTATAGGTTGGATGAGTTAGAAGAACAATTAAGCAAATTGGATTTTTTTAGAATTACACGAAGTTATATCATCCATATACAAAGCATTGTTAAAGTACACAAATATTTCAATAGCAGGTTGATGTTAGAAATAAAGCCAGCAGTTGAGGAGCAATTGCTGGTAAGCAGAATAAAAGTAGATGGCTTTTTAAATTGGCTCGACAAATAAATGGTATGAAAAAGTTTAAGCCTTTATTATTGTTATTCATGGTTTTGCTGCTTGGTTCGGCCTGCCAACAGGTGCATATTGAGGTGCGTAATATCCCTGTAAATACGCCTATTGGAGCACAATTGTACTTAACAGGGAATTTTAATAATTGGAATCCAAGCGATCCAAATTACATGTTGAAATATGATGAGTTAAAAAATGTATGGGGCGTAGATTTACCTAGAGGATTTGGGAATGTATATTACAAATTTACCAGAGGTGATTGGCGTAGCGTTGAGACAGATAGTTGTGGTGGTGATATTTTGAATAGAAGTTATGTGATGGAAAGTGAAGACACTATTTTTAGTTACATCAGTGGCTTCAAAGATTTAGCCCCTGTTTATTGCGGTAGGCTTACCTTGGTATTGGATGAGATTCCTGCAAACACCCCACTAAATAGCAAACTCTATCTTTCTGGAAATATTAACTATTGGATGCTTAACGAACAACTTTACGAGTTTACAAAATTAGAAGATGGCAAATATTATTTAACCGTGCCAAGGCGTGAGGATAAATTAATTTTCAAAATAAATAGAGGCACTTGGGAAAGCATAGAGGTTGATGAGAACAATTTAGGGGAAGAATCTCGTCAAATTTCATTTGGGGAAGAAGATACAGTGCGAATTAAAATGCGCGCATGGATGGACTTACCCATTAGTAAAGTTGTTAGCAAAACGATTGTTTTAAAAAGCTTACCTAAAAACACACCAGCCAACTCAAAAATATATTTATCGGGTAATTTTTGCAATTGGCATCCTTTAGACAATAACTATTTGTTTAAGAAAAACGCAAAAGGATATTTTGAGGTAAAGTACACCTTTACAGATTCGGAATTGGAGGCTTTTAAAATCACACGAGGGGGCTGGGATAAGCGAGAAATAAAGGCCAATGGAGCAGAGATAAGCAATAGAACCCTTCGAAAGGAAGGAAGGGATACTATCTATCTATCCATAGAAGAATGGGCAGATAATATTGTTAAATTGGAGCCAATACAGGTTGGTTCGAACCGAAACCAAATAAAAACTCCTATTAGTATGCCAAACATACCGGCAGTACAAATAGAAAACCCTTATGCCAAACAGCAAGATTGTTTAAGGAAGATTTTTATTATTTTAGACAAAGTGCCTGATATGAATGGGCAATTGGATAAAGTATATTTAACGGGCGACTTTAACGATTGGGTAACCGATATGCCAGGCTTTGAGTTTAAGGATTTAGGGAATGGGAAGAAATATTACATACTGCGATTAAATGATAAACGTGAACATGAGTTTAAGTTAACGAGAGGAGATTGGAGCAAGGAAGAGGCAGATAGGTTTAGAAACAAATTAAACAACAAAAAAATAGAATCTGGCAGCGAAAACGACACCCTTCATTTGCGCGTAGAAAATTGGATTGACTATATACCTTCGAGGAAATTGGTGGTAGCCATTACCCAATTACCTAGCAATACGCCTCCCTTAAGTAATTTTTATTTAAGTGGCAATTTTAATGGCTGGCAAGCAAATATTGAAGCGTATAAGTTTAAGAAGAATGGCGACAATTATTATTTAACAATACCCCAATTTAACGCAAATTTCGAGGAATATAAGGTTACAAGAGGAAGCTGGAATACAGAATTTGCTAATAAAAAGGGTCGGGTAATGTCGAATAAAAAATTTAACAAGATTGGAGAAAACGATACCCTATATATTAAAATTGAGGGTTGGGTGGATATTCCTTCCTTTAATTAAGACTTGCATTCCTTTGTCTGAACCTAAAATTGGCGTAAATTTGCGCCTATGTTTGAAAACGCTTCCAGAACTGAAATTAGCACATTGGGCGAGTTTGGCTTGATAGAGCACCTCACCAAAAA
>JBILVK010000139.1:0-6689 GCA_044370475.1 Bacteroidia bacterium
CAACAGCACCTTCGGGCGGTTTGATAATATTGTCCGACCAAAATTATCGGGAGGCCTTCTCCCATCATTTCCCTATCTTCGTCAGGGCACACACACGGGTTTGGCAAAAAAGCGGGTTCACTGGTTAATTGAGCATTCTGCCTCGTATCAAATTTTGTGCTGGGTTGACAGTTTAGTGCTTCGAAATCCGCTTCTTCGCAAAGCGCCAAAACGTTATGGCCAATACGAATTTGGAGACTAAGTGGTTATTGATTATATTTGAGAATGAAAATTGAGGAACCCAAAATTAAGATAATTAAAGAGCTTTGTGAAGAAAACAAGGTTAAAACTCTTTATGCTTTCGGTTCCGTAATTCGTGAAGATTTTAGTGACTTATCTGACATTGATTTGGTTGTAGATTTTGAAGAGAAAGATCCTTATAGATATACAGACTTATATTTTAATCTAAAGTATAAACTTGAAGATTTATTGAAACGACATGTTGATCTTATTGAAGAAAGAGCAATTAAAAACCCTTTTTTCAGACAACAGCTAGAAAATACCAAGGTTAAAATTTATGGATATTAACATTAAAACTTGGTTGTTAGACATTCAGCAAAGCATTGAAGAGATTTTTGAGTTTCTTGGTGACCATAGAGATTTCTTTGCTTACCAAAAGGATTTGAAAACAAAAAAAGCTGTCGAACGAAACCTCGAAATAATTGGTGAAGCAGTAAGCAGAATACTAAAAATGGACAGCACCTTTCCACTAGATGAGGCAAGAAATATAATTGGCACGCGAAATCGTATCATTCATAGCTATGACAATATTTCTGATGAAGTTATATGGACAATCGTTAGTAGAGACCTGCCAAAATTAAAAACACAAGTCGACAAACTCATTGGTGAATAAAGCGTACTGGCCATAACAACACCTAACCGCAAATGGCCCTAGTTGTTCGTAGGCGAAATTTTTCTATATTTGATATGCAGTTTTCACGGAGGATGATCGCAATTGGGCCATCTGCGGCTAGCTGTGAAACGTCAGACTGTCTAAAAACTCCACTGTAATTGTGGATTAGTTTGCAAGTAGTTTTTATGTGATAGTTTGATGATGAATTAAATTTGCATATGCAATTTATTCAAGGAAGAGATAGAGATCAAAGTGTATTGTTTCCGCAAACTTTAAACCAGATTATTGATGCAGATCACGAAGTTAGAGTTATTGATGTTTTTATAAACAGCATTAAGATTGAGGATTATAATTTCAAAGTAAAATCAAGCTTTGAAGGTCGCCCCTCTTATGATCCCAAAGACTTATTGAAATTATTCTTATATGGATATTTGAACCGAATACGTTCTTCACGTGCATTGGAAAAAGAGTGTTACAGAAACATTGAAGTAATGTGGTTGTTGAAAGATTTAGCACCAGACCACAATACCATCTCTAATTTTAGAAGAGACAATCCTGTTGCTATAAAAAAGCTTTTTAGGTATACCGTTAGTATTGCCAAGAACTTTGATTTAATTGGTGGCGCCTTGGTTGCTGGTGATTCTACCAAACTTAGAGCGCAAAACTCTAAGAAGAACAATTTCAACCCATCTAAACTTGAAAAACATCTTGCATACATTGATGCGAAATTGGATGAATACACAGAAGCATTAAGTGATGCAGATGGCGATACTAAAGCGCAAGCGGAGATTGAAAAGAACATTGCAAAACACAGCAAACAAAGAGGCAAGTATGTTAGAATGCAAATAGAATTAGAAGCAAGCGGAGATACCCAAATATCTACCTCCGACCCAGATTCTAGGCAAATGATTACTCGAAATAATATAACCGAAGTAGCCTACAATGTTCAAACCGTTGTAGATGCCAAACACTGCATTCCTATTGAGTATAAAGTAACCAACCAAAACGATAGCAAGGCCATGGGCGACATGGTAGAAAGAACAACTGAAATTTTAGAATCAACAGATTTTGTTGCCCTATATGATAAAGGATACCACACAGGTTCTGAGTTTAAAACAGCTTTTGATTTAGGAGTTGATGTATTGGTGGCTATACCAGAAGTAGCAAGCAATGCGCCCGATGTTAAATTCAATGTTTCAGAGTTTGTTTACAACAAGCAAGAAGATGTTTTTACCTGTCCTGCGCACCAAACACTAACCAGCAATGGCAACTGGTATAAGAAAGATAGAGGCAAATCTATTAACATGGTCAAGCAGTATAAAACGAGCCAATGTAAAGAATGTCCGTTCCGAACCCAATGCACCACAAACCCCAAAGGACGCATTATAGAAAGAAGTGAATTTGCAGACTACATAGACCTGAACCGTTTAAATGTAGAACAAGAAAAGGATTTTTATAGGCGCAGGCAGGCCATTGTGGAGCATCCTTATGGAACAATAAAGCGTCAGTGGGGCTTTGATCACATTATGACCAAAAGAACCCTAAAAAGAGCCGCTGCTGATGTTGGATTTATCTTTGTGGCTTACAATTTCCGAAGAATACTAAATATTGTTGGCAAAAAAGTGTTCCAAGAGTTGATGAAAAAACTCGCATTTCATTTTCTTCACTTATTCAACCCATACAAACTCAATCAATCACTTTTAAGCCACCCTATTTTTGCAAAAATAAATCCCAACTATTTTTCAAGCATTCGCCAAATCGCCTAAAAATACCCTATTTTCGAGTTGCAAAACGTAGTTTTTAGACAGACTGCCGTTATAGCCAATGGTAGGACGCGTTCACGAGACGACAGACCGACCAAAATTGAATCATTAAAAAAAAGACACAAATTACTGAGAATTAGGAATAAAGTAAATACCTTAACTATGACTTAAAATTTGTAAATTTGCATTGTGGAAGAACAAGGATATATAGAAGTTAAAATTGATGGTAAGGTTGGCAATAAGCCATTAAAACCCATTGATATAGACATTGCTGAAATAAAAGAAATCATCAGCGATGTGGAAACTTTCTTATACCCAACAAGAGTTGAAAAAGCTGAACGTCCTCATATTTCCTACAAAATCGAAGAGGGCTCTGCACGTAATTTATTTTATCTACCTATTTCAGGCGTTCTGTTATTTAATGGTTTAAGCACCGAAATTAAAACTAGAGGAAATATTGACTTTCTGGATAATAAAAGAGCAGAAATTATTGATAAATTTCAAAGGAGAGCAGGAGAGAAAAATTTAGAAATTTCTTTTTTTAGCTCATCTGCAAAAGAACCAATCTTAAAAATTAATAAGGACACTTCTTACTTCAAAATTGCCGCTAATTATATTGAAACAGAGTTTATTTTATATGGAAAAATAAATGAAGAAGGTGGAAATAATCCTAATTTTCATCTATTGACAAAAGAGTACGGTAAATTAGTTATTAGCGCTTCAGAGCAACAGCTTCTGGAAGGCGAAAAGCGTTTATTCAAAGTTTATGGAGTGAGAGCAAAAGGCAAACAAAACCTTGCTGACGGGAAACCTTTTGACCTAAAATTAATCGATTACATAACGTATAATCCAAACTATGACGAGCACAAATTGGATTTGCTAATCGAAAAAGCATCTTTAAATTGGAATGCAATACCTAACGTAGATAGCTGGCTCCAACAAATTAGAGGAGGTGCAAATGGATAGCATTTTACTTGACACATCTTTTTGCATACGCCTACTTAAAAGTAATGATGATTTACATCAAAACGCAAAAGACTATTTTAAACATTTCTTGGAAAAGAAAATTGAGATTTTCCTTTCATCAATAGTTGTCGCTGAATACTCCGTAAAAGATGACCCTGCAAATCTGCCTTTGGAGTTTGTAAAGATTAACCCTTTGACTTTTTCGATGGTAAAACAGCAGGTGAATTTCATTCTATACTAATAAATCATAAAGAACAGGTTGCAAACATTGAAAGGAATGTAATTAAGGATGATTGCAAATTGATGGCACAATTGTTCAATAGAAATATTCAAGGCTATATTACCAAGGACCGCAAATCATTCAGTCAAATTATTGCACCAATTCAGGCATCGAAAAAATTTGAGATGGAATTACTTGATTTAGAAATTCCACTGAAAGATTTTAAAGGGGAACTATTTTAATCTAGCCATCGCACAGGTGACACTCTAAACAAGAAACTCAATATTGACATGATTTGCTTGGATGTTGAAAAAGAACCATTGGCTATAACAGCACCTATAAATTGGCGGTTCATTGCTCAGCAGACACATTTTTGGTTAATCAAAGTTTGGTGCTCCGCTTCAACATTTGTGTAAAAATCGCCACCTTACAAGCCTGAAAACGGTTATGTGTAATTTTAAAATAACTATGCAATAATGAAATTTAAGACCACATTAATTACCAAACATAATTTTAAAAAAACATTTTGTTTAGGCCTATTATTTGTTAACCTCATTACGCATGCACAAACGAATATTGATTCATTAATTCTTTCTGGACTTCAAAAGGCACAAAATGGAAATTTGGACAGCGCTTTAGTGGACTTTAACAATTCAATTACAATTAAACCAACTTCTAAAGGTTATTTCTATCGCGGAGGAATTCATACTTCACAGAAGCAATTTCAAAAAGGAATCGATGATTATTCAAAGGCAATTCAATTAGATTCAAATTTTGCAGAAGCTTATGCACAAAGGGCCACTAACTATATGACTTATAGAAAACACTATAGGGGTCTAAGAGACATAAACAAGGCAATAAAAATCGAACCAAATAATGGGAATCTTTACTACTTGAGGTCTGCAATAAAAGCCATATTAGGTGATAATATAGGGGCATGTTCTGACATGAAAATAGCCGTAAAGCTTGGTAACAAGTGGGGAAATAAAGATTTAGAAAATGCGTGTAAAAAGCACTAATTCAAGGATAGTAATCTATTATACGCAAGGAAAAAACCCACCTAACAACACCTAACCACAAATGGCCCTTCGTGGTTCGCTGTAGAAATTTTTCTATATTTGATTTGCAGTTCTCACGAAGAATGCTCAGCAATTGGGCCGTCTGAGATTAGCTGTAAAACGATATGTCCAATTTTAAGACGAAACAAATCATACTTCAACATGAAACATTTATGCATTTTATTAGCGACAATCATTCTGACTGCAAATTCAATTTTTGCTCAAATAACAGAGGAAGAAAAAAATGAACTTTATCCTGATAAATACACATTTGAGAAGGCTGACGACTTTCAGAAAAAAGGTGAATATGAAAAAGCAATTTGGTTTTATATCAATTTATTTCCCGACAACAAAACGCAAGTAATTGAAAATGTAAAATCGCTCGCAACCAAACTCGACACCATTGACATGGGCATGTTCATTAAAAAATCATTTGCTCTATATGGGACATTTGACCCTAAAATTACTTCGTTCAACAACGGCATGCCAAAAATGGACATGGATACAATAAAACTAAAAGGTGCTTGGGGTGACGAACTAATCCAGAAAATTTCTGACACAAATAAACCTTTGAATTCTGCTTCTGAATATAATTTCCGAGGGCTTGACAAAGCTAATGTAGGTGAATTCAAAGAAGCAATTGAGGACTTCGACAAAGCAATTGAACTTAACCCGACAGGACAAATTTATTTCAACAGAGCATATTCAAAAAGCATGATAGAAAACTTCAATGGTGCAATACAAGATTACGATAAGGCTATTGAACTTTAATACAGACTTGCTGAAGCTTATTTTGAAAGAGGCTATTGTAAAGACCAAGTTAATAATGCTGAAGGCGCTAATGACGACTACACCAATGCTATTGAAATAAATAAAGATTACGCAGACGCATACAATAATCGGGCATTTACAAAATTAAAAAAGAAGGACTATAAAGGAGCTATTAAAGATTTTGACAAAGCAATAAAAATCAAACCAGACTTTGTTAGTGCATACGTAAATCGCGGCTTTGCAAAAAAAGATTTAGGCGACAAATCGGGTGCTTGCAAAGACTGGACAAAGGCTATTGAACTTGGCTACAAACAAGCGAATAGATTTCTAAAGGACTATTGCGAATGAGAAAAATTGGCGCAGCAATTGATATTTCCGAAATGGAAAATGAATATAAGCTTGGATTAGAAAAAAGATTAAATAAGCCAACGGATTGTGGCGAAAAAGTTATGAGCACCGACAGGGTTGATGAAATATACATGAGCTTGAACGAAGCAATAACCGAATAAAAAAGAATAGAATACTACATGAAAGCCCTACACAAAATTATCATACTAACTTTTAGCCTATTCATTTTATCTTGTAACAAAGACGAAGAGGAAGACAAAGCTGAAATCCCAATTTCCAACATCACTTTTACAGACTCGCCCATTGATTTGTTAAATATACAGGCAAAGTTTGCGAAAGACATTGCTTATGACAATAAAGAAAGGACGCAGCTTGATATTTGGCTCCCTAATTCTAATGTACCTACAGGTTTGGTAATCTATGTGCATAGAGGTGGCTTTACAAGTGGCGACAAAGATTTTGTATATACTGAACAGTCGGGCGGTGCATGGAATTTTCCAAATGATATTAGGTATTTCCTTCAGAACAATATTGCATTTGCAAGCATACGTTATACCCTTTTAAAGCCTACAGGAGAAACAGAAGGAATTAAAAAACCTATGGCCGACGTAAGAAGAGCCTTACAATATCTTCGATATAGGGCAAGTGATTTTAATATTAATAAGAACAAT
>JBILVK010000044.1:0-23318 GCA_044370475.1 Bacteroidia bacterium
TCACTTTGGATTGCTTTCAATAACGACTTTGCTGAATTGCAAAACGCAGACCCAATTTTAAGAGAATCTAGCAGAGTAAAAGGCGTTGTAGCAAGAGAAACGCAATCAAGTTATAATATTGAAGAGCGTTGGGTAAAAGATGTCTTTCAGGATTACAACCTCACTTGGACAGAAATATTGAATAATGAAACAGGTAATATCAGTAAAATTTATGGTGTATCATCCATAGCGCAATACGAATCCCCTGCCATTGATGCCTATAGAAAAGATGTTGATATGCTTTCATTAATGTCGGCAGACGATCCTGAAATTTGGATAAACAATACCCTGAGAGATGTTGTAAACCCATACAATCCGTTTAACCCTGACATACCCTCTCATCATGCCTTTCACGCAAGAGCCTTGAAAGAAAAGGCTGTCGAGGTAGGATTGAAAAACGTTACCTATTATGGAAAAAATCCAATTATTTATGCCGACCCAAGCAACGAAAGTTGGACAGAATTCTGTAAGAGAAAAATCAATGAATAGCAATTCATAGAATAATTGATGTGAAAACTAATGGGCAACTGCATCTTACATAGTACTCAGCAAATGTGAAAGCAATATAATAATGATTTTTCTTCAAAATATTTCTAAAGAAAATCTTCAAAATATACAATATTTATCATAGTGTAACCAATAGACCACTTTGAGCTTTGATTAAGAATTAAAATTTCACAAAACATGAAAACTACATTTAATGTTAAAATAGCTGTTTTAAGCTTCTTATGGCTTATAGCTAACCCACTCGCATGGGCACAAATTACCATACCTAATGGCAGTTTTGAGAATTGGGATGTTAAATCTGTTTTAACCCCAACAGGTTATGTAAACTCGGAAATAGAGCGGTTTGAGTATTCCCCTATGGGAACATGCGACCGCGTAAGTGATGCCCAAAATGGCAATTATGCTATTAGGGTAACTAGTCGCAAACTTGAAGGCGCTTCTGATATAATGCCTGGATATTTTGTTAATTTTATGGCAGATGACGGACCTCCAAACGAATGGCATGGAGGAATGCCTTACAATGAAAAACCAAGTGGAATTACAGGTTACTATAAATCCGACTTTAAAACACCAGGCGACTCAGCATTTATCCTATTGGTTTTCTCTAAAAACGGGGTCAATATTGGCAGTTATTTCTTCATGTTTGGCGCCATTCAAAAAAATGCTTACGCGCCATTCCAATTTACCTTAAACCCTCCTTTGAGTCAAACACCAGACTCGCTCATTTTTGGGGCTGTTTCAAGCAATATACTCAACGAAACAGCATTTGATGGCAGCATGCTACAATTAGACAATGTATCCTTTACTGGCGTCACAAACCAACCTCTAAATTTGAATGGAAATTTTGAAAACTGGACATCAGTTGACAAAGAAAGTCCCAATAAATGGAAGGTGAAAACTGCAGTGCAAGATATCAACCCCAAAACTACCGACAAATACAAAGGAGATTATGCCTTAAAACTAATTAGTTCCAAATGGCAAGATGGAAGCTCCAGTGGTATTGAAGAATCAACAGCAAGTACAGGGCATTATACGCAAACTGGCAATGAGGGTGGATTTCCATTTACCAACTATTTCGACACCATTTCTTTATGGTATAAATACACTACGCCTGGAAATTCTAAAGGAGCAATGTACTTTACCATTAAGAAAAATGGCAACATCATTGGTGGCAAAAGAGTTGAACTTGACCCATGGAACAACGGTTTTAAATACCTAGAATATGCTATTGATGCAACTTGGCAAGGTCCGCCAGATTCTCTTATTGTGAGCTTCTCCAGCATCAGAAATGACTTGGATCAAACAAATTTAATGAACAATGGCGCCACTTTAATTATAGACGAAGTGCAACTCAAATCACAGAAATTAAATACGGGACTGCCCAGGAATTGGTTTTATAATAATGTAAAAGTGTTCCCAAATCCAACAAAAGATATCATTAGCATTTCAATACCCGAAAACGAATGGGAAGTCAATACTTATTTTATAGTTCTGAACCAATTAGGACAGGAAATCGCGCAAACACATTTAAACAAACCAGAATCACAAGCTTCATTGCAAGGATTAAAACCAGGAGTCTATCATTATACAATAAGAACTGAAAGCAAAACTTTAAAGACTGGCAAACTGCTCATTGATTAACCTAGATAAGTATTTAGATTTTAGCATGAATAACTTTATATCGAAAACTTAAGCTTATATTGCTTCATTCATTCGGATATTCGTTTGAATGAAGCAATAACGAATGAAGGATTATGACATTTGGTTGATGATTACTCGTCACCTAGCCAAAGATGAAAACGAACAAGAAAAAGAGGTGTTTTTTATCTGGCTGAACCAAAACCCAAATAATCAAATCTATTTTAACAGGGTTTAAAAAGTGTGGGATGCCGAAGAAGAAATAGGCACAAGCGAAGCTCCCAAATTAAGCTTTCTAGAACAACTCACCTTGTCCAATATTGTTGATTTTATTTCCAAGCAAGCACTTGGAAACATCATTGGTATTGCGGTTGGTTTATGGGTTTCCAAAACGTTTACACACGCTGTCATGGAACGAAAAAGATTGGATAATCTGTTTGGTTTGCTGCACAGAAAAACCACCATTGTGAATGAAATTCCAAATTGGCTTCAAACCACCATTTCCATTCTAGTTGGATATATTTCGCTTGAAATTGTACACTACTTTTTGCAGAGCAAACAATTTATTGCATTATGGAAAATGATTACCAAGAAAAGGGAAAAAAAAGCCCAACACACGCTTTAAAAAAATTTTACAATCATTAAGTGTTTCTCCATTCATATACTTACTATTCTAAAATAAACTATATTTGAGTTAAACTTATAAAGTAACTCTATTTGAATTCTTTTAGCAGCAATATTGAATGGCAACCAACTTCTCTAGAAAGTGATTTAATAAAGCTGTTGCCTATACAGCCAGAGGATTTTGAGACTTTGTATGAGGTGGCTTCCGACCCTTTGATTTGGGAGCAACATCCCAAAAAGGAGCGGTACAAAAGGGAAGTATTTATGCGCTTTTTTGAACATGCCATTACCCATAGATCTGCCTTCTTAATTGCGGATAAAGCAACAAATAAAATTATTGGCTCTTCTGGATATTATGATTTTAACGCAAATGATTCTTGCATTACCATTGGCTATACTTTTTTGGCTCGAAAATACTGGGGTGGCAAGTATAACTATGCATCCAAAAAACTGCTGCTAGATTATGCCTTTCAATTTGTAGATAAGGTCTATTTTCATATTGGTTCAGACAATAAACGCTCGCAATTGGCTATTACCAAAATTGGAGCCAAAAAGGTGAGGGAATTTATAACAGAAGATAAAGGTACAGAGTTTGAATATGTGATAGAAAAGATGCATTGGCAAATGGATAATTTTTGAAAATCATACCAGAAACAATAAGTGCAAAAAATACTTACATTGCGCAAACCTAAATAATTAATTGTTATGCCATTAAAGGAAAGTTTACATGCTTTTTTCCCAAGTTTTGAAGAGCCTTTAATCGATTGCATTATCAAGCATGGTTCGTTAAAAAAGTTTCAACCAGGGCAAATCATCATGAATTATGGTGCAGAGATGAATCATACCATGCTAATTACTAAAGGCAGGGTAAAAATATATACCGAAGGAGAAGAAGCAGAGGAGTTTTTTATGTATCATCTTGAACCTGGTCAGGCCTGCGCGCTTTCATTTATTTGTGCTGCACGTAACAAGAAAAGCGATTTAGAAGCTGTTGCTGCAGAAGAAACTGAGGTAATTCTTATTCCACTAGATACCATGGATGAATTTATGACTAGGTATAGGTCTTGGTATTATTTTGTGGTGGAGAGTTACAGAAAACGTTACCAAGAATTGTTAGATGCGCTGCGCAGTGTTGCATTTCATAGCATGGACGAAAGGCTAGAATATTATTTAATACGACAAAAAAATAGCAGCAACAACCCTATTTTATATATCACACATGAACAAATTGCTAGAGACCTAAACTCCTCTCGTGTGGTTATTTCTAGGCTATTAAAACAAATGGAAATAAAGGGCAAAGTTGTCTTAAATAGGAATAGCATTGAACTTGTTGCACCCAAATAAATTACTTTGTAACTTTTGTAACATATAGATCTTGTAGCTAGTAGGACATTTGTAATTCTAAAAATAACAAATGGAAATAGTTGGATATTTATTAGCAGCCTTAGTTGGCGTATCTCTGGGACTTATAGGTAGTGGAGGATCTATTCTCACTGTCCCTATATTAGTTTACATCATGGGCATTAATCCTGTTGCAGCCACAGCTTACTCACTATTTATTGTAGGCACTACTGCATTAGTAGGAGGGGTTCAAAGCGCAATAAATAAACGAGTAGATTTTAAAACTGTGCTCATATTTGGTATCCCATCAATTATTGCAGTGTATGCCACAAGGCTTTGGTTGGTGCCATTTATCCCTGACAGCTTAGGTACCTTGCTTGGGTTTGAGATTACCAAACCTATTGCCCTTATGTTATTATTTGCTGTTGTTATGTTAATGGCCTCCTACTCTATGATTAAACCAAGTAAAAAGAAAGAGACTATTGACGAAAATGCACCTAGGGTTTATAATTATCCATTGATATTATTAGAAGGAAGTATAGTGGGTATTTTAACAGGATTAGTTGGCGCAGGTGGTGGTTTTTTAATTATTCCTGCTCTGGTACTTATGGCCAAAATGCCTATGAAATTAGCTGTTGGCACCTCACTCTTTATCATTGCCATTAAATCATTATTTGGTTTTATTGGCGACATTCAATCTGGCTTGGCCATTGATTGGAAGCTTCTAACATTTTTTACCCTAGCGGCTGTGATAGGAATCTTTGGAGGCATATACCTATCCAAAAAAATGGATGGAGCCAAATTAAAAACAGGCTTTGGCTGGTTCGTACTTATTATGGGTATTTACATTATTGCCAAAGAGTTATTTTTATAACGGTCTGAACCAACAAAGCGCGAATGTAACTTATGTGACAAATCACGTGAAACTACTTCCTCACCTTCGTGTTATTAAACTAAAACAAATTAAATTATTATATATGAATATTGAACAAATTTATACGGGATGTTTGGCACAAGGTGCTTATTACATTACCAGCAACGGCGAAGCCGCAATTATTGATCCATTAAGAGAGGTACAACCTTATCTTGATAGAGCCGAAAAAGATGGTGTAACAATTAAGTACATTTTCGAAACACATTTTCATGCCGATTTTGTAAGTGGTCATTTAGATTTAAGCAAGAAAACAGGTGCGGCTATTGTTTTTGGTCCAACCGCTAAACCAGAATTTGAATGTACAGTAGCAACTGATGGTCAAATTTTTGAGCTAGGAAACATTAAAATAAAAGTACTACACACTCCAGGACATACCATGGAAAGTACTACCTATTTATTACAAGATGAGCAAGGAAAAGACCATGCTATTTTTAGTGGTGATACTTTATTTATTGGTGATGTAGGAAGACCAGACTTAGCACAAAAAGCAGCTGCTATGACACAAGAGCAATTAGCAGCAACTTTGTTTCATTCATTGCGCACCAAAGTTATGACTTTGGCAGACGATGTAATTGTTTACCCTGCGCATGGTGCTGGTTCGGCTTGTGGCAAAAACATGAGCAAGGAAACTGTATCTACCATTGGTGAGCAAAAAGCCAACAACTATGCTTTGCGTGCAGATATGACTGAGCAAGAGTTTGTGAAAGAAGTTACCGATGGTTTATTGCCTCCTCCAGGATATTTTGGAATGAATGTGGCAATGAATAAAAAAGGATATGAAAGTTTTGAGAACGTGCTAAACAATGGTATGCGTGCCCTAAATGCGGATGCTTTTGAGGCAGCAGCAGAGGAAAGTGCTGCTCTTATTTTAGATACACGTGCTGCTGCAGAGTTCTATCAAGGTTTTGTACCACAAAGCATAAATATTGGACTTAATGGAGATTTTGCTCCGTGGGTAGGTGCAATGATAGTGGATGTAAACCAACCTATTTTATTGGTTGCAGATTCAAGTAAAGTAGAAGAAGCTGTTACCCGTTTAAGTAGAGTTGGTTTCGACAATATTATAGGACATTTATCTGGTGGATTTGCTTCTTGGGTTGAAAGTGGGAAGGAATTTGATACCGTTAATCGCATTACACCAGAAACATTTGCTAGCCAAGTTAAAATTGGAGAAAGCACAGTAATAGATGTACGTAAAGAAACAGAATATGCTGCAGAACATGTGGAAGAAGCATACAGCAAACCACTATCGGCTATTAATGATTGGGTAAAAGATATTAATCCAGAAGAACACTTCTTCTTGCATTGCGCAGGTGGTTACAGAAGTATGATTGCAGCCAGCATTTTACAAGCCAGAGGCTATAGAAATTTCACTGAAGTGGATGGAGGCTTTAATGCAATTGCTAAAACAAATGTACCTAAGACAAATTTTGTTTGTCAAAGTAAGGTTTTGAAATAAGCAGTTGCTTGCATTTAAATATTGGTATTTAGCAAAATATAAACAGTAATTAATTATAATAGTAATGTCGATTATAGAATTTATTTCTCAGCCCTGGCCATGGTATGTGGCCGGGCCACTTATAGGACTTACCGTTCCTACTTTGCTAATTATTGGCAATAAAACTTTTGGTATTAGTTCTTCTATGCGCCATGTGTGTGCGGCTTGCATTCCAGGAAATATTAAATTTTTTAAATACGACTGGAAAAAAGAAATCTGGAACCTATTTTTTGTAGGAGGTATTTTTCTTGGAGGAATGGTTGCTATGATTTTATTAAGCAACAATTTACCTGTGAGTGTGAATCCTGCCTTGGCAGAAGAATTAAAAGGCTATGGTATTACAGATTACAGCGGCATGGTTCCAAACGAACTGTTTTCGTGGGCTAATTTATTTACTTTAAAAGGCTTTTTAATGATTGTGGTGGGTGGCTTTTTAGTTGGATTTGGCACACGATATGGTGGTGGTTGTACAAGTGGGCATGCCATCATGGGATTGAGCACTTTGCAATGGCCATCATTGGTAGCCACATGTTGCTTTATGGCAGGTGGATTTATTATGGCAAATTTTATACTTCCTTTTATACTTAAACTCTAATTCTTGAAACATGGAAAATAAAAATGTAAATATTACAAGCACCATGGAGGCTGACTTATTGCTAAGAGAGCAAGATGCCATGTGCGTAAATGAAAGTTTACTTGAACACAAATGGTATCACAACCTAAAGTATATTGCAGTAGGAATAGGTTTCGGAATTATTTTTGTGAAAGCCGAGATAATTAGTTGGTTCAGAATACAAGAGATGTTTAGGCTACAATCGTTCCACATGTATGGTGTTATTGGAAGTGCAGTAATGGTTGGTTTAATCTCTGTTTTCCTTATCAAGAAATTTAATATCAAAACCATTTATGGTGAAACTATTATTTTTCATCCTAAAGAGTTTAATAAAGGAAACATTTATGGTGGCCTACTATTTGGCTTAGGATGGGCAATAACAGGCGCTTGTCCGGGTCCTTTGTTTGCTCAAATAGGCAGTGGTGCTGTTGTAATTTTAGTGACCTTATTAAGTGCGATAGCAGGCACTTGGGTATACGGTTATGTAAGGGAAAAATTACCCCACTAAATAACATTTCGAGCGCGGCATGATCACATCAGAATTTCAAAAACAACTCAATAAAAGTATCAACTTGCTTTGGATTAGCCTTAGCATGTTGATACTAATCCTATTGTTTTTATTGGTTCAAACCAATGATATCTTTCCTTCAAAAAAAGAGGTCGCCATCATTGAACCAACCCAAGGTAAATCAGATATTGCTTTTTGGCAAGCTCCATCTTTAGATGACATAGACAACCCTGTTCAAAAAGACCTAGCCACTTATGGCAAGGAATTGATTGTACATACGGCAAAGTATTTAGGTCCTAAAGGAAGTGTTGCCCAAATAAGCAACGGTTTGAATTGCCAAAATTGCCACTTAGAGGCTGGCACTAAAGTATTTGGCAATAACTATGGCTCTGTAGCAGCTACATACCCAAAGTTTAGACCCAGAAGCGGCGCAGAAGAAGATATCTATAAGCGTGTAAACGATTGCATGGAGCGCAGTTTAAATGGCAAAGCACTAGATACACTCAGCAGAGAAATGCAGGCGATTAAAACCTATATTAATTATCTAGGTTCAAACATAGAAAAAGGGAAGAAAGCTGAAGGCTCTGGCTTTAAAGAATTAGCTTTTTTAGACCGCGCTGCTGATGCTAAAAAAGGCAAAGAAATATATGTTGCTAAATGCCAGAGTTGCCATCAACCAGATGGTGGCGGACTCAAAAATGCAGATGGAATTGAGTATAGCTTTCCGCCATTGTGGGGAGAAAATTCTTATAACAACAAGGCGGGCTTATATAGAATAACCTTCTTTGCCCGCTATGTTAAATACAATATGCCTTTGGGTGTATCTTATCAGAATCCGCAGCTGAGCGATGAAGAAGCATGGGATGTTGCCGCTTTTGTAAACTCACAAGTTAGACCAAACAAAAACACCCCAAAAGATTGGCCAGATATTACCAAGAAACCCATTGACCATCCGTTTGGACCCTACAGCGACGGCTTTTCTGAAACACAACATAAGTTTGGTCCTTTTAAACCTATTCAAGAAAAAAGAGAAGCCAATAAAAAATTATCTTAACAAAAAATGAAAAAAATAATTGCCCTTACCTTGCTTTTTTTATTGCTCGGTTTGAACCAAACAAGCTTTGCACAAAGCAAGCAAAAATCTAAAAAAGCGAAAGCTACCCATCAATTGGTAAAACATAAAATTGTTATGCAACTAACTTCCTCAGAAGCTCCAGTTCATAAGGGATTAATTAAACAACTAAACAACTTAAAAAATGGTTGGGGAGATACTGTAACAATAGAGGTTGTTTGTCATGGACCTGGTATTGATTTTTTAACTACTGAAAAAACAAAATTCAAAGACGAGATATACCAGCTTAAAGAAAAAGGAATTGTGTTTGTGGTTTGTGAAAATTCTTTGAAGGAAAGAGAGGTACCTAAAGACGCAATTTTACCTAATATGGAATTTGTAAAAATGGGAATTGCAGAAATTGTAGTTAAACAAGAACAAGGCTGGAGCTATATTAAAGCAGGATTTTAGTGAGATTTTTTAAACATCTATTTACCTATAGCCTTTTGCTATGGGGCAGTACAATATTTGCACAAAACCTACCTTATGTGCACCATACCGAGCGCGAAAGAGAGGATAAGGATACCAATAATTTACAGTATTTCTTTAGACAAGGAACTTTTTATGGTCATGCCCGCTACTTTTTTATGGCTACCGACAATGCCAATCAGTTAAGCGATTATTATGCAAATGCTTTTGGAATGGGTATAGGTTATGAAACAGGTAGTTTTAAGAACTTTCAAGTAGGAATTAGCGGACATTTCATTTACAACCTGTATTCTTCTGATTTGGATCAAAAAGACCCTTTGAGCAAGCAAGGAAGTCGTTATGAACTCGGTTTGTTTGATATTGAGAACCCAAATAATCACTCTGATTTAGACCGACTCGAAGATTTGTACATCAAGTATAGTTACAAGCAATCGGATGTTAAATTTGGGAAACAACATATTAGAATACCTTTTATTAATCCTCAAGACGGCAGAATGCGGCCTACTTTAGTGGAAGGAGTGATTTTAAATTTTAATCAAATAAAACATCTCAAAATGGAGGTAGGACTTTTAAATTCGATATCTCCCAGAAGCACTGTTAAATGGTATAGTATTGGCTCTTCTATTGGTGTTTACAACTCTGGGGTAAATCCAAATGGTAGTAAATCTGATTATGCAGGAAATATTAAAAGCAACCATATTGCATATATTGGTTTAACCCAAAAAATGGGCAAACAACATGAAATACAAGCATGGGATATGTTGGTAGAAAATGTATTTAATACCTCTTTGGTTCAATACAATGGAAACATTCAATTGAACCCAAACAATAAGATTATACTTGGTGCGCAAGGAATAGCACAGCAAGCAATTAACCAAGGAGGCAATGCAGACCAAAGTAAAACCTACATGGAAAAAAATGCCAAAGCATACACATTTGGCGGTCGCTTAGGAATTGCCAATAATACTTTAGGAACCTTATCTTTAAACTACAACCGCATTACAAGCCACAGCAGGTACTTGATGCCCCGCGAGTGGGGAAGAGATGCCTTTTTTACTTTTATGCCTAGGGAGCGCAATGAAGGCTACGGCGATTTGCATGCTTTTAATTTAGTGGGCTCAAGAGTATTTGGCAAAAGTGGTTTAAGAGCCGATCTTAGTTATGGCCAATATTATTTACCTGATGTTAAAAATACGAGATTAAATAAATATGGTATGCCATCGTATTGGCAAATGAATGCAGATATTAGGTATCAAGCCAAAGGATTTTTCAAAGGAATTGAACTACAACTTTTGTATGTTTACAAAGGTCAAAAAGGAAGCGAATACACCAACAATAATTATGTTTTTAACAAGGTTGATATGAGTTTATATAACTTCGTAATTAACTATCATTTTTAATAAAACACCATGAAACAAGAAACTGTAGATACTGCTAGTGAAAGGAGAAAGTTCTTAAAAAATATAGGAAAAATAGGTATAGGCCTAGGCGTTATTCCAGCTATTAGTTCAGAAGCAATTGCTAATGAAAGTAACACCCTTGTTACTCCAAATTTAGCAAGTAGTAATGATTTACAAACGATTCAAATTCTTCAGACCACTGATGTTCATTGTCAAATCTATCCACACGATGAATTGTTTTGGGAGAAAGAACAACTTACTTTTAGAAAAGCAGGTGGATATGCCCATTTAGCTACTTACTTTAATCAGGCGCGTAAGAGGAATCCGAATACTTTTATACTGGATACTGGCGACATGTTTCAGGGAAGTGAGTTGGCTGTTAAAACCACAGGCAAGGCATTAGTGCCCGTTTTAAACGCCATGGGTTACAACCTTTATCTGCCAGGAAACTGGGAAGTTGTATATTATAAAAAGGCCATGCAAACACTTATGGGTGCGCTAACTGCCCCAAAGGTTTGTGCAAATATGTACCACGACTTAGGTGATGGTAAAAAAGGTGAACTTATTTTTAATCCTTATTATATTTGGCAAGTAGGTGGTATAAAAATTGGATTTTTAGGATACACAGACCCATTGGTTCCCTTACGCCAATCACCTAATTATAGCAAGGGTATTATCTATACAAAACCCGAAGAAAATTTAAAGCACTATGTTGATGTGTTAAAAAATGATGAGCAATGTGCTTTTGTTATTATTTTATCACATTTAGGATTATCGCAGCAAATTGCCTTAGCCAATGATGCTGTTTGCCAAGGTGTAGATTATATTTTTGGTGGTGATACACACGAACGCGTAAGAACTCCCATCGTTTGCAAGTATACCAAAGTGGTGGAGCCTGGTGCCTTTGGTTCATTTGTAGGAAGATTGGAGTTAAAAGTACAAAATGGAAAAGTAATTTCCGACACCTACACGCTGGATGAAGTTGAGCCAGAAAAGTTAAAAGCAGATAAAGCTGTTAGCGCACTTATCAAAACACATGAAGAACCATTTGCAAAGGATATATATGAAATTGCTGGCTATAGCACCATACCCTTATATAGAAATTTTGTCATAGAGAATACCATAGATACAATGATTCTTGATGCCATTCATTGGCAACTCCCACAAATGGATATCGTACTTTCAAATGGCTTTAGGTTTTGTCCGCCACGCAGCACCCCAGATAGCACTGGCAATATCCCTATTACCAATGGTTTTATTTACGATATGCTGCCAGTAGATAGCACCATTAGAACAGCCAAGGTAAACGGCAAACAAATACTTGATTGGCTCGAAAAGGAGCTAAACAATGTATTTGCAAAAGATGCTGCAAAGCGCTTTGGAGGTTGGGTGATAAAATTTAAAGGCATGGAAGTTAGCTTTAAAGCATTTGAAGAAATGGGTAAGCGTGTTCAATCAGTTTTGGTAAAGGGTCAACCTTTGGATCAAAACGCAATCTATAGCATTTGTGCATGCGAGAGAGATGGCGACCCTGCCGATATGTTATGCCGTATAAAGAATGTTGCAGAGGCTGCAAATACAAGTCATACCTTACATCAAGTGATGAAAGAATATCTCAAAAATAATTCTCCAGTTTCTCCTAAACTACCTTTAAGAGCTAAAATATTGGATGCCCCTCAAACCTTATTAAGTCAGGTTTATGGCGTCCCTTACAAGTTTGAATAACCCATATTCAAATCATCATATTTACTATAAAATCAACCTATAAGGTTGATTTTATAGACTTTTTTAAGTGCTTCGGTTCGTGTGCTTGATTTGTAATTTCCTTTATTAAAAAAATCCATGCAAAAAATTATTGACAGCAAACATTATTTTTACCTTCTACTTTCCATTTTAGGCGGTGGACTTACTTTTTATTTTGTGGTGCTTGGTATTATAGAACATCAAGGCAAATTTGACAGTATCGAATTTATTCGGAGTACTTGGACAGAGAATTATTATGCAAAAAGCTTAACCTTTGACTTTTGGACAGGAGCCATTGCCGGTACCTTTTTTATTCTGATGGAAGGTCTTCGCTTGAAAATGAAAAGAATTTGGCTGTATCTATTCTTAACAGTTGGAGTAGGTTTTGCTTTTGGCTTTCCTTTATTCTTATTCGTTAGAGAACTGCATTTAAAACAACAATCTAACAATTTACAGCAAGCCTAAAAATGATAGATTATTTAGCTTGGTTATTAATGCCAAGTAGCTCCAACAATTGGTCTAACTTATCTATGGAAACAGAGATTTCCTGACCATTAATGGTGGCAATAGGCTTATCTCCTTTGGCTATGTTTTGAACTGCCGTGGTGTTAATCATAAATGATTTATGACACCTAAAAAAATCAGTATTGCTAGCTAAAGCTCCTTCAAAATATTTCAAATTTTTACTGGCAGTATATTGCTCGCCGTCTTTGCATATAATTTTGGTATACGACCCATCGCCTTCCAAATACAAAATCTTATGGTGTTCAATTAAGCGTATCCCTTCTAATTGCGATATCGCCAATTTCTCATGATGCGCCCTGCTAAAACGGTGCTTCAATAATTGGTATTTCTCCAAATCGGCTAAGTGACTTTTTCTACATCTATTCACCGCAGCCACCAATTGGTCTGCATCTACAGGCTTCAATATATAATCTATGGCCTCAAGTTTAAATGCATTAATGGCATAATCACTATATGCGGTTACAAAAATAATATCAAAGGTAATCTCATCTTCCACCAAAAAATCAAGCAACTGCAGACCATTATGTCCGGGCATTTCAATATCTAAAAAAACCAAATCTGGCTTAAATTGCTTAATCGCTTTTATACCACTCGCTAAATTATTGCATACTGTATCTACCTGCACATCTGGACATAAATCGCCCAACATAGCTTGCAGCAATTGCCGGGCTTTGTTCTCGTCGTCAATAATTATAGCTCGTATCATCGTGTCAAAAATAATTTGTAAAAACTCGGCAACTCCTCATTAGTTCACCAAATCCTAGTATCAATTTACTAAATTAGTGGTAACAATAGGTATGGTAAGTATAACAGTAGTTCCCAATGCCTGTCCAAATTCATCTAACTTATCTATATATTCTACCACCAGTTTATTGTTTTTACTTTGCATCAAAATCTCCAATCGCTTTTGGTTAGCTTGGGTTGAAAAGGATTGGTGCGATTCACTTCTTGAGGCATTAATCTCAGAAGATCGCTTTCTGCCAATGCCATTATCATCAATCATCACCATTAAATTAGCCTCTAACAATTTAAAACTAATTGTCAAATTGCGGGCATCATCTTTGTGCAATAATCCATGCTTAATAGCATTCTCCACATAAGGTTGCAAGATCATTGAAGGCAACTTTATTTCTGCCGCATTAATATTTTCTGCTATGTCAATATTAAAGTTAAAACTCTCTTCAAATCGCATTTTCTCTAACTCCAAATACAATTGCAAAGAGCTCAATTCTATTTCAAGCGAAATAGTATCGGCATTGCTCATCTCTAAAATCTTGCGTGTGAGCGAAGAAAATTTCGCTAAAAACCGAGAAGCATTTTGCTTGTCGTTTAAATAGATGTACGACTGTATCGTATTTAACGCATTGAAAATAAAATGCGGATTCATTTGCGCCTTAATAGAACTTAACATTGATTTTTGAAGATTAGATTCTAACGCCAAATTCTGCGACAACAGCGCATTCTGTCGGTTTATCTGCCTAATGCGGTAAGCATACAACAGGTAAAATCCGCCACCAAAGGCTACAACCATGAGGATATAAAACCACCACCGCTCCCATATAGGTGGCAAGATATTAAATGACACGGTCTCTATATTAGATACAAATCCAGAAGCACTCTCCGCCTTAATTTTGATGGTGTATTCATTGGGCGATAGCGACAATAAATTAAGCTCCCTACTTCCACTTTCTATCACAACCCACGGGTCGTTATTTAATTGATAGGAGAAACTTATTTTATCATTTAAACTCAACCAAGGCAAATTAAAAACGATGCGAATATTGTTTTGCAAAGTAGAAAGACTAGCAGCTTGCGCTATGCTTAAAGGGGCATAATTGCAGTATAATTGAGTAACGCTAAGCCTTACTGGCTGAAGCAACTGAGCGACTCCCATCACAGGTAATACCTTAACCAAGTCGCCACCCAACAAGTAAATATGTTGATTGTCTACCTCTATATCCCTGTACTCATCTAGTCCATTTTGCCCCAAACCCGTAATAATAGAAGTGAGCGTATTGCTACTTGGATGATATACAAAAGCACCATTTTCAGAAAGAATATAAAGCAACTTGTGGGTATACTTTAAACGAGTAACCATATTCCCTACAAGTGGTTGCAATTGGGTAAATGCAGTCAAATTACTACCACTCAATTTTAACACACCCATGTTCTCTGTTGAAACAAATAAATCATCATCAACCCACTCCAAATTAATAGCAATCACATTCTGATTTTGATAGGTCAATATCTTCTCACTCGATTTGTTAATTTCCAATAGTCCTTTAGAACTTCCCACATAAATAAGTTGCTTTTTTGCTTGATAAGAAACCGTTATGCTGCGCAAACCTTCGGCTATAGAATTAAAACGATAAAAACGAAATTGCGGGGTTTTATGTACCAGCCTTAATCTATGTTTCCAATCCTGTTCAAAGCTAGAATTATCAAGGCAAACAAGTCCTATAAGGCCAGATGCTGCAAACAAATAAGTCCCTTTATCTACCTTCTTCACTTCCTTCACGGCCGCATCTACATGCCCAATATACTTGTCCTTTTTAAAAATAGAGAGCCTGCCATTTGCCACCAATAAAGTTTGATTAACAGAGTCGTACATCAAGGCACTCACTTGCTGCTTAATTTGAGTATTCAAAAAAGGAAGAAATTGATTTTGTTCCTTGTTGAATTTATGCAATAAACCCAAACTCCCTCCTATTAATACTTGACCATTTGCTAGTAAACACGACCTAGAAAAGAGCTCATTGGGTACTTTATACTGCAAGGCTGTTAAGTGGGGTATATACAAAATTCCTTTTCCAATAGTGGTAACCCAATAAGCTCCATTCTTATCTTGTAACACACCAGAAATGCTAAATCCTTTAAACAAAGGCTGACTTGCCTGGGCAGATTCTAAGGCATTGTTCAATAAATAAGTGCCATCTGTTGTATTGAGCCAAACCAGTGAATCGTTTGTAATAGAAACCGTTTGAATGATGGCACTTCCAAATTGCTGTTTTAAATGAATCTCTTTTTGTAATGGAAATATTTGATACAACAAAGCATTGCTAGAAGTCTTAGGAAAACAAAATATTTTACCCGCCACTGTAAAATTAAACACGCGCGCATTGTAGGGATTGCGTAAAACACTCTTATTCATTATATCCCCTTTGCCATTGGCATATCTAGCCAAAACGCTATCTGTAGTATAAGTAAATTGCTTGTTAAACAAAAATGGGGATGCGAATTGTTGTGTAATAACAAAAGAATCAATTAACGCTATTGATGAATTAAATACATAAACAGACGAATCTATAGAAACATAAATTTGGTCTTGCTCATCAATTACAATAGGCCTATAAAAGCCAGCTGTTTTTATCTGTTGGGGATAATACAGTGAATCATTGGTAGCATAAAAATGCTGCCCAATAAAATTCTGACACCAAACCCTACCCAATCCATCTAAGTGCAAATCAGAAACAGATTGCCCCGTCATACTTGGATGCGTAAGTACCCAATAAGCATGTCCATCAAACCTTACCAAACCCTTTTCAGTACCAAACCAAATATAGCCTTGGTGATCTTGTAAACTAGAATAAACAGTATTACTTGGTAAGCCATCTTGTTTAGTAAGTTGCCTAAACACAGGATGCTGAGCCTGCGCTATAGGTGTAACAAACCAAAGAAATAAGAGAAGGGTAAAGGCTCTTTTCATACCCACAAGTATACACGCTTTTAAGAAGGATGTCCAGCTTTTAAAAAAACCAAACATTGATTTGGTAAAACGGTTTTGGCCACTAATTCTATTAACTCAATTTTTGCATCAAATAAATTTATAGAAAATGAATTGTATAAAATCAACCAACAACAATCGGCTCAAAACACTCAGCTTATTTTTGTTAATCCATCTCTTTATTGGTCTGAACCAAATCATGGCTCAAAACAAGCCTCAAAACGTGTATAGCAACGCAATTTTGATACCTAGCCAACCAAGCGGCTTACTTGGTTCAGAAATTATTCCTCTATCAAGTAAAACAGATGCACAGGGCAATACATATGTAATAGGTTCATTTAAGGGTACGGTTGACTTAGACCCAGGTGTTGGGGTGGTAAATGCTACCTCAACAAACTCTGGGGGCTCTCCGGCCAACAATTATCAAGCAACCTACCTCGTAAAATTCAATAAGTACGGAGAGTATGTTTGGTCTAAGTCTTTTACCTCCGCAGCGGGAAGTCAGAACTGGCCAAAGGGCATTGATTTTACAGCCCAAGGCAAAATATTTGTAACCGGATTCTTTAATAATTCTATCACCATTGGCACTACTTCCCTAAACGGAATCGTTAGTTCTCGTGCGCCATATTGTGCGTACATGATTCAATTTAACACAGATGGCACCATTCATTCTTCTGCCAAATTACAAGGTGCGGTGGTGTTTAATCCAAGCCTAGCAAACTACTTATATACCAATATAGAAATGCATGCATCTAAAATTGACGAGGATGGCAACATCCTTGTTGCTGGCGTGGTTAGCGGTGATGCAGGCGGAAATGGGGTTGACCTAGAATTAAAAACTTCTACCGTAGTAAGTTATATCAGGGGTGATTACTTTATCCTAAAATACGATACGGGTTATAATTTATTAAGCAGCAAAAAAATCACTGTAAGCAACGGTAGCACTTTGCGTGTCGACCAAATTATAAACAACAACGACACCATTTTTTTACAAGGATATTCGGATCAGCCCAACGTAAATTTCAACGGCACTGCTAGTCCAGGCGCCATACCAGCCAACAACGGGAACTACTTTACTGCCGCTTATACTTCTAACACCTTAGCATGCATCTGGGCCTTTAAACAAGGCGTGGATAAACAACGCATCAGGGTAAACCCAACAGGTGGCTTAGCTTATGCTTGGCAGGTAAGCGGATTAACGTATGATATTGACCCAACTCCAAATACCGTATTGGTAAATGGTGGTCCATTGAACAATATTTTCATGGCTCATTTTGATACTAAAACAGGTGCCTTAATTACAACGGCTGGCAAGTCCCCAAGAAGAATAAGTGATACCTTAATCAATACATCCTTGTTGTTGGGCGACTTTGATTTTATGTCGAACGGTGGATTTTACCTCAACGGAAATTTCAATTCTGACATGAACAATATCGATATGGATCCAGGTCCGGGAGTATACCACATAAGTTCGAAGCTGAATGGTGCCGCTGATTGTTTTATTGCAAAATACAATGCAAACTTTAGCATAAACTTTGCGCATGAATTTGCTTACAGTGCCGATTATTACGAACTCATGACAGGCATAGAAAGTGTAGATACAAGCACCTTTGTAATTACGGCTAGATATACGGGCAATGGATTAAACTTAGACCCTAGCAAAATTGCTCCTTACCTTTCTTTGGGATCTTTTAACGCAGGAGTTTATGCAAAATATACAGGTGGTTTAAATAGCATCAACGTAAATGTAAGCGGCGCAGATACCGTTGAATTTTGCAAATTGTCGGCCACCGCTACTGCCACATCAAGCAACAATACATACAGCTACCAATGGTATAAAAACGGGGTGGTTCTGCCTGCCGAAACTACTGCTACCATTAACAGAACAGATGCAGGTACTTATCAGTGTTTGGTGAGAAATAGCATCAGTCAGCAATGGGGTAAAAGAATCTTATTTAATGTGATGTCAAACTACACACTCTCTTTAAACTATCCATTAGATGGGGGT
Organism: Bacteroidia bacterium; assembly: GCA_044370475.1. Classification (GTDB taxonomy): domain Bacteria; phylum Bacteroidota; class Bacteroidia; order UKL13-3; family UKL13-3; genus B1. The sequence goes on from JBILVK010000044.1 coordinate 18,643, forward strand.
ACAAACAACACTGTAACACTTAACAATCATGGGGTTCCAACAGCAATTTCTTATGGCAAAGACAGGTATGGCAGAGCCAATTCGGCGGCTCAATTCAACGGAACAACTTCAGAAATAATTGTACCTGGCGCAGTTGTTAGCAATACCATCTCTGGTGCATCCATTTGGTTTAAAAGAGCCAATAGCAATAAGAAAGCAATGAGCTTATTAAGCTTTCAATTGGCCACACCAGGCGCTTGGCACCCTTTATTGTATTTAGATTCTATAGGTCGTTTATCTGGACATTATGCATCAGGAATTGGAAGTTCAATATATTCATCGGCCATTGTATTAGATACCAACTGGCATCATGCTGCTTGGACATTTGATCCACTTTATGGCAAACAAAATATTTACCTAGATGGCGTATTGGTTGGTTCAAGACTATCTGGCTCATTGGTACCAGGAGGAGCAAATCAACTTAAAATTGGAAATGGCTATTTAACTACCGCCTTAGCAAATGTGGGCGCTACAAGCAACAATAACTATTTTGAAGGCAGTATAGATGGTGTAAAAATCTCTTCTGTATTGAAACCAGGAAATGTGATTCAACAAGTGAACGAAATTGTTGTAACTGGAAAATCACCTGTTGTAACATCTGGCTTTAATACATTGGTTTGCGCTGGATTCCCAGTAACCACAACTATCTTGACAGGAAATAGCAACCTAAGATTTGAATGGTATTATGGCAACGAAATCATACAAGCCAGCGATACCAATTTTGCCGGGGTGGGCACAAATAGCTTTACCATCAAAAACATGCCAGTAGGCAATCTATCTGGACATTACGCCCATATTTATGATAACTTCTGCAACGCTAACTATTATGAAAGCTTCGGCCTAAAGGGTGAAACAACGAGTGCTATTTTAAGTCAGCCAAGCAACCAAGCAGCTTGTATTGGTGGAAAGGCCATATTCGTCACAAAAGTTAGCGTAGCTAAAACCTTCTTATGGAAAAAGAATGGAGTTAATATTCCTAACTCTAACAATGATACCCTTTATATCAACAACATCACAAGCGGCGATTTTACCAATTATACTTGCACCGTAACTAGTTGTAGCGATAGCGTTGTTACTACCAATAGCGCCAACCTATCGCAACTTCAAATGGCCATCAATACTCAACCTTTATCTCAAGCTGTATGCCTAGGAAACTCTGTTAATTTAAAGGTAGTAACCAATAGCAATATTGCCACTTACCAATGGAAAAAGAATGGTGTTAACATTCCAAATGCCAATGCAGATTCATTGTTTATTTCTCCAATAACAGCCAATTCATTGGGAGCTTATACTGTTTTTGTTGGAGGATGTGCAAATTCATTGAACAGCGATACTGCCCATTTAACTCAAGCAACAAGCTCAAACTTAAACATCCCTCAACTGCGCTTACACCTAAAAATGCAAGGCAATGCAAGTGATGCAACAGGATTAAACACCACCTCTACCATAGGTACTGTAAACTACGTGAACGATAGAAACAATGCATCTGCAAATGCGGCCGACTTTAGCGCAGGCTATATGAATGCTGCACATTCAAGCAATTTAGCTTTCACCAATACCATCAGTATTTCATTCTGGTTAAACCCTAAATCACATAACGGTTGTAGGTTTATCGATAAATCTGCAGGTAATACCAATAACTTTTTTGTGGACCAAACAGGCACTTTTTTCCGGGCATTTGTGGCACAAAAATCAGTACTCGTAAACGAACTACCTGCATTAAACACTTGGACACATATTTCGGTGACATACAATGCTGCAGGCTCTTTAAAAGTATACTATAATGGTGTACTCAAAGGAAGCACACCTGGTGCAAATTTCAATTTAGCCTCAAACACAAATCCTCTTTTCATTGGCGCCATTCAAGGTGGTTCATGCGCAGCAGATGCCAGAATGGATGATGTAAGAATATATGGCATTGAGTTATCTAATGCAGAAATTAATACCATCATGAATTCGGTAGAAGTAACCTTTAGCAGTCCGGCACAAACCATATGCCAAGGCACTAATTTCACCACCCAAGTTACTGCCATCAACTCAGCCTTCCAATGGTACAAAAACGGAGTAATTATTCCAGGAGCTACCTCATCAAGCTACACTAAAAACAATGCCGCCCTTAGCGATTCAGGCACCTACAGCTGTGAAGTATTTTCACCAAATTGTTTAAAACAAACTGTAACGGTTGGTAAAATCACCATCAATCCAATAGCCACCATTCTGTCTGAACCAAATCATGCCAGTGCATGTGCTAACGGAAATGTTCAGTTGAGTGTTGTTGCCATTGGTTCAGGCATAACTTATAGCTGGCTAAAAAATGGAGTGGTGCTAAACAACGGTGGAAACATTGCAGGAGCAACTACCAATACTTTAAACATCTCCTTTTTATCGAGCAATGAAGTAGCAGCATACCGCTGTGTGGTATCTAATAGCTGTGGCACAGATACCTCAATGGTGGCCAATGTGAGCTTAAATACTGGCTTACAAATTACACAACAACCAACAAGTGTAGCAGGTTGTCAAAATAGCTCAGCACAATTCATAGTAAAATCGAATGTACAAAACGCTACTTACTCTTGGCGCAAAAATGGCGTGGCTATTGCCAACAGCAATAACGACACCCTCACATTAAGCAATATTACCGCTGCCAATGCAGGTAATTACCAAGTGTTTTTAACAAGCAGTTGTGGCAACGATAGTTCTGCCATTGTAAGCTTAAGCGTTAACGCAAATACCCAAATTACCACACAACCTATTGGTAAAAACATTTGTGGCAACGGGGGCTTCACTTTATCTACAGTTGCTAGTGGCGCCAACCTAAGCTACCAATGGAAACGCAATGGTGTTATCCTTGCAAACGAAACCAATAACACCTTTAGCAAAAGCACCACTTCTAGCTCGGATACTGGTAACTATACCGTTGATGTTAACGGAACTTGTGGCAATCTTACATCCAATATTGCACGCATAAACCTAGCTAATCCAATTAGTATCCTTACCCAGCCAGACACACTTATTAACGCATGTATTGCTGATATGGGCATTATATCAAGAGTGAATGCAACAGGAAGTATTTTAGGTTATCAGTGGTTCTTAAATAATAATGCCATTACCAATAACGCTAACAGAAGTGGAGCTACTACCCAGCAAATTACCTTTAATGGAAACTCCTTAGCTCCTGGAAACATAACATGTAAAATATATGGGGCTTGCGATACCCTTACCACCAAAACGGTTGTGCTAAACTATTATGCAGATCCTAGTATTGTTTCGAACCCAATTGCGCAAAGCATTTGCGTAGGCTCTAATGCAACATTTAAAGTAAAGGCAAGCAATGCAGTAAGCTATAAATGGTTTGTGAATGGCTCGCTATTAACAGATATTCCTAATAAAATAACAGGTTCGGGCACCGATTCCATTACGGCCATTAATGTAAGTGCATCAGATATTGGTGGAACCAACGTAACAGTAATGGTACAAGCCATAGGTGCTTGCCCAGGCAAATTAGCCCAATCTACCAATGCTACCTTAACATTAAATACAGGAATTAGCATGACCAATCAATCGGCCACAAGTGTTGCCACCTGCGAAAATTCTAAACTTATTTTGTTTGTAAACACGAGCAGCAATGCCAATTATGTTTGGAAGAAAAATGGAACTGTAATAAGCAATCAAACAAACGATACCTTACAAATAAGCAGTGCAGCAACAGCAGATGCAGGTACCTATACCTGCGAAGCAAGCAGCGCATGTGGCAATGTAACTTCTAACAACATGGTAGTAACAGTTAATCCAGCATTAACACCAAGCATTACCCAAACTGGAAACACATTGTCTACACAATCTTTTAACACCTATGAATGGCGTAAAAATGGTGTTGCCATATCAGGTGCTAATTCACAAACCTATACTGCCACAGAAAACGGATTATACAGCGTGTATGTAACAAATACAAGTGGTTGTAATGCAACTTCTGCAAACTACAATTTCACCTTTGTAGGCATACATGAACTAAGTAGCATAAGCCATTTATTTAATGTATATCCAAATCCAGCCTCAGATATCATAACCATTAAAGCAGATTTCAAAAGCAGTGAAGAATGGACAATTACCCTATTAGATATGGCTGGTGCTGAAGTTGAAAACACAACCATGTTACATGAAACAACCTTACCTATTGAGTCTTTGGCAAAAGGAGTTTATTTTATAAAGGCCACTCATATAAACGGTCAACATGCCATTATTAAATTTATAAAAGAATAACAAAACCCCGCTCTAACCTTAAAGCCCTGCAATTTTCATTGCAGGGCTTTTTAATTTATATCAGTTAAAACATGGTAGCATTTGAAGGCAGTCACAATTCTTTACAAAAAATGCACTGCAATTAATACTAAAAACCACTCAAAACGCATAGGCACGAAGCCTACTTCTGACCAAAATGTTCTTGGTATAACTTAAAGCTGTCTTGCAAAATTTTCATTGCTGTAGTTCGGTTCAGAAAATCTTCTACTACTACTGTTTTATTCTCCAACTTTTTATAATCCTCAAAGAAACTTCTCATCTCAGAAATAAAATGTGAAGGCAATTCAGAAATATCTTGGATATGACTCACACTTGGATCGCCAGCAGCCACTGCAATT
>JBILVK010000105.1:0-9369 GCA_044370475.1 Bacteroidia bacterium
AGAATTGAAATCTATTACAGTTAAAGTAAACGACTTTATAGATTATGAGCGGTATGAGTTTGTGAAAGAGTGAAAAGTGAAAAGTTAAAAGTTAAAAGTGAAAAGTTTATTTAGGCGAAAATATTCCTTAGGATAGAGGAAATACCTCATTAGCCATCAACATACTTTTTGCAAATAACTCCTTATTGATGCTGGTTTCAATTCCTTTTTGATCCAAGAAATGGATGATATTTTCGGTGGGCATGTTGCCGGTGAGTTTATCGGTGGCCATTGGGCAGCCGCCGAAGCCTTTGATGGCGCCATCGTATCGCCTGCAACCACTTTCGTATGCCGCGGCAATTTTTTCTTCCCAAGTATCGGGTGTGGTATGCAAATGAGCACCAAATTCTATGTGCGGCAAGCGTTGGATCAGCTCGGAAAATATATAGGATATACTTGTAGGATCAGCAATGCCAATGGTATCGCTTAAGCTTAAAATCCTGATGCCAATTGCATCCATTTTTGTAACCCATTGAGCCACCAAATCTGCATTCCAAACATCGCCATATGGGTTTCCAAATCCCATACTGATATAAATCACCAATTCTTTGCCATGCTTTACTGCCAAATTTTGCATTTCGGCAACAGTTTTAAAAGAATCTTCTATACTTGAGTTGGTATTGCGCTGCTGAAAAGTTTCTGAGATGGAAAAAGGAAAGCCCAAATATTGGATTTCTGGAAATTTACAAGCCTCTTCTGCGCCTCTTAAATTGGCCACTATTGCCAGCAATTTGGTTCGAACCAAATCCAATTTTAATTGACTCAAAACCTCAGTGGTATCGCGGAGTTGAGGGATAGCTTTGGGCGATACAAAACTACCAAAATCGAGGGTATCAAAACCTACCTGCAAAAGCTGGTTTAAGTACCTCACTTTTACCTCGGTGGGTATAAACTGGTGGATACCTTGCATGGCATCTCGCGGACATTCAATGAGTTTGATTGGCATTAACGGATAATTTTCAAGAAATACAAGCACAAAAATATCGTATTTATGGTTATTTTTGATGCCCTTATTGAATTTGAAAGAAATTTTATCATGAATCACGACTTGGAAAATGTAACTAATGAACCCGTGGAGGAACAAACTCCTGTGGTTAATCCCACTGAAATGGCGACTGAAGTTGCCGCATCAGTATCTGAACCCGTTGTAGCGAACCCTACTGAATCTAATCCTGTTGAAGACACTGTTATTCAACCCGAAGCAGAGCAAGAAAATGTACCGCTTAACCAGGCAGAAGAAGTTAAAATGGATGTACATCCAGAATTAACTGAAGAAGAACATGAACTGGCGGCTGTAGAAGACTTGCCAGACTTTGCTCAAATGGGCAAAGTAGAATTATTACAAATGGCCAAAAAAGCTGCTGGTGAAAAAGAGTTAGCAGATGCCTTGGTTATTTTAAAAGCCATTAAACCTTATATAGACCAACAAGTTTCTGAAGAAAAAGCAGAAGCCTTGGCTAAATTTTTGGAAGAAGGTGGAGAAAAAGATGGCTTTGAATTTAAAGGAGATGGAACTAAGGATGAATTTAATGCCTTGTACATTGAATTAAAGCAACGCAAAGAAGACGCACGTAAGCGTCAGGAAGCCGAAAAAATGGAGAATCTTGCTAAAAAAGAAGCCATTTTAGAGGAGATAAAAAAGCTAACAGACGATGAAGAAACTAGCAATAGTTTAAAGCGTTTAAAGGAGTTACAATCTGAGTGGAAAACCATTAAGAATGTTCCTAAAGAGCATGTGGATAGACTTTGGGAGAGTTATAGGGTTTTGAATGAGATTTTTTATGACCGTTTATCTATTAACAATGAGTTAAAAGATTTAGACAGAAGTAAAAACTTAGACCACAAGATTGAGTTAATTTCTAAAGTGAGCGAGTTAACTAAGGAAGACAATATTAAGAAAGCGCTTATTTCTGTGAAGAAATATCAAGAAGAATGGCGCTTTATTGGTCCGGTAGCCCGCGAAGCATCAGATGATATTTGGAATAGGTTTAAGGCTGAAGTAGATAAAGTTTACACTATTATAAAGGCCAGAACTGAGGAGATGGAATTGGTTCGTCAGACCAATTTAGAAGCTAAAAAAGTGTTATTGGATCAGGCCAAAGCCTTGTCTACTTTTCAAACACAACGCATTAAAGAGTGGATGGATCAGAGCAATGTGTTGAATGAATTGATGGAGCAATGGAAAAAGATTGGGCATGTGCCTATGGCGGTGCGCGATCAAGTTTGGAATGAGTTTAGGGATGCGAGAAATTCTTTTTATGCCAACAAAAATGTGTTTTTTAAAACAATGCATGCCGAGCGCAATGCTAATTTAAAAGCCAAAGAAGATTTGTGTATAAAGGCTGAAGGCATTGCTGCAAATCCGATTGATTGGAATAAGCAAACAGATGAATTAAAGAAATTGCAAGAAGCGTGGAAGAAAATTGGTCATGCACCAGATAAGGTAAATGATGCGGTTTGGAAGCGTTTTAGAAGTGCATGCGATTTGTTTTTTGAGAAAAAATCTGAGCGTTACGCTAGTCAGCAATCTGAGCAAATTCAGAATTTAGCAGGCAAGCAAGCGTTAATTGAAAAGTTAGAAGGCTTAAGTACTGCAGAAAATACTCAAAATATTTTTGCCGAGTTAAAGCAAATACAAACAGATTGGAATGCCATTGGGTTTGTACCTGTGGCACAAAAAGAATCGGTTAACAAGAAGTATAACGATTTGTTGGATAAGTTGTATGGCAAGCATAAGCAATTGAACAGAGATATGCGTGAAGACCGCGACAAGCAAAGCTTTGAGTTGTTGGCAGGTTCACCAAATGGGCTACAAAAATTGCAAAGAGAAGAAAAGATTTTGCAAGAGCGCATTAGAGGCATGAAGAAAGATATTGAGACTTGGGATAACAATTTAGGTTTCTTTAAAAGTGGCAATAGCAAGAATCCATTGGCCGAGCAAATGCAAGCTAAGATTGAGATAGCACAAAAGCATATTGCGGGATTAGAAGATAAGTTAAAAGCCTTAAAGGCATTGAAAAATAAGCCAGCAGAGGAAGCTGCGCAATAATTTAATTGAACATTGAATGGGGTTTATGGGTTTATTTTAACTCATAAATCCCATTTTTTATAGGAGCACATTGAACCTTCATTACCTTAAACATTTTGTTTGGCATTATTTACGAGCGGGCTTTGTGGATATTCTGCATTCGCCCTTTGTATTTGAGTTGTATCAAACATGTATTAAGAGGGAAAAAGATTTAGGAAATTATAAGGAAATTGAGATGTTGCGCATGCAGCTCAAGAAAGATGAGCGGCCTTTGTTTTATGAAGACTTTGGGGCATCGCAACAAAGCAGGGAGACCAAGGTTTCTATTTTGGCTAGGCAACATTTAAAGCCAGCCAGAATTGCCCAAATTTTGAGCAGAATGATGCAAAAATATGGGTATAAAAATGCATTGGAATTGGGCACCTCGTTGGGAGTTACCACCAATTATTTGGCATTGGGAACAAGCGCTGAGCAGCACGTTTACACGATTGAGGCAAGTGAACAAGTGAGAAAAGTGGCCCTTGAGAATATGGAGCTGCTTCGGTTCAGACCGAAAATTACTAGCCTATTGGGCACATTTGATGCCATTTTACCTGAGGTTTTGCCTTCTATGGGTCGATTGGATTTTTTATTTATTGATGGCAACCACAGTTATGAAGCCACGATGCGGTATTTTGAAATGAGCAAGCCCTATTTGCATAACAACAGTGTTGTAATTTTTGATGATATTTATTGGAGCCCAGGAATGACGCAGGCTTGGGAAGAAATTAAGGCTGATCCAATGGTGCGAGTGACGGTAGATTTATTTTTTGTGGGCTTGGTCTATTTTAGGGTAGAGCAGGTAAAGGAGCATTTTAGGCTCAGGGTTTTTTAGTAAATTTTGCATATTTTCTCCTTGCCTTTCAATATTTTAGGCTTATATTTGCAAGCTTTTTTAAGCGAAAGGAGATTATTTTATTGTCAAACATCATTAACAAAAACACACCTACACCAGATCAAGATTTTGATTGGAGTATGGACAAAGCCGGATTTGGCGGCTACTCGCAAGAGGAACACCAAACGTTAGCCTCTCTTTATGAAAACACCTTAAACGCCTTCAACGAGAGGGAAATTGTTAAAGGAACCGTAGTAGGATTTACCGAAAAGGAAGTAGTACTAAACATTGGATTTAAATCTGATGGATTAATTGCTCGCACTGAATTCCGCGATATGCCGGATTTGAAAGTTGGAGATTCTGTAGAAGTATTATTAGAAACTAAAGAAGATCCAAACGGACAGTTGATTTTAAGTCGCAAAAAAGCGATGAGTGAGCGTGCATGGGAGAACATCTTACAAGCGCAAGAGAACGACATTATCGTAAACGGTTATGTTAAGACTCGTACTAAAGGTGGATTGGTTGTAGAAGTATTTGGAATTGATACTTTCTTACCAGGATCACAAATAGACACTAAGCCTATTAAGGATTACGATGTTTATGTTGGACAGACCATGCCATTTAAAGTGGTTAAGGTAAATCATGCTTTCAAGAATGTGGTTATTTCACATAAAGTATTGATTGAAGAGGATATTGAAAAACAAAAATCTGATATCTTATCTAAGTTAGAAAAAGGCCAAGTATTAGAAGGAACTGTGAAAAACATGACTTCATTTGGTGTATTTATTGACTTGGGTGGTGTTGATGGATTATTGCATATTACAGATATTTCATGGGGACGTATTAACCATCCAGAAGAGGTATTACAATTAGATCAGAAGATCAATATTGTGGTATTAGATTTTGATGATGAGAAGAAACGTATTTCATTAGGCTTGAAACAATTGGGTGCACACCCTTGGGATTCATTGGCTGAGAACTTAGTTGTAGGTGCTAAAGTAACAGGTAAAATTGTGAACATAGCAGATTACGGTGCGTTCTTAGAAATAGCTCCAGGTGTTGAAGGTTTAATTCACGTAAGTGAAATGAGCTGGAGTCAGCATTTGCGTTCACCACAAGATTTCTTGAAAATGGGTGACGATTTAGAGGCAGTTATCTTAACTTTAGATAAAGAAGAGCGTAAGATGTCTTTAGGCGTTAAACAATTGAAAGCAGATCCTTGGGTTGCTATTCAAGAAAGATACCCTGTAGGTTCACGCCATAAGGGTGTTGTGCGCAACATGACTAACTACGGATTATTTGTAGAATTAGAAGAAGGTGTTGACGGATTAGTACACGTATCTGATTTAAGCTGGACTAAGAAAATCAAGCATCCAAATGAGTTTGTGAAAGTAAACCAAGAATTGGATGTATTGGTATTGGAAGTTGACTTAGAGAATCGTCGTTTGAGCTTAGGCCACAAACAATTAGACGAAAATCCTTGGGAAGCTTTCGAAACTTTATTCTCAGTTGGATCTGAGCACGAAGGTACTATCTTGAAAATTGAAGATAAGAGTGCAATCGTAGCTTTACCTTACGGTGTTGAAGGTTATGCTCCATTGAAGCAATTACAAAAAGAAGATAAGAAAACCGCTAAAGAAGATGAGGTTCTTACTTTTAAAGTAACTGAGTTCAATAAAGAAAACCGCAGAATCGTTCTTTCGCACACAGCTCTTTGGAGAGAAGAAGAAATTGTGAAGAAAGAAACAGAGGTTAAAACTAAAGAAGTAGAGAAAGAAAAAGTAGCTAAAGCTGCTAAGAAAATTAACGAATCAAATGAGAAATCTACATTTGCAGACGTTGGTGGATTAGCTGAATTGAAAGCTAAGTTAGAAGGCAAATAGTCTTTAACTAAATATAAAAAAGCCCCCTTTGCGAAAGTGAAGGGGGCTTTTTTTGGTCTTTAGTCTTTGCTTTGCCAGCCGAAGCTTTAGCGTAGGTTGGGTCTTTAGTTGTTAGATTCTTGCGGCTGGATTTGTGTTATTGAACTAGAGATTTAATGGCATTCATCGAACTTGCAGGGGCTTTCATCGACAATCAATTTATTCAATTGAGGAAAAGGTGAATTTTGAAGTCGAATCTAAATTGGTTCGAACCAAAATATATTTTATGCAAAACTCACAAGTTATTTTCCCCATTGCACTTATTTTCTTTCTCATATTTATTATGAATTGGTATTCTTACCAAGGTTTAAAACCATTAATTGATAGCATAGAAACAGGAGGATTGAAGGCTATAACAAAAATTTTATTTTGGGCTCTACCCTATGCCAGCTTTTTCTTAACGGTTTATGGATTAAAAAATATGCGCGAAAACCATGGTGGACTTGGGTATTGGGGAAGTGTAGGATTTAACAGTTTAATCACCTTATTTTTTACTCAGCTCACCATTATTTTGGTGATTTTTGGAGGTGATATTTGGAGATGGGGAGAAGGTCTTTTTTCTTGGGCAAGGAGTCTTGAAAGTGTTGTGGAAGATGGGCATTCGCATATTCCTGAAAGAAGAAAATTTATTGCACAAATGGCCTTGTTAGTGGCGGCGGTTCCTTTTGCATCCTTTGTTTATGGCATTGTAAAAGGAAAATACAATTACAAATTACATAAGCATGTGATCACCTTTAAAGATTTGCCAGCGGCATTTGATGGCTTCACAATTACCCAAATTTCTGATGTACATGCAGGTAGTTTAGATGATAAGGATGCGGTTTCTTTGGGCATAGATTTAATTAATGAGCAGGGTTCTGATTTGTTTTTATTTACTGGGGATTTGGTAAACAATAATGCCGAGGAGTTTGAACCTTGGAAGGAAGTTTTTAGTAGAATTAAGGCCCCTTTTGGCCAGTTTTCTGTTTTAGGAAATCATGATTATGGCGATTATAGAGAATGGGAAAGTAGGGAGGCAAAAATTAAAAATCACCAAGATATTATTGCGCATCATGAATCGACTGGCTTTAAATTGATGAGAGACGAGCATATAAAGCTTGAAAAAGATGGTGAACATATTACTTTGCTGGGCGTTCAAAACTGGGGACATGGCTTTATAAAAATGGGCGATTTGGATAAGGCTTTGGAGGGCGTTGAAAAAAATTCCTTTAAGATATTAATGTCACACGACCCTACGCACTTTGAGCACGTAGTTAAAACGCACCACACTCCTATTCATTTAACTCTGGCCGGACATACACATGGCATGCAAATGGGCATTGATTTTCCATGGTTGAAGTGGAGTCCGATAAAATTTAGGTATCCTAAATGGGCGGGGTTATATGAAGAGAGTGGTAAGTTTTTACATATCAATAGAGGCTTTGGTTTCTTGGGTTTTGGGGGCAGGGTTGGTATTTGGCCGGAGGTAACGGTGATTGAGTTGAGGAGAGCTTAGGTTAGAGTTTAGAGTTTAGAGTTAAGAATTAAGAGTTTTGAAGTATGAATTTTGAAGGATAAAGTTGGGTGGGGTTCACGCAGATTTTAGAGATGATTTGTTTTTAGGGTTGATTTCGCAGATTTTTTAATTGGGATGGAGGCTCATTAATTAGGTCTGAATTCCTAGTTTTAATCTTCCCTTTTAATTGGGTTCTTGGGGTTTGGATATAAATATTAATACTCAGGATTTTAATCTATGGATTTAGTTTTGTTACTTTGTCTAACAAAGTCGGCAAAAAAGACTGCAAGCAGAGCTAAAGACCAAAGACTAAAGACCAAAGACTTAAACAACACAAACAATGAACCATTGGCTAGTAAAATCGGAACCCTTTAAATACAGTTGGGAGCAATTTGTTAAGGATGGAAAAACTTTTTGGGATGGGGTAAGAAATTATCAAGCTAGAAACAATTTGAGAGACATGAAAAAGGGAGACCTTGTGTTGTGGTATCATAGTAATGAAGGAATGGAAGTGGTAGGCATTGCTAAAGTTGTGAAAGAAGCATACCAAGACCCAACTACAGAGGAAACTGCCTGGCTGGCGGTGGATTTGAAACCTTTTAAGAAATTGAAAAAAGCAGTAAGTTTAGAGCAAATTAAGGCTGATCCAAGGCTTCAAAATATTGGATTGGTGAGACAAGGGCGCTTATCGGTTCAGGCCTTAAAAGCAGAAGAATTTGATGCCATTCTTGATTTATCTGCTAGGAAATAAGGACTGTGCGCATTCTCTTTTTTATATTCTCAAAATTTTCTTCATATTTGAAGTCGAACAGCCCAATTAAGGCTGAACCAAAAGCATGAACTCCAGAATCATCCTTGAGAAAAAACAATTAGACATAACCATTGATAGGCTGTGTTACGAGCTTATTGAAAGGCTGGGTGATTTTAGCAATACTGCCTTGATAGGCATGCAGCCAAGAGGAATTTATTTAAGTAGGCGCATTAAAGATAAATTGGCGGACATACTTGGAAAGCAACCATTTGATTATGGCGAGCTCGATATTTCTTTTTACAGAGACGATTTTAGAAGGGGCAATGAGCAGATTGTGCCTAGTGAATTAAAGATTGATTTTACCATTCAAGACAAGAAAATTGTGTTGGTAGATGATGTACTTTATACAGGTAGAAGCATTAGATCTGCCTTAGATGCTTTAACAGATTTTGGAAGGCCGGCGAAAGTTGAATTATTGGTTTTGGTAGATAGAAAATATAGCAGAGATTTGCCTATACAGCCCGATTACGTTGGCATTAAAGTGGATACTCGAGCCAATGATAAGGTAAAAGTAGAATGGAAAGAAAATAGTAAAAAAGATTCTGTTACCATCATTACCAATCAAAAATAGGATCATGAACAAATTACTTACCCCAAAGAAAAGCGCAAGAAGAAACAGATGAAAAAATTCTCACAAAGGCACTTACTTGGCATAAAAGATATCACAGCAGATGATATCCAATTGGTATTTGAAACAGCAGATAATTTCAAATCCATTATTAACCGACCAATTAAGAAAGTTCCTAGTCTGAGGGATGTTACCATTGCTAATGTTTTTTTTGAAAATTCTACTCGTACACGTATCTCTTTTGAATTGGCGCAAAAGCGCTTAAGTGCAGATACTATAAACTTTGCGGCCTCCTCTTCTTCTGTATCTAAAGGTGAGACTTTAATTGATACGGTTAACAATATTTTGGCCATGAAGGTGGATATGGTAGTGATGCGTCATCCAGCACCTGGGGCTTGTCAGTTTTTGGCTAAGCATGTGAAGGCACAAATTATAAATGCAGGAGATGGCACTCATGAACACCCTACCCAGGCCTTATTGGATGCCTATTCTATTAGAGAAAAATTAGGTTCTGTAAAAGGCAAAAAAGTGGTTATTGTTGGAGATATTACTCACTCTAGGGTAGCTCTTTCTAATATCATTTGCTTACAAAAATTGGGTGCGGAGGTAATGGTATGTGGTCCAACCACCCT
>JBILVK010000106.1:0-9307 GCA_044370475.1 Bacteroidia bacterium
ATGCTATTTTAGGGGGTCATTTTGCGCCGGTAAGAGGGGGTCAATTTACTCCGGAAAAGAGGGGGTCAGTTTGCGCCGGTAAGAGGGGGTCAATATGTCCGGAATTTCCATCCAAAGCTCCTAATCCTTTCCGCTCAATAAGATATCCCATATTTTGAATGCCTACTTTTAATATCTCCATAATTCTATGTCGTTCTTGAACTAATTCGGGTGAAAATTTTTCATATTTCCCTAAAGGGAAATTAGCAATATCAGCCAACAACCTCCAAAACCTGTTTTGTGTATTCGGATAATAAAATTCATATTTACGTTTGCTTACATGAGGCGGAAAACTACCAAGAATCAAAATATCCATTTGAGGAATATCATGATACCATTGGGGGTGAGTTTCAAATGTAATTTGAGTCATATTGATCATATTAAAAGTTATTAATTTTCACTTCATCCTTTTACTCTCTGCCAAATCCTTAAAATAGTTGAGGTATCCAAATGGCAGTTGCTTAGTAAGGCTCTTATCAATTGTGTATACCTTTATGTTATAAATTTCTTTTGTCTTGGAAATAGCTTGCGATGCCACATTATTAAATATTGAGGGCCCGAAAAAAAACTAACCTCTTGACAGTCTTCTTTGGCAGGTCTCTCAAATTTGTTTCGGAAGAATGGCAACTCATTTCATTTGAGTTCCACTACTTTATTTATTCTTCACTCTTTTGTCTTCTATCTTTTGAATAACATTCAATTGTTTACTTATACCCATGATTCAGGAATCACATGGTTGGCAGTTAGAAGGAGTTGGCGATTTCGGTGACAAAACTTTCTGTCACAACCAAACATGATACGAATCACAAAGCTATATTTAACAATTGAACTGCATATTTTTACGTGCTGATAGCAGTTCAGGCTTCCTGAGGCGTAATGCACATGTGTAGTTTATAAATTGTCCACTTTGAAAATCATTTTTTTAGTCCATGTTATTTCATCTTCAAGTCCTTGGTTATTGTTCTTAAGTTCTTTTATTTCATTTCTCTCCTTTAATTCATTTAGTAATGTTAAATATGTTTGAAATGATTTCTTTGCTTCAGGTTTCTTGTCCATTCGCATGTATGTAATACCTTCCTCCTTATTTAGTAGAATGAAAGGAGTTACATTTAACGTTTTGGCCTTACTCAATAGATTAAGTACTTCTTCATTTGATTCTTTGGTATTCGAAAGTCGCCTTTTAACCACTGCTTTTACAATATAGTCAGATTCAGTTGCAACACCATTAGTTATATTTCTATTGGCTAAATCATTTGCTGCAAGGTGATGAGCAAAATACCATAATTCTATCCATGCATTATAGGAATTAATTAGTGAAACTTTCTTTAAAAAAACAGGTTGTACAAACGTTTCAAGATTGTTGACCTGTCCCATTAGATTAATTCTATAGTCAAGGCTTGGATGCGAGCCACTTCCGGAGAGTGCTAAATAATTTCCCGTAATAATACAATAGTTTTTAATTCTTTGGAGTGCGGCGGATAAACCTAACTTATCGTATTTTAAAACTTCCAAAATTTCTTTTGACGCATTGTCAGCCTCACTTTCTTGTGCTTGATTATATTTGACTCCAAGTCTATTTATTATTTCGTTTGAAAATACAGATGCTGCAATAGCAGTAGATGCTGTCAATACTCCTGGAATATGATTTTTATTGTTAACTGTTAAATATACGTCAGCACTTGCAGCAACAACTGTTGCAAATGTTGCCCAAAACTCAGCTCGTTGTTTTCTATCAATTTCTTTGTTGTAATTCAATATTTGATGGTCTAAAGCGAAATGTGCAATTTCGTGAGCTAATATACCCACAAGTTCGTCCTCACTTTGTATAGTTGACAATAAACCTGTTGAAATTATGATGCAGCCATTTGGTAAAGCAAAGGCATTCGGTTCTGGGTCTTTTATAATTTTTATGAAAATATTGCCTGGTCTTTGGTCTTTTAAAATTCCTGAATGAATTTTGTTAATTAAAGTATAAAGGTAATCTTCAAAATATTCATCATCGAAAAAACGGCCGTAGTTGCTTAATGTATTTATGTATTCTATTGCATCATTATTTAATTCATTTCGCACTTCGTATTGAAATCCTTTAGTTAATAAATTAACATAAGTGCCACTAGTCAATTGATGTTTATCCCAAATTTTGTCAATATTATCAACATCTTTGAATTCAAATAGATTAAGTTTTTTAGGTTCAAAACCTACGGAACTGCCGTCTAAATTCTTTGCATTTACTGTTATAATGGGGAAACCATCGTTATAACTGTAATAAATACTAGTCGCAGATAAAACCGCTCCTTTTTTGATTTCGGAATTAATTTTTTCTGTTGCAACAATTTTTAAAGCCTCTTTAAATGTGATTTCGTTTTGTCCATAGAGTGAGCAAAAAGTAAATTGAATAAGTAGGATTAGTAGTATTCTCATGTTCTATATTTTTATCATTTTTTTGTTCTGATGCTCATCATAGCCTAACTGTTAAAGGACTTGCGGGCTTGCGAAGGTGGCGATTTATACCGCAAATTTACATACGAAGAACGGAACTCCAATTATACGAAAAATTGTCATATGAAGCACTAAACTGCCTCTTTTGCAAGTCCGCTGTTACCGGATGCCCTTTTCCACTTATGTCATATCAAGTAGATAAACATCAGAATTATTTCGCTTAATATTCTTGATTACAAATCCTCCTGGTTCGGGATTTTTTTCAATCATATCAAACTGCTTGCAAAGTTTTGGAAGTCCTGTAAAAATCAAACTAAAGTTTACCGTTTGCCCTCTGTCTACATTCATCCAGGTTGGATGCATTATTATATTTTCTACATGAACTAATTTGCTCCTGTGACTTGAATCTTTAGCATAAAGAAAAGTTGATTTCCAAATTCTGATTTTGTCGCTCCACATTGTGCCTTTTTAGGAACAGTGAATTATTACTTGTGCTTCTTCCTTCGCTTGGTTAAGCAACTTGTGGGATGTTGCTTTTTCTATTTTGACTTCACGTTTTATTGCAGGAACATCAATGATTTCAATTTCTGTCATTACGTTTGATTTTTAGCTTAACGAAATATGGATGATACGTTTTGTTTTACAATTGAGTTTGCTGATTGAACTGACGGAACGAAGTGTTCTGGCTGATAGAAGATTTCACTTCGGTCAAGTGTCTTTTTTGTTTTTGCTCTCAACAATACTTCCCTGGCTTTTTCAAGGTCTTCGTCAATGGAATTTTTGCTCCCTATTTTTATTAGCACTACAAGAAACTCCAAGCAAAACAGAAACAAGGTAAAAAGAATATAAACACCAAGCATGAACTTGTCTTTTGCAATCAGGTCAAACATGGCTCTGATTCTTACAAGCAAAGCGTTTCCGTTAAAGTTGGCTTCGGCATTTGTTTTTGCATGGGCTTTTGCTGTGTCCACACTTGAAAAGAGTGAAGCAAGTTTATTGTTCTCTGTATTGTAATCTGTTTGTTGCTTGTCCGCAACATTCATTTTCAGCAAAGCGATTTTGCCTACTTGTTTTTGATTGCTTCCTGTCGTTCCGTCTGCTTCGCCTTTAGCATCTTTTAAAGATTGATTCCATTCAAACCCTTTTTGGTTTACGATTGATTGCTGCAAGCCAATCTGATTTTGATACTCCCGTTCAACTTTCTGAATCGAACTGTCAACTTCTGCTTGCTTGTAGTATGCAACTTGATTGTCAATGTCGTGTTTGAAAATCACTTCGTCTAAACTGATTGAACCAAGTGAGGCAACAATAAGCCCAAGGAAAATCCGAAACCAAAAAATTGGTTTGCTTCCGTTAGACATAACAATGGCTCTTTCAATCAAGAAGATTATAAACGCTGCAATGAAAGCTGTGAGAATTGCAGAAAAAACACTTCCCTCTAAAACATTACTCACGAGTAAATAACCGTTAATGAACCAAAGAATAACCGGCACAATTAAACAGTTCGCATACAAGGCAACTTTTCTTTTGCTTGCAGGTTGAAATGTGGCTGTGTATTTTGGATTCTCTCCAATGATGATGCTATATATTTTCAACATAATTTTTAGTTTTTATTGTTAAACATTTTTGATTGAGTTGAGAAGATTTTCTCCTGTGATATAATCGTTCAATCCTTGAACGAAACCTTGATGATAGCTGTGAACCGCATTCATAACCCATCCTTCGTTTTCGGCTGAAAGTACTTTTTGCTTTTGTAAGAGAGCTAAAGAAGAATTCAATTCTTCAACTGTGTTTTCAAGTTTCTGCCTTGCATCATCTGAAACCTTAGTCACATCTACAATCAGGTTTTTCATTTGCAATCTGCTTCCAAACTTTTCTTGAATGGACTGGTCAATGATTAGTTGAAACTCTGCTCTGATTTTTTTCTTTCCTACTTCAAGGGTTTCTTGTGAGTGATATTCGTAACCGTCATTTGTTCCCATTGAATGGTAATTACGGTTTAGGAAAACAGTAATCTTGTTCTGTATTTCTGCTGCCACGTACTGCTCGGGTTGCGGAACTTCGTTGTCAATGAATAAATCAACTGGAGGAATGTTTTCCTGTTGAGTTTCCAATATCGTAGCTTGGGGTTCGGCAATCATTGTTGCCTGTTTTTCTGTTTGGGTTTTGCTGCCAAAGAATTTTGATAAGATGCTCATGATTTTTAATTTTTAATTATGATTAAATGTTGAATGTTGGAACTTTAAAATTTGCATGTCCTGCTGAATGGCACTTGTCGCAAAGTGTAATCAAATATTTGCTTTGGTATTTCCACGGAAGCAAAAACTGTCCTGTTCTTTTTCTTACATGGTATTGCCTGTGATGAACTTGAAGTGTAGTTGTTGCTCCGCAACAACGGCATTTGTTGCCATCTCTTGCCAAAATGGTTTTTCTCTTTTCAAACCACAATGGGCTTTTTAGAAGTGCGTTGTATTCTGTTGTCATTTGTATATTGATTTAAAAGTTACTTGGGAAATTCTCCGGTTAATTCTGCTTCTGTCGGGTCGGGAATGAAACACACATCAATGCGTTTGATTTTTCTCTCCTGAATATTTATCAGCACTGAAACTTGTCTGATCCCTTCTGATGTAATTTGTGTCAGCACAATGCAAGGTCTATTTTGCATTGCAGGGTGCAAAGCAATTTCAGCAGTTACAGTCATTGTCTGTGACTGCATCGCTTTTTTAATAGCTGTAAATTTTGAGTGGAGATAGGAGAGGAACTCGCTTTTTCCTTCAATGGGTGTTAGCACCCACTGTGATTCATAAATAAAATCGTCAGCCAATTCTGTTTCAATAAAACTGGTGTCAAGGTTGTTCCAGCTTTTGGCTAACTGTCTTAAAGTGTTTGTTTCCTGATGTTGCATTTTGCCGATTCTTTTTTTGTTCTGTCAATCCGTTTATCGGTTTGAATAAGCAAAAGTAGAATGGCTTGATAGGGTAGAAAAGGAATATAACCTTGTTGTGAGTTCTGCAAGGTTGCAGAAACTCAATACCTAATGTCAATCAGATTCCTTGGAACCTTTACTGAATATGGCTTTCCCTTCTCTCCGGTAATTCGGTAAAAGTCAGCAAGTGGTTCGTTTAAAAGTTCTGTAATGATTCGGTTTATATGCGCTCTTGTGCTATTAAAGGTTTCGCCTTCGGGGTGTGAAAGGTCTTTTATACTTTTTTCTGCCTTCTCTCCTTCAACACTCGGTCTAATCTTCTTGTAGATTTTAAGAAGGTCTTCTTTGTAATCAGAAAGGTCTTTCAACCGAACACCTTCGTTCTTTGAAAGAAAAAAAAGGTAGAGTGTTTTGAAAAGTGGAGTTAAACGAATTTCAAGATTCTGTTCTGGCAAAAGGATTTTGCCGTCCTTGTCAACGATAATTGAAATGGGTTCAGTTGATGGTTCTTCACCTTGAAAAACAAACTCGTTTCTAATACCATTGAAGATTGTCCTTGCTTGCTTTACAATTTTTGCATCAACTTTTTCATCTTTTATTTTCTGAACACAAGTTTCGCAAATGTTAGCCGTTTGAAGTTTAATTATGATTTGAGTTTTGTTGTCGCAAAAATCATTCATGCAACCCTTCAATGGTTCATGCACATATTCATTGGGAACATTGGAAATGTCAATGTTCATTAGGGATTGAATTATGTTTTCTACAACTTGGTAAGCAATCGGATATTTTGAATTGACTTTTGTGTATTGTTCCCACTCGGCTGTATGAACAAAAATATTTTTTGATTCGTCATTTGCACTGAACCAGTTCAGTGCATTTTTTCTTTTTGTTAGTAGAACAACAAAACTTTCATCTTCTATTTTGAAAACTTCTCTGTAAAAACTGCAAAGCGAAAATAATTCTCTCCAGCTTAAAGGGTTTCCTCTGTCAGGGTCAAACTTAATTGCAGTGTCGTTTGATGGATACTCAAAATTGTGGTGAGGGAATAATTCATAACGAAGAAAATAGAATTCATTCTTGTCAAACTCATAAAAGGATGGTATGAATTCCATAACACCGTCAAACGAACTTAAAAGGTCACTTACTTCTCTGAAATTTTCAGTTTCATATTCCGGTGTCTTAATGAGATATACTTTCATTTCTGATTAGTTTGTATTGTTTGTAGAGTCGCAATAGGTTTTCCGGTAACTTTTTTATATCAGAACCGTTTTCACTCTAATATTAAAATCAAAATCCAAAAAAAAAGTATGCCTAAAATTTGGATCGACCTTAAGGCAATTGCTGCTATACCCACAAAAAAGGTATACTAAAGAAAGAAATTGGCCGATATAACACCAAATGTGATAAAAATATATAGTTAGAATTTTAACACCTGATTTATTTTTTGGAACCAAATCCAGGGATTTCAAAAAACTGATTTTCTTAATTGAGGAGATATTAAATTTCATGGGAAAGGCTAATTACATTATCAAATATAAATAAAGAATTTAACTTTTAAAGTGATTATTATCAATATATTCTTGATTTAAATCACCCATGCTCACTTTTTGTTTAAGTTTATAAGTTTCCATCAAAATCACAATTATGATTTTCAACCTAAGCCCAACAAGTCCGCAATTTTGCATTTCTAGACTTGAAAAACTAAGCTTTCAATAAACTAAAAATCTAACAAAAAGTCTCGCCCCCTTCACCCCCTTTAACCCACTAACTTTCTAATTGAGCTGCTTGTAATTAAGCGGACCAACTAACATTTTGGTTTAGCGCGAATTGCATTGGAGGATGAAGGTGGCTGGGAGCATGCCAATCCTGGAGATATTAAGGTTGCATTTATCTGTGTTTGTGGCAATGTCGTTATAATATAAGGCGCTATTTGAGTATTAAAAAAGCTTTAGGATTTAGAAATTTAAGGAAAAATAACAATTACTGATCTTTATTCCGGTATTCGGTATTGCGGTGGTAATTAAAATAGTAAACGCCTCTTTTGAGCCAGCCTTTTGAATAACTTGTTAGGGTGTCTCCTATTGACAAAGTATCATCTTCTGAAATGATGAAGTCTTTTCCAAATTCTGTTTGTATAGATGTGAGCTTTACATGGATGGTTTGATCATCAGGAATTTTGCTTTGAATAATTCCACTTAAGTAATACCAATCGGATGTTTTACTGAGCAAGCGGGGCGACCTGTTGAATAAGACATCTACCGTGTCGTTTATGGCTAATTGCTTAAAATGATAGTCGTCTAAAATTTCATTTTCTCTTTGTTTCATTTTTGGAGATACCCAGCCTTCTCCATCCTTTGCTGGAATCCAATAGGATTTGATTTGTTGAATTTCATTTTCCCAATTGTAATTTTGTTGATTCAATTTTTTATGGTAACAGGTAAAAAGTACTCTTATCATTGCTTCGGGGTCGGCAAGGCTATCTTTCATAAATTTTTCTAATACCCCAGGTATCTTAAGCCCCCTTCTGGGATATCCTTCGGGTTTATAGGAGGAGGTTTGCCTTCTATAGTATTCCAAATTCCAAAAATTACTAAATAGTCCGCCAATAGATTCTGAAATCTCAATTGCCGCAACGGTGCTATCTCTGTTTTTAAAATACTGAATGGCTTCTTTTGTTAAAATGGTATCAAACTGTTGGAGGCATTCCTCATAATCACGTGGTAAATTTTCATGGAATTTTTCTGGATTCACATTGCTATAGGGATAATAGTAATTCCAATGAAATTGAGCGCATCCAAAAATTACGAAGGTCATCAATATCCATAATCCATATTTCATAGGTTCTTCATCTTTTATTTACAAAAAATCGCCAAATCTTGTTCCATCGGTTGCTACCAATTTAATTAAACTTGACAAACCTTTATGTTCTTTATGAGGTAGAATCTCACTAAATCAATGCTATTTATACTATGGCAAAGAAATTACCTCAAGGTCATGATTTCAATTTTCATGTATGGGTAATACGGTAGTGTTGAAAGTCTTTTATCTGCATCTTCTTTATCGTTCGCCAATAAGACCAAGTAGATGCCTGCGGTGTCGGCCTTAATATAGGATGCCAATAGCGTACCATTGTCTTCCCACTCCTTTATTATTTCTTGTTCCCTAGGTAATAATTTCATCCTGGTTTCATTATCCAATCCTTGCAAAAGGATATCAATCATATATTTATTCATGTTATGTATTTTTTTTGCATACTCTATTCGGTTTTCTGCTTTCCCCGTTTTATGTGCCAAATTTAGTTTTTTATGAATAGCATTTTTTTTCTTATTTCACCTTATTTCCTATGAGTTTAAGTGTAAAATTCTTTACAACATCCACTTTGTTTAAACAGTCTCTATTATGGTTACTAATTGCTGCACTATCACTATATGCATGAATTACCAGTGCTGGAATTTTTGTTTGCTATTTATTGCAACAAGCCATTAACCTTCTCATACAACTGTTGGTAGCTAAGCGGACCAACAAACATTTTGGTATAGCGCGATTTGCCTTGGTGGATGAGGGTGGCGGGGAGCGTGCCGGTCCAACTGCTGTCTAGCTTTTGTTGCCATTTCACAACTTTGGGATCGTAGTAGTGCACCACTTTGTTGCGCATATAATGATCGCGTACATAAGGTTTCAATTTGCTTTCCACTTGTGATTTTTCATCTACACTGACCAAGATGATTTTTACTTTTTGTCCGGCAAAACGCTCGCCTAAACTTTCAAAAGCGGGCATCTCTTTTAAGCAGGGTTGGCACCAAGTGGCCCAAAAATTAATCACATAAACAGTATCGCTTTTGTCTTTCTTCCATTTGGCCAAATCGGCATAGGTTACCCGACTAATTTCTTGGGAAAAAAGGC
>JBILVK010000107.1:0-9258 GCA_044370475.1 Bacteroidia bacterium
GTCGAAGAAGGCTCCTAACTTCAAAAAATTCTTGGGGTCGTTATTGGTCACCAACACATTTGCAGCGCCCCAACGGGTAATATTTTCTTGCAAAACACCTACCCTACTTTTGATGATTTCGTTGGCAACCAATAAGGAATTGGGCGACAATGCATCTAACAAAAGGGTACTCTTTCCGCCCGGTGCGGCACATAAATCCAGCGTTACATAACCCGCTTTTTTAAGTGGCAATTGACTCACTACATGATGCAAAAACATAGAAGAACTTTCCTGCACATAATAGGCACCAGCGTGCCAAATGGGATCTTCAATAAAAGAAAATCGCTCCGCTAAATATTGTCCGTTAGCACACCACTCAACCTGTAGTTGAGGATCAATGGGAGGATGTTGTTTCTGAGAATTTACTCTTATAGAAGCAGTAGAAGGCTTTGATAAAGCCTCAAAAAAATATCCTGCCTCTTCTGGAAAAAGCGACAGGATATTTTGTTTAAAAGAATCTGGCAATGGTAGCATCGCCATCAAATTTAGTAGGTCTTGGCCAGAAATTTTTCAAAATCTAACTTTAACTCCTTATAAATTTTTAAGAAGGTATCGTGCTGATCCAATAAATCTGCAGGCATTTCCATGGTGCGATGGTCGCTGGCCACTGGATTGCTCATCACGTTTGAGGCAATTTGATTATCAACTTTCTTGAAATCATGTTTCAAGGTATCAATCACTTCATTTTGTCTGATGAATTGGTTTTGGAAGTGTTCAACTTCTGCCATGATATCTGGCTTATTGTTTTGTCTTACTACATCCTCTAGACGAGTTTGAAATGTTTTTACTTCATCTTTATAAAAGATTAACTCATTCACCCATGTGGTTAAACTGGCGTGAATCTCATTTAAGTGTGCTTTGCTTTCCATAGTTATTTAGTGTTAAAGTTTCTTGTTTTGATATAACAAAGCTAATCTACGCAACCTTTTAAACCTATGATGAATGTCATAATTTCAGAAATTTATCTAGCTGAAAAACACTAAGATAAAAAAATGTGAATTTAATTTTGGGTAAGATTTGAATCTCTAATCCACTTAAAAATATGTTAAATCATCAGATTGCATTGATGTATGGCATCAAAATTACTATTTTCACAACCTGAAAGACATAATTACTACTATGAAAAGAAACTTAATTGTTTTATTGAGCCTATTGTTAACCGCTGGCGTTTCATTTGCCAAAGATGCCTATAACATTACTGTTACCCTTAAAGGGAGTCCCAACACTATGTACTATTTGGGCTATTATTTTGGCGACAAGCAATACTTGAGGGATAGTGCAGTTACCGACAAATTAGGGAAAATGGTGTTTAGAGGTGATAAGCCTATAGAAGGTGGGGTTTATTTAATTGCCACCGCTCAAAAAGGCTTGTTGTTTGATTTTATTTTGAGCGAAAATGTTTTTAGCCTAGAGACAGATATTACAGATGTAATACCTAGTATGAAAATAAAAGGCTCACCAGAAAATGATGTGTTTTTTGCCTATACTAAATTCACTTCTAAGGTGGGTAAAGAGGCTGGAGAAATTGATGAGAAAATGAAAAAGGCCAAAGAAGGTAAAGACACTGCCGAAACACGAAAATTGCAAGATAGGTACCGCCAAATTTCAATTGAATTGGCCGATTATAGAAAGGGTGTTCTTGCTAAAAATCCCACCACTTTGCTTGCAAAAATATTTAAAATGATGACAGAAATTGATGTGCCAGATGCTCCTAAAAATCCTGATGGGAGTCCGGTTGACAGCAATTTTCAATACAATTATTATTACAATCATTACTTCGATAATTTTGATTTTAGCGACGATAGAATTGTGCGCACACCTGTATTTCATGGCAAGTTTGAGACCTTCATGTTAAAACTTACTCCGCAAGCACCCGACAGCATTATTAAATCGGCTGATTTTGTTTTGAAGAAAGCAGAAGCAGGAAAAGAAAATTTTAAATACTGTTTATTTTGGATTACCAACCATTATGAAACCTCATCGTTTATGGGAATGGACAAAGTATTTGTGCATATGGTTGACCAGTATTATGCTAAAGGAAAGGCATTTTGGATAGATGAAACGCTATTGTTTAAAATGAAAGACAGAGCAGATCAATTAAGAAATAATTTGCTTGGAAATAAGGGTGCAAATTTAACCATGTTAGATACCAATCATGTGTATCATAGTTTGTACAATGTAAAAGCCAATTACACCTTACTTATTTTTTACGATGCCAATTGCGGTAAGTGTAAAGAGGAAATGCCAAAACTAAAAGCACTCTATGAGGAGTTAAATAAAAAGCCTGCAGTGAATGGAAAAATGTTCTTCGATGTGTATGGTGTTAGTTTAACACCAGATTCAAAAGAATGGCAAAAATACATACGCGAGCAACATTTTAAATGGCTCAATTTATACGATCCAAACAACGAGACAAATTTTAGAAAGCTGTATGATATTTATAGCACACCGGTAATTTACCTCTTAGATGAAAACAAGAA
This sequence comes from Bacteroidia bacterium, assembly GCA_044370475.1. Taxonomy (GTDB): domain Bacteria; phylum Bacteroidota; class Bacteroidia; order UKL13-3; family UKL13-3; genus B1. The sequence goes on from JBILVK010000107.1 coordinate 2,520, forward strand.
AATACTTGCCAAACGTTTAAACATTGAACAAATTAAGGAGTTTATCAACGACCTAGAAAAGAAGAACCAAGCCAAATAGGATGAAAGCAGACATATTAGTTTTTGCTGCACATCCAGATGATGCAGAACTTGCCTGTAGCGGCACCCTATTAGCTCATATTGCACTAGGAAAAATAGTTGTGATAGTAGATTTAACTAGAGGCGAATTAGGCACCAGAGGCACTCCCGAAATAAGAGCAGCAGAGGCAGCAGAATCGACTAAAATTTTAGGAATTCATGCTAGGGAGAACTTAGGTTTTAGAGATGGCTTTTTCACAAAAGATGAATATCATTTGCACAAGGTTATTGAAAAGATTAGGAAATATAAACCAGAAATAGTTCTGGCCAATGCGCAAAATGACAGACATATTGATCATGGCAGGGCTGCAGATTTAGTGCACGATGCTTGCTTTTTATCGGGTTTAAGAATGATAGAAACCAAAGAAGAGGGAATAGTTCAAGCAGAGTGGCGACCTAAGAAAGTTTTCCATTACATACAAGACCATATTTCTGTGCCCGATTTTATTTTTGATGTAACGCCTTATCATGATAAGAAGATGGAAAGTATTAAGGCTTTTAAATCTCAGTTTTACGACCCAAATTCTAATGAGCCATTTACACCCATATCCTCTCCAGAATTCATGGAAAATTTACATGGTAGAAGCATTGAATTTGGTAGACGAATTGGGGTAAGATATGGAGAAGGATTTACCGTAAGAGACAATGACTTAGGTTGCAATAATTTATTCAACCTAATTCCTTAAGCAAACTATAAGAACATCCTATTGGCTATTCAATAAATTAATGGCCTAGAATAATATTCTTTTTTCAAGTATTTTAAGTGTTGCTTTATTCTCAAAATAAAGTAACACTTTTTTGTATATCAGGTACCCTACTTTGTCAATAAATAAAATATACCAAGCTAACGAATTGAGATAATAAAAGCTTTCAATTTTGCCAAGGCAAGCATAGGCAAAGAAGGAAATTTTAACACTACATTTTTATCGTATTTCTTACCCATTTGCAATACCTCTTTGTAAAAAAAAGAAGAAGGTACTCCCCATTTCTGTGCAAAGGTTTTTCTTCCATTGTTGCGCACCACCCTACCTGTTGATTTGCACTTAAAGTGATAGACCAAACTCTTGCCAATGCCTCTAAAATCGCGCACTCCCAAGTTCCATAGTTTCATCGCAAAATCGGGGTCAGAATAAAATCCAGGAGAATAAGCTTCATCGTAGCCTGCCACGGCATCCCACATTTTTTTATGCACAATGCTAGGCGGCCAGCACGCCCCAAACCAATCCTCCTTTAGACTCAATTTAGAAAATTCAAGAAACATTTCCTCCTCAAAAACATCATAGGTTCGGCCAAAATCATATGGAGCTAACAAAGCCTTATTGCCCAAATCCTCATATTCTACCATGGTTCCAGAATAATAAAAATACTCGTCGCCTTTATCCATGATGGCATTCATAAGGTGCTTATCCCAATTTTCGCCCACATACATATCGTCGTTTAAGTACAATACATAATCGGTCTGAACCAATGAAGCCAATGAATTTAGGGCTTTGCAAACACCTACATTTTCGCTGCAATAAGCATACCCAAATCCACTATTTTTAACCCATTCTAGGCTCCCATCTGAGCCTTCATTTACAAACAAAAGAATTTGGTGAGGGTAGTCACTATTTTTTAAAATACTATCAATACAAAGCTTCAGGTATGGAAGGTTATTCCAAGTAGGAATGAGGATACTAAATTTTGCCTCTGCAGCCGAAGGCCTTGCAAACACACTTATTTCCACCATTAAATATTATTCGTTAGAAGCAGTTCCTTGCTCAAACAATCCAAAGTAAACTTCAACATTCACTGTCGATTTTTCAACCTTAAGTTCCCTGCCTGTAGCCGCATCTAATACAACCACAACACCTTGCGGTGTACCTTTTGGTAGCGGACCAAGTACCCTGGCAAAATGCTCTCTATAATTATCTCTACTTACTATATAAACAAATTTACCCTTCTCTATTCCATCTATATACACGCCTCTTTTCTGAACCATTTTAGCGTCATAAATGGCATAACCCACAATTTTTTTCTCCTTTACTTGATGCGCATTTTTAACTTGTGCATCAGGAATGGTGCGCTCATACGGCGACATGTCTGCACGTACTGAGTTAATGGTTAATTCTTGTCCCTCTCTCACCCTATAACTCATTAAGCCATTCCAATTAATAATATCTGTTGCAGAAATTTTATACTTTTTAGCAATAGATTGAAGTGTTTCATATTTGGTAACCACATGCGTGGTGTGCTTGTTTCCTTTGCCTTTTCTTTGGTTAACTGTATTAACATCTATGGCATTTTCTTCTGCCAATAACTCAGAATACAAATCGTAATGATAGTTTGTTTCTTTGTAATCGAACACCTTATATGCCATTCCTTTTGGATGCAAATAATCGCTGTCTTTATCAGTTAATGCCTCTTTTCTACGTTGCTTTTTCAAAATAGTGAGCATCATAGAATCGTTATCTAACTCAACAGGCTCTGCCTTGGCAGATTCTTGCTTCACCTCAGGCAACTTTTTAGGTTCTGCTTTAGGTGCAGGTGCAGCGGCAACAGCTGGCAGGGCGCTTACTTTAGCCGGTTGTGGCGCAGGCTTTGGTTCTACTTTGGCTACCACAGGTTTTGGTTCAGGCTTAGGTTCTACCTTAGCAACAACTGGCTCAGGCTTTGGTTCAGGCTTAGGCTCTACCTTAGTCACTACTGGCGCAGGCGTTGGTTCAGGCTTAGGCTCAACCTTAGCTACTACTGGCGCAGGCTTAGAGGCACCTTGCATAGAAGACGTTTCTCTGTGTTGAACCTTTTTAGGCTCTGCCTTTGCTACCACAGGAGCCGCGGCTGGCTCTGCTGGCTTGCTCACAGGCTCAGCCTTTTTAGCCACAGTCGTTGTAGAAGAAGAAACCGGAATCTTAACTTTTTGTCCCTCCTTCAAATTATAATTTTTTAACTTATTAAGCTCAATTAACTCTTGCGGATCTACTCCAAAACTTGCCGCCAAATGGTTTACGGTTTGCGGACTAGCAACCACATAGGTTTTGTATTCTTTAGTGGTGGTAGGAGTTTGCGTATAATTTTCGGGCTGAGCCGATTCTGCAGATGCAGGTATTTGAACTACAGGAGCGGGAGTAGGTTTAGTAACTGGGGCAGCGGCATTGTTATTGGTTCTGGCGGCAGCACCTAAATCTGCATGATGTACTGCACCCGGTGCTGGTAAAGTTTTGGCCAATGGGGTATTGTCTCGCGTTAAAGGAACCACTGGAGCAATGGCCACCTCACCATATTTATTCTCATTTAAAGGAACACGAACTATTTGTCCGCCATACAATTTATCACTCACCATTGGGTTGGCACTCAAAATTTGAGCTTCAGAAACTGTATACCTATTGGCTAAGGAGGTAAGATTGTCGCCCTTCACCACACGGTGCACAATGTATTTGTTTCCATCGCGTATCTCGGCACGCAGAGAATCTGTGGGGTTGGCCTTTACCACGAACGAAAACAAAACCAATAAAGTGAAATAGGCAATTCTATTGCGCATATTTTGAATTTTAAAATCCAAAAATACACTATTTATGAAGGCTTTACCAAGCTTATATTTTGGCACTTAGCTGTGTGAAACCTTTTTTATTGTACACTTTGGTAGGCAAAGCTTTACACGCATAGCCTTGCTATTTAACCTGCTGTTCTACCAATAAACTCCATGCTTGCGGCGCATCATTAAACAAAATCTTGGTGCCCGCCCAGGTTGTTTTAAACAAATCAGAGAAGCGGTATTTGTTGAGCTGCGCCTCACTTTGCCAATAGCTATAGGTAAATAACACATTGGGCTGAACCGAATCTTTGAGTAAAGTAAGTCCTTCGCAACCTTCAAAATTGGCAATTTGAACCTTAACAGAATCAAACAAAGCCATAAAATCCTCCACCCTATCAGGCTCAAAACTCATTCTAACAATTCTATTTATCATACCGCAATTAAGAAATAAGTCAGCATATTTTTGTTTAAAATTTGCTAGTCGCAAGTTTCTGCGCGTTGGATTATTAGAATGAAGGATTTAATGCGGGAAGCAGGATTGCCAGAGCCGGAATATAGCACTGAAGGTATGTTTACAGTTAGCCTGAAACGTCCATCAAAAACCTCGGAGAAATCTGTGGAAGAAACTTTGGAAACTCCTTCTAACAAAGGAATTGAACATGCTTCAAATACTGTGGAAGAAACTGTGGAAGAAATAATCATAAATCTCATTCTTAACAACCCTAGAGTTACAGCAAATGAAATGATCAAAGCTACAGGTTTATCACGCCGAGGAGTTGAATATCAATTAGGGAAATTAAAGGATTCAGGAAAACTAACACGTATTGGCTCAACAAAAGCTGGATATTGGAAATTACAAAAAACAAAGGGGAAATAGGCCTATATTCCCTAAATAATAATGGTTAAATTTCAATTGAAATTTTACCATTATTATTTAAAAACATTGCAACCTTCAAATCGGCTACTCAAAAAATTATTTGTAAAAACGGGGGAGATGGCGTTATTCCAGTAATTAATTCTCATGGTTATTATATTAAAGCCACAGTAATTAAGTATAAAAATTAAACTTTCTTTTTAATAATCACTGTTGTCCGATAAAAATTTAAAAGAAGGAAACAATTAAGTTCCCTTCTTTATAGTAGTTTTGAATTCGCTAAAACTTAAATCTACTATGGACAAAACTAAGCATTTTTTCGGAAATTCTGTTTTCGGACAGCTGATATCATTAATTGATTCAAACATTATTTCTGACTCAGTAAAAACGTGCAATTCTGATCGGTATGTAAAGAAGTTTACGACCAAGGATCACCTCATTAGTATGCTATTTTGTTCATTTGCAAAATGCACCTCATTACGTGAGGTATCTGGGGCAATGCTAGGGTTATCAGGTAAAACAAAACATTTCCAACTTAACCATATCCCAAAAAAAAGCACTTTGGGAGATGCCAACCAAAGGCGCGATGCAGAGGTGTTTGGAAAAATCTATCAAAAGCTGCTTGTAAAATACAATCACGTTTTCTTGGACAGCCGAGTAAAGGATGTAATAAACAAGCAAATTGAGATATTTGATAGTACTACTATAAGCCTCTTTAAGGATATCTTAAAATGCGTTGGACGCAATGCGGAAAACGGGAAAAAGAAAGGCGGTATTAAAGTTCATACTGTTATTAATGTTGATGAAGGTGTACCGAAATTAGTATGGTTCACAGAAGCAGCTAAACACGACCATATATTGCTACACAAATTAAAAATGAATGCCAATACTATTTATGTATTTGATAAAGGATACAATGATTATAAGGCTTTCAAGCTATTTTGTGAAAATAAAACTGGCTTTGTAACACGTATAAAAGACAATGCCGTATATGAATCGATTAAGGAGAATAAGATAGAAGACCAAGTTCATTCTGGTGTCCTACAAGATGAAATAATAGAGGTAACAGTTAAGGAAACTTCACCTGATTTAAAACTTGTAGAAACCAAATTAAAGCTACGTAAGATTCGATTTTATGATCGAGTTTTAAAACGTGAATTTGAGTTCTTAACCAACTTGTTTGAAATGAGACCAGATTTGGTGGCTGCTATTTACAAACTACGTTGGCAAATTGAATTATTGTTTAAGCAATTGAAGCAAAACTTTCCGTTGAAATATTTTTTAGGCGACAATGAAAATGCTATAAAAATCCAGATATACTGCGCTCTTATAGCTAATTTATTAATGACAGTAATTCAAAAAACTTTGAAAAAATCATGGGCGTTTTCAAACCTAGTAAGCTTTTGTAAAATTCACCTGTTCAACTATATTCATCTCCTATTGTTTTTGGAAAACCCAGATAAAGACTGGCAAAAGCAAGAACCCAATGATTGGCAATATGGTTTATTCTAGGGGGCTTGCTTTTTAGAATGAAAAATGTGGTCTTGAAACTGATTGATTATCAGATACATTTTGCGATGCAAGTTGCATTTTGTACTTTTATCGGACAACAATGTTTAATAATATTAAAAGCCCGTAAACAAACACAAGTTTTTGTTTACGGGCTTTTGAATTAACAAATCGTATTAACTCAAATTTTATAAAGTTCACTTTACCTTTAATAAAATTAAAGTAATTGAAAGATTTTTTACTTTGCAGCTAAAAATACGTCATGCTTTGAATAGCGATTCAGTGAGAGTAATCAAAAACTAGTTGTAAAAATACTACTATTAAAACTATATTCTTTATTGGAATACAAAGGTTCATATTGCTTTTTGAATAATTTTAATTATCATTAGCAATAAACTACCCGCATTAACATTTATAAAACAATCCAGATGGAATTTAAATCAATAAAAAGACTGCTTATGGTGCTGCTTTCGCTTGCGTTAAGAGCCAGCGCTCAAAATTTGCAAGTTGAAACAAATTGGTGGCAGCCAAATGGTAAAATCAATACGGTAATAAACGATACTACAAACAATCTTTTATACGTAGGTGGCAAATTTGATTATGTGGGCCCTAATAGCCCATTTGGCAATGAAATTAATCACAATACGGGTTTAATCAATGGAGATTTTCCAAAACCCAATGGAAAAATTAAAGCCGCAGTTTCTGATGGAATTGGAGGTTGGTTT
>JBILVK010000027.1:0-29386 GCA_044370475.1 Bacteroidia bacterium
GGTAATATCGTATATTTTAGATGTGCATCTGCAAGCACCTTTTCTCCAGTAAATTATGTTTTTGAAGTAGATACTGCCGCCAACCTAAGTTCAATAAATAAAATAATCAGAACGCAATCCACGAGCATTTTTGAAGATTCCATTTTATTTTCATTTGGTAAAACGCTTTACTGGCGTGTAAAATGCTACAATTCTTATGGAGATACTTTTACCTGGTCTCCTATTTGGAAATATACTTTTAATCAAATGCCTGTCCTCAATGCAAGTACCAATTTAATGATGGTTGATCCAATGATTTTTCCCAATTGGACCAATGCTGGATTGTCGCAAATTCAATTGCAGGTAGATACCATTGCAAGTTTTAATACTTCAAAATTAGTTGAACATTTTCTAGCTCCAGGCGTTACTTTAGATACCATCAAAAATCTTTATTTCAACCAATATTATTTTTATAGAATAAGAGCAGTTTATAAGGGAAAAGTTTCTAATTGGTCGTTCACTGCTTCCATTAGAGTTTATGCCAATGGCAACATAAACTCACCTAGCAATGGCTCAACTGTTGGCGCATTAACCCCTAGTTTTGGTTGGCGACAATTAAACGGAACCAGAGTTCAACTTCAATTGTATGCCGACTCTGCAAAAACTATTCTACTAAAAGATACCATCACCCAATCCATTGGGTACGGCTATAAAAACGAACTTAAACTCAATAAATGGTATAATTTTAGAATACGCTATTTACATGATTTAGATACAGCAGCCTGGTTATCGGCCAATTTCAAAATATATGGTGGTCAGGCAAATTTAGGAGCACCTAATGCAAATGCAACAAACGTTACTGTACGCCCAAGGTTTTCATTCCGTAAGCAAACTTGGGCAACCTCACATGTACTAGAAATTGATACTGGCGCTGTATTCGGTTCGAACCAATCCTCTTTTTTTATTAGAGTGGTAGACAGCTTTAAGTATGATGGCTCTTACTATCATTACATAGATACAACAATTGCTTATGGACAGAAGTATGTATGGCGCGTTTATGCAATTAAAGAAAACGATACTGCTACGGCATCAGTTAGAAATTTTACTTCTTCAATTGCACCAACAAACTACTTTCCTCAAAACAATTACATAGGAGTAGGTACCTCAACTAATGGCTTAATCACAGGTATTACGGGCTCAAAGTTTGTGCAATGGCAATTAGATACTGCCCTAACATTTGATTCACCAATCAATAAATCTGGAACAGATTTGCACATACCAGATGATTTTACGCCGCAATATGTTGCCTTAAATTTTCCTCCAGATTTGTTGTTTCATGCCAAGTATTATTGGAGAGCACGATGCATCAATGCCATTGATACCAGCTCATGGTCGACCCCATTTAATTTTGTTACCACCCAAGATGTTTGGCTTACGAGTCCTTTAAACAATGCTTTAAATGTGGCTCTTAATCCTAAGTTAGAATGGGGTATTCAAGGCAGTGCATCAGAACTAAGATACCAATACCAATTAAGCAAAGATTCATTATTTACTTCGGCTGCCATAGTTACACTACCCGCTAATTCATCATCTAATGTTACGGTAACTTGTGAGTATGCCACACAATATTATTGGAGAGCTAGAGCTTATCACACCAAAGACACTAGCAGGTGGTCTGGCTTTTACCGATTTAAAACATTAAACGCACCAACCCTTGGCGCTGTGCAATTGGCCGCGCCAGCCAATGGTGCTACCAACATTCCTATAGGTTCCATAACCTTAGGTTGGAACTACCTAAACAATGCCCTTACTTACGATGTTGAAGTATCAGACGACCAAACATTCGCATCGGTTTTAGCCAGTGGTAATACAGAGGGAACTGGCATTTATTTCACCGGCGCCAAAGCCAATACCCGATATTATTGGAGAGTAAGAGGACGCATTAACACCTTAATTGGACCTTGGTCAACCGTGCGTTATTTTAACACAGCACCTGCCACAGGAGCCAACGAAATAGGAGATAAGCAGCAAGTTAAAGTATATCCAAACCCAGCAACCCAATCTTTTAAAATAGAATTGGAAGGAGCTTTCACACTTAAGGTTTACGACATTCAAGGTAAATTAATCCTTGAAAGCCAAGACACCAACACCACCGAAATAAACTCCTCCAACTGGCAACCCGGCATTTATTTCCTGAACCTAAATATCGGCTCCAAGTCCCATATTCAAAAAATCGTTATCCAATAGCTTATAAGCCCTTTGGCGCTCCTTTGGTTTTTAGAAACTATCAATTGATTGAATACCGCCACGATTTCAATGGAAAAGAAAAGAATGATAATTTAATCTTTGCAGAAACCTTCAATACAATTGAAAAGAACCAGAGAATTTTTATAGAAACAAGGAATCATCATGCCCTTAATTGGAGTTTAATGGAAAATCAAGTAAAAAATCTAAAAAGGATAACAGCCATTGTTTTTAAAATTCCAATAGTATTTCAAACTAGAAAATCTATTAAACAAATTTAAAAAGTATAGTTTGAACAAATCTTGCACCAATGGTGCAAGAAATTTTCATATTGGTAAATTGGGAATTATAATGTGCAAGATTAGGCTTTAAATAAATTGGAGTAACTATTAGATTAAACTACCTTCTCATTCCCTTCATTAAAAACATATTTTTTCCTTTTCTTTGAAACATGGAAAAGGAGAACAATATAAATTGTCCGAATTGTGGTTTCGAAATAGATGTGAACGATTTGGTTTACCACCAAATGGAAGCCGAATTAAAAAAGGAATTTAGCGCAAAACAAGCCCAAGAACGCCTCAAATTAAACAAAGAAGCAGAACTCCTTCAAAAACAGCAAGCCGAGTTCGAAGAAAAAAAGAAAAGAGAAAACGAACTGTTTCAAGATAAACTCAACCAAAAAGTAAAGGAAGAAAAGGAGCAAATTGAAAAACGCCTCCGCCTTCAACTCGAAACAGAACAGCAAGATCAAATTAAACTCATGCAAAATGAGCTGAACCTAAAACAGGAGCAACTCAAAGAACTAAATCGCACCAAGGCCGAAATTGAACAACTCAAAAGAGAGAAGGACATGGTGAAGGAGCAAACTTTAATGGAGGCTGAAAAAGCCCTCAGCATAAAGCTAAATGAGGAGCGCGACAAAATCAAAAAGCTCGAACAAGACCGCACAGAACTTACCATCAAAGAGCTTCATAAACAACTCGAAGACCAAAAGCGTCTCACCGAGGAAATGAAGCGCAAGCAGGAGCAAGGCTCCATGCAATTGCAGGGCGAAGTGCAAGAATTAGCCATCGAAGAATACCTCATGGCGCAATTTCCCCTCGATACCATTGATGAAATAAAAAAAGGTGCCCGTGGTGGCGATTGCGTGCAAATTGTAAACACCAGAACCAAACAAAATTGTGGCACCATCTACTATGAAAGCAAGCGTACCAAAGACTTTCAACCTAGCTGGATAGAAAAGTTTAAGACAGATATTAGAATTAAAGGCGCAAATATTGGCGTGCTCGTTACAGATGTCTACCCCAGCGATATGCAAAGAATGGGCCTCAAAGAAGGCATTTGGATTTGCAGCTACGAGGAATTTAAAGGCCTATGCAAAGTGCTTAGAGAAAGTATTGTTCAATTAGACTCCGCCCTCGCTACCCAAGAAAACAAAGGAGATAAAATGAGTCTCCTCTACGATTTCCTTACCAGCAACACCTTTCGTATGCAAATTGAGGCAATTGTTGAGGGCTTTAGCCAAATGCAATCCGACCTCGATTCAGAAAAACGTGCCATGCAAAGAATTTGGAAAACACGTGAAAAACAAATAGAAAAAGTAATCACCAATACCATCGATATGTACGGCTCTATTAAGGGGATTGCTGGCAATGCCATCGGCGAAATTAAAGCCCTTGAGCTTCCCGGCGCTAACCTAGATGAGGAGACAATTTAATAGCAAAATAAATGTCATTAGAAAAATACTTCGAAAAATTTAGAAACAATATCATCGGTCTGAACCAAGATTTTGTTAGTGCAACTGGCGAAACAAAGCGCATTCTATATGCCGATTGGACAGCCAGTGGTAGAAATTATCTTCCCATTGAAGAAACCCTGCAAAAGAAAATAATGCCCTTTGTGGCAAATACCCATACCGATACCAATACCACCGGCAAAGGCCTTACCTACGCTTACCACCTAGCGCAAAAAGTCATCAAAAAACACGTGAATGCAGATGAAAATGATGTGCTCATTTCGGGTTATAGCGGTATGACGGGCGTGGTAAATAAATTTCAACGCATCCTGGGTTTAAAAATTCATGAGCGCTTTCAAGACCAAGTCAATCCGCCAGTTGAAGATAGACCGGTAATATTTATTACCCACATGGAGCACCACTCCAACCAAACCTCTTGGCTAGAAACTATTGCAGATGTAATTATTGTTGAACCAAGCGCAGATGGTTTGTTTTCTTTAGAAAATTTGCAACAAGTATTAAAAGAATACGCCAACAGAAAATTAAAAATAGCAGCCGTAACTTCTTGCTCTAACGTTACTGGAATCTTTACACCCTACCACCAAATTGCAAAAATAATGCACCAGGCTGGTGGATTATGCTTTGTGGATTTTGCTTGCTGCGCCCCTTATGTAGATATCAATATGCACCCGCAAGACCCGCAGGAATACTTAGATGCTATCTATTTTTCTCCACATAAATTCTTGGGCGGACCAGGTTCTGCAGGGGTATTGGTTTTCAATAAAGCACTCTATCAAAACAAAATTCCAGATAATGCCGGCGGCGGCACGGTAGAATGGACAAACCCATGGGGTGGAAGACGATATTATGAAGATATTGAAACCCGCGAAGACGGCGGTACTCCAGCCTTTTTGCAAACCATTAAGACTGCCCTTTGCATTAACCTGAAAGATGAAATGGGAGTGGAGAATATCCTCAAAAGAGAAGAAGAACAACTCCAAATACTATTCAATAAACTTTGCAATGTGCCCAATATTCACATTCTTGCCCCGCAACACAAACATAGATTGGGAATCATTTCTTTCTACATAGAGGACCTTCATTACAATATTGGAGTAAAGATTTTAAACGATAAATTTGGTATCCAAACCCGCGGCGGTTGCTCTTGTGCGGGTACTTACGGACATTACCTCTTAAACGTAGAAGAGGAACATTCAAACAAAATTACCAACCTAATAGACCAAGGAAATTATACCCACAAGCCAGGCTGGATAAGGGCTTCCATCCACCCAACACTTACCAACAAAGAAGTAGAATTCTTAGCAGACTCCATCCTCCAATTAGCCAAGAACCACCAAGAATGGGCCAAAGAATATCGGTTTGATCCAAGCACAAATGCGGTAAGCTTTCATGATATTGGTTCAGACCGTTTTATTATTGATTACATGGAAGAAGCAATGGGCCTAAAGAAATAAATGATAAACACCAAAAGGTGGATACTTTCATTTGGTGGAGAAATTTACAAATGGTACTTTTGCCCAAATCTAAACTACTTTGAATAGAACAGTTAATAAATTTCCTGCCACCTTGCTACTCGCAGATGGTACGGTTTATTCGGGAACTTCCATTGGCAAAATAGGTTCCACCACTGGAGAAATTTGTTTCAATACCGGCATGACGGGCTACCAAGAGATCTTTACCGATCCAAGTTATACCGGTCAAATTCTTTTGCAAACCAATGTGCACATAGGTAATTATGGCATTAATCAGGAAGAGGAAGAGTCGCACAGCATAAAAATTGCTGGCTTAGTTTGCAAGAACTTTAACGTGCCTTACTCACGCAAACAAGCAGATTCTTCGGTTCAAGAATATTTTGCACTTAATAACATTGTTGGAATTACAGACATTGATACCCGCGAGGTGGTAAGGCATGTAAGAAGCAAAGGTGCCATGAATGCCATCATTTCTTCGGAAGGTAAATCCATTGAGGAACTTAAGGCAGAATTGGCCGCTGTGCCTTCTATGGAAGGTCTGGAGCTTTCAAGCTCTGTTTCAACCAAAGAAACCTATTACATGGGTAACGAGGCGGCTGCAAAGCGTGTGGCAGTGCTCGACCTAGGCGTAAAACAAAACATCTTAAGATGCCTAGTTGAACGCGATACTTACTTGGCTGTGTTTAATTGCAAAAGTACTTTCGAAGATATGATGCAGTTTAAACCAGATGGATTTATGATTAGCAATGGTCCTGGCGACCCTGCAGTTATGCCTTATGCAGTGGATACGGTTAAGAAAATTGTTGATGCCGGCATTCCATTATTTGGCATTTGCTTAGGACATCAAATGTTGGCCGAATCTCAAGGCTTAAAAACATATAAAATGTTTAATGGCCATAGGGGATTAAACCACCCAGTTAAAAACCTCATTACTGGTAAGTGCGAAATTACTTCTCAAAACCACGGCTTTGGTGTAAACATGGATGAAACGATTAATCACCCAACGGTAGAGCTTACGCACATTAACTTAAACGACAATACCGTTGAAGGTATAAGGTTAAAAGGCAAAAAAGCTTTCTCGGTGCAATATCACCCAGAGGCCGCGCCCGGACCAGAAGATAGCAGATACTTATTTGATGATTTTGTGGCAATGATGCACAATTAATTGCTTTAAAATCCCTATGATTTAATTTAAAATAAAACCATTATCACACAAAAATTATGAGCTCAATTATTAACATTCATGCCCGCCAAATTTTAGACTCTAGAGGCAACCCTACCGTAGAAGTTGAAGTAATTACCGATGGAGGCGCAATGGGTCGTGCCGCTGTTCCTTCTGGCGCATCAACAGGTATTCACGAGGCTGTTGAATTAAGAGATGGCGATAAAGATATTTACATGGGTAAAGGCGTATTAAAGGCTGTTAAAAATGTAAATGAAGAAATTTGCGACAAGCTTATTGGTGTGGATGTGTTTGAGCAAAATGAAATCGACCGCAAAATGATTAAATTGGATGGCACCGATAACAAAGGCAAATTAGGTGCTAATGCCATTCTTGCGGTATCTATGGCTTGCGCAAAAGCTGCTGCCATTGAGGCCAACATGCCTTTATATCGTTATGTGGGTGGGGTTAATGCAAACACATTACCTATTCCTCTAATGAACATCCTTAACGGTGGTTCACATGCTGATAATTCTATCGATTTTCAAGAATTTATGATTGTGCCAACCAAAGCAGATAGCTTTAGCGAAGCATTGCAAATGGGTACTTCTGTTTTTCACCACTTAAAAGCAGTACTTAAGAAAAAAGGATATAGCACCAATGTGGGTGATGAAGGCGGATTTGCTCCAAATATTCAATCAAATGAAGAGGCTATCGAAACTGTTTTAACCGCAATAGAAGCTGCTGGTTACAAGCCAGGAAAAGATATTTATATTGCCATGGATGCTGCAACCAGCGAGTTCTGGGATGAGAAAAAAGGCATGTATATCTTCAAAAAATCTGATAAGCGCGAAATGACACCTAGCGAAATGGTTGGCTATTGGACAGAATGGGTGAACAAATATCCAATTATTTCTATCGAAGATGGTTGTGCAGAAGACGATTGGTTTGGTTGGGCAGAATTAACCAAAGCCATTGGCGATAAATGTCAGCTAGTAGGAGATGATCTTTTTGTTACCAACGTAAAACGTCTATCTAAAGGAATCAAAGAAAATATTGCAAACTCTATTCTTGTTAAAGTGAACCAAATTGGTTCTTTAACAGAAACCATAGATGCAGTAAATATGGCCACCAGAGCAGGTTATACCAATATCATGAGTCACCGCAGTGGCGAAACTGAAGATACTACCATTGCAGATTTAGCTGTAGCATTAAATAGCGGACAAATTAAAACAGGTTCTGCAAGTCGCACAGATAGAATTGCAAAATACAATCAACTTATTCGCATAGAAGAAGAATTAGGCAAAAACGCTTACTATCCTGGTAAAGACTTCAAATACGCTAAGTAATTTGGCATGTTAAAAGTTGCGCCAAAATATCTCGGTCTGATCCGAAATAAATATGTAATAGCTTCTGCTGCATTTTTATTTCTGCTGCTAATCAATGAACGCAACAGCATCTTTGATCAATTAGAGTACAGTAAAAACCTCAAAGAGATTAAACAAAAGCATAGCTACTACCAGCAGGAAATTAGCAAAGTTAAAAAAGAAAAAGACGAGCTATTTGGCAATAACAAAAACCTAGAAAAGTTTGCCAGAGAAAAATACCTCATGAAGGCAGACAATGAAGACGTTTTTGTTATGATTGAAGAGAAAAAATAAAAAGAAAGGCCGCAAAATTTGTGGCCTTTCTTTTTATAATCAATCCTACACCGTGTTTTATTAAATGACCTAGAATCAAGTATATAGTATTCATTATTTGATGCCATTTCTTAATAAGTAAATTTCTAAATTAATAAAGACATTTCGCCTAATTATTTATACTATTTGCTTTTGATAATTGGCTTAATAAGATATCTTTGATAAGCTTCAACCTCAAATACAACATCATGATAAAATCTAATATCAACAGAAAGAATTTCCTAAAATCCTCAGCTTTATTCGGACTAGGAACCTTTGCATTTGCATCCAAAGCAAGTGAAATTTTTAAGCAAAATTCTCCTGCATTAACTTTTGCAGGCGATAGCATAAAACCAAGCAATGGAAAGTTTGAACTTCCTCCTATGGGTTACGCCTACAATAGCCTTGAGCCTTTTATTGATGCCCAAACCATGGAAATTCATTATACCAAGCATCACCAAGCCTACATCAATAAACTCAATGAGGCCATAGAAAAAGAAGCTTCTCTTAAAGGTAAAAGCTTAGAAGATCTTTTGCTGAACCTAAGTCAAGTGCCTGAATCTGTAAGGCCTGCAGTAAGAAACCATGGTGGCGGACATTGGAACCATTCCTTCTTTTGGAAGTCGTTAAAAACAGGCACTACCATGGGACCAAAATTTAAGCAACTTGCCACTTCATCATTTGGCAGTGTAGAGCAATTTAAGGCCACTTTCGAAAAATTATCGATGGGCGTATTTGGTTCAGGCTGGACATGGATGATTTTACAAAACAAACAGCTTAAAATTAAAACCACAGCCAACCAAGATAATCCATTAATGGATGCGGCTAAAGAACCAGAAATGATGCCTCAAGTGCTTTTTGGACTAGATTTATGGGAGCATGCCTACTACTTAAAACACAAAAATAAGCGCGCAGATTACGTTTCCGATTTTTGGAGCGCGGTTAATTGGGATGAAATTGAGGCACTTCTAAAGTAATTTTAAAATATATTTGATTATTTAATCTCAAATCGTAAATTTGCAGTCCTTAAAACGGTGGTTTTAGCTCAGTTGGTTAGAGCGCCTGATTGTGGTTCAGGAGGTCGCCGGTTCGAGCCCGGTATTCCACCCCATTACAAAAAGCTCTTGAATTTCAAGGGCTTTTTTGTTTTAGTATGAAAATGCAAATACCCAAAAAGTTATTGACTTGACTGCTTCTTAGCAGATTTTGACTTATGAATATTATTTGCCTTTTCTAAGTCATCACCAGCCTTATATTCATTTATCAATGCAGCAACTGAACAAACAACACCAATTCCACCAATAACGAGTGCTGCTGTTGGTTCTGTGGAGTAGGTTAACCCAGCTAAAGTGACTGCACACAATGATAACACCCTTAAAACAACACTCGATTTCATTTTGGAACCTGCGCTTGAAACCATTTGAAATTCATCAACAGTTTTGGGTTCTGTTAAACTGGTTGCTTTATTGGAAAAAAAAATGTTGTTAAAAAACAATGTATCCGATTGGATAAAACTTGTCTCACTCAAAGGGATAAAATTAAATCCTCCATTTTGATTGGAATAATATGCCCCAAAGTTTGATATTCCCCATACTTCACATTTTTTTTCACCACCAGATGCAAGGGAAATAACATCCTCAAAGGTTTCAATATAATTGAGTTTGTCAATTTGCCTAATTGATTGAAATGGAATTATGGCACTAGAATCATTGATTATGAAAACAACGCCTTCCTCATTGATATTTTCGATTTTCCCAACCAAAGCGCTTCCACTTGTTGTGATTATTGACCATTGAGCATTGGATAAAAATGGTAATAAAATAATTAAAGTTAGGATAAATATTTGTTTCATATTATGAGGATTTAATCATGTTTTCAAAAATTTCCTAAAAGGACTTATCCAGTTCATTCATTGCATCAATTCGGACTTCTTCAGCTTGTTTATTCTACAAAAAAGCTAATATTTAAATTTAGTTTTCAATAATAACTTTAATTTAAACATGAGTTTGAATGATAGTATTGATTACCTATGAAAAAGGGATTTTCAAAAAATCATCAATTGGATTCTTCTCGATTGGTGGCATAATGCTAAGATAGGAAATTAATTTAAAAAGCCACCCTAAATGAGAGGCTTTTTTTAATCCTTGGGCTTATGAGTATCTATATCATCTGAACTAAATCCTAACTCTGCAATAACTTTATCCCGAATAAAAATTGCTCCAATAAAGTGAAGAATTGATACGTGAAAACCTGCTGAAAAAGCTGCATTTTCAATTTGATTTTTTATTGGCTCGCTTTGTAAAAGTTCCTCAACTACAGATTTAGTATATTCTTGGACCTCATATGAATTTGTTGGATTCAAAGCCTTTACTTTTTCAGCAATTTTTGGAAACAAGTTTTCTACTACTGTTTTCAAATCTGTTGATTCGAGAATACTAATCCCCTTTTCATTTAATTGAATTGGAGATTTTGCAATAGAAAAATGGTGTTGCCACAAAAGGCTGATACTATTTTCTATTCCACCAATTTTTCCAGTTTGTCCCTTTATCTTTTGAAGATCAGTGTCAATTTTAGAAACAGAATTAGATAAATATTCAATTGTTGACACTGTCTTTCCGCTCTGATAAATTAAATAGATAAAAGATCCAATTATTGTTACTGTAATAGCAC
This sequence comes from Bacteroidia bacterium, assembly GCA_044370475.1. Taxonomy (GTDB): domain Bacteria; phylum Bacteroidota; class Bacteroidia; order UKL13-3; family UKL13-3; genus B1. Next base: position 10,963 of record JBILVK010000027.1, read on the forward strand.
TAATTGCTATCCAATTTTCGGCAGATAAACCTGCGTTAGTGGACTGTAATAATAACATATAATCGTTTGATGTAATCGTTTTTTATTCGCTTTTACCCTACAAAAGTAGTGCAATTATGTGAATTATTTTAAATCCACAATACCTTTTACGAAAAAGGCATAATAAATATTGTCGAATCTAAAAAATCTAAATTCATATTTAAAACAAATATATCTGATAAACAGATGGATTAGTTATTTATGGGTTTTCGTTACTGGCTTATAAGACAGGTATTTAGTGATTTTTCAACAAAATTATAGCAATTGTATTGAAAATCTTACTGATTTTGCGAAAAAAGTGATTCTCTTTTCCGGTATTCCAATATCAGCACTTATTTATAAATATGTTGAAATCTTAAACTTTTCTATTGTGTGGATAGGTTTAGTTTTGGTTAAATTAAATTAAATATTTATGACATTTATAGAGGTTTTCCAAACCGGATTAGTATCAAGTATTGCACCAATTATAATAACTTTGGTACTATTCAAAAAAACAGAAACTTATAAGTCAACTTTAATTCGTGAAAATAATGAACATGACTTTAAATTTAAATCATATTACGAGTTACAATTAAAATTCCTTAGTGAACTCTATTCTCTAATGGTAATTAGTAAAGAATCAATATTACAATTTACATCTGTTGGACAAGGGCCAGAATGGAAGGACCAAGGCTCATTAAAAGAAGTAGAAGCCTATAAAGATTTAAGAAATTTGATTGTTTATTTTGAAAGGGGTGAAATTTTGATTGAAGATACTTTATCAAGCGAAATAAAAGTGTTTTTGGAACTAAATAATAATTCTTTTCATAAAATGTGGGCTGCAAAAGGGCTTGCAAACAACAACGAAAATGAGTTAGTAATGGAGGCAAGAAAAATGTGGCGTGATTTGCAGATTGATTATCCTATAAAAAGCAAAAAGGTTCTATATTTTGTTCGATTTAAGTTTAAAGAAATTATTGCTGGACACCATCTCGAAAAATGAGTAAATTAATTTAAAGATTAATTCTGTTTTTAAACATAATATTAAATTGGTTTATCTTATTTCTGCAATATTATAGTTATTATTCAATCTATAATATGCCATTAATCAGGTTTTTATAACTAAAATCTTTTAACCTTTGGATATCAAAAAAGTATACCTATGAGTAGAAAAGTTAAGGTTATTGTTGCAGCAACACTGTTAGTGGTAGGCTTTATATTTTCAGGTTATTATTTCAATGCAAAAGCGCATACTTGTGCCACATGTTCAAGCACTGGAACTTGCAATGCATGTAAGAATTGTAAATATTGCAAGAATTGTAGTAAGGACAATGGGACATGCTCTGTTTGTAGGTGAAAATTTGGTAAGCCTAAATTAAACTCCTTGAAATAGATACTTTGACAAAGAGGATCAATCTATTAAAGGACGCAGATAACTAGGATTAAAAAAGGTTATATCGGATTTTCAATTCCTTAGGAGATGTAGTTATATAATATTTATTTTTTTTTCTTTAAAATGATTAATTAACTGAAGGATAATTTGTTTGCTTTTAAAAATATCAAATATGTATATTTATTAGCACTAATTATTGTTAAATAACTTTATTTGTTGAAATTATTGACTATGAGAATTTATTATACGCACAAACACGGAAAGCAACTTGGGCCTTTTTCCTTAGAAGAATTAAAAGAACAAGGAATTACCAATGAAACCGACGTTTGGAGAGAAGGTATGAGTGAATGGCAAAAAGCATCCAATGTTGAAGAGTTAAGACAAATTATTGCTTCAACTCCACCACCAATTAATTTAAAATCCTCACCTCCTCCTCTGCCTAAATTAGATTCTAAAGAAAAGTTAAATGTTTCCAAAGATTCAAAATCACCTGAAAAAAAATCTAACCTAATATATTATTTGGGTTCCTCCTTGGTTTTAATTTTAATACTCGGTTTTGTAATGTTTGGTAATTATCAAGCCAAACAAGAAAGGATGGATAGAGAATTACAAGAACAAAATGCCAAAATTCAAGAGCAAGAAAGAATTGAAAAAGAAAGAATTGATGAGGCAAATAGGGTTCAAAGAGAGCAAGAATTACAACAATTAAAATTTGAACTTAATAATGCTCAAGTTGAATTAGAGTTAGCCAAAGAGCGACTCGTGAAAGCAAAAGAATTTAAATTTCTAAGGACAGCTCAAGAAAAAGAAAATGATATTGCAGTAGTTGTTTATGAAATAAAAGCAGTTGAAGAAACAATACAAGATTTAAATAGTAGAATTTCTAAATATTAAATAATCTTTTGATAATTTAAATATATGTTAATTACAATTAATATATCAAACTTGAATATTAAATTAATTAAAATTTGAAATATACCCAAACTTGGATTCTAATTATACAATCTTAACCTTAATCCAAATCTAAACGCCCGCACTGGCAATGGATAATGTGGCGTATAATAGAATCCTTTGTTTTGCCAATCCATATTTATGTGCTCAAACTTGACAAAGAATACGGCTGTCATCACTTGTCCCGTTAAAAATACATCTATCATGGGGTAATTGCCAATCTTGGTTTGGTCTTGCAAATAAAAGGCCCGCGCAGATGGATGATACGCGTTGCCATAATAAGCAGTATTGTAAAACAACTCTGCACCCAATTGCAATTGCAACACTTTCTTAAACAAATTGCCATTTACATAATACCTCAAATTGGCAGCTAATTCCGGCATTTGTATGATAGCCAAGTTGGCTTTCTGCAACATCAATTTGTTTTCAAAAAAGAACCATCCCAACTGAAAAGTTTTATTGGCCTCCAAGGTATTCATCACCAAAATTTCGCTGCTCTGCTCTGGCTTAACATTCTTGCCATAATACACCCAATTGGCAATAATATATTGATGAAAATTTGCTGTGAAATTATGCCTAAACCTTTTGGTTCCAATGCCCGCATGCCAATGGGTTACATTGATTTTGGAGTATCTATTGTTCCAAGAAAATGGCGCAGATCTATAATTTACCAAGGTATAATCAGCCTCACTCAATTGATTCTCAAATCCACCATTTACATCCAAAGCCCTAAATAAAAACTTAACATCACCACCCAATTTAAAATCATTGGCATTATAACCTGTCATGCAATAAGTAGCGCCCAATCTTAAGCCTAAATTCTGATTGGTCTTAGGTATGCGCTCCAATTTAGCTTCTCCCCAAACATTGTTATAAGTATTCTGCAATCCCATTTGATAAACCTCAATATATTTATGGGCCACAGCAAACTCTATATAACTTTGTTGAAATTCATTGCTCTTTGTCCAATAGGCATAGGCCAACCTATTCATAATGGTCTTGCTCGAAATTGAATCATAAAAGATTCCTGTTGTATCAATGCCCGAACCGGCCGGAAATAGGGTAGAGCTGGTATCACCTTCTGGATTATCAAAAAAGAAATTATCCCTATCGAGTCTAAAAGTATGTGATATAAAGCCAGCGCGACTCAAATAATAACTTGTATCTTCATTCTCAATTTTCTCGGTCATTTTGCCTAAGTAGAAATACTGCTTGGCAAACAAAATATTGTTCTTAAACCTACTCTGACTATTATACAAATGCACTGGAGCCGCCTTGTTGGTGCCTCTTAACGATTCAAATAAAGAATCACTCCTAATGCCTCCACTTTCATCTAACACGCCTCTATTCCATATTCCATTGGCAATTACACCGTACTTTTTATTAAGCGTTTCATAGCTTCCAAAAACATTGGTATAGTATCCGCTGGTATACTGCCTAGGATAAAATCCTTCCGAAGTTACCCTGTCAAAATCAACCCCAAAATTTAAACGCGGGGTAAGGTTAAAGGTGTACTTGGCAGAGAAAATAATCATCTCTCGCTGACCTTGAGCATAAGTAAAATCGGCATAAGGTTTCTTTGTTTTGTAATACTTAGCACCTTCGGGAGTTTTATAATATAATTGATACGGATTAAAGCCCAATACAAAATCAGTATTCCTGTTCCAAGTAAAAAATGTACTACGTCCGGCCGAGCCAATTATTCCCAAATCTTGAAAGACCGAATTACGTCTAAAATAAGGATGGTAAATTTCATTTCTCCTCATTACCGTATCTTCATAAATATAAGGCAAATTCCTGTCGAGCCCATATTCCGTAGTAAACAACGAGTTGTACTCCTTAGCAACCACAGAGTCTTTTTGAGCAAACCCACCTGCTGCCAAAAGAAGAAAAACGATCAATAAAAAAAGCCTATTAATTGTGCCCAAGTTGAATTACTGTTTAATAATTTTCTGATACCAATGAAACATAGATCCACGCAATTCCACAAAATACATTCCAGAATTCAATCCACTTGTTTCCACTTCAAATGTAGGTCCGCTAATACTCTTTTGCAAAATCAATTCACCATTTAATTGATATATTCTTAATTCAATGAGCTCCTTTTGTATAGGCATGTGCTCTATGGTAAACTGCGCATGAAAGGGGTTGGGTTTGGTCTGAACCAACTCTTTTGCGTCAACGTTTTTAACCGCAGTTAATTGAGAATCTACGCGCAATACAAAAAATCCCTCTCCCATATCGCTCGCCACCACATTGCCTGAGGGCAACTTTGCATCAACTCCCCAGCATCCTTTATAACCTTCATAATTTGCAGGTGGCCATGGTGAAGTATGGTAATATCCAGCTTCCTTTGGCGCACTCGGATTGTTAATATCAAATATATAAAAGCCATCGTGGTAATAAGAAACATAAGCAAAACTTCCTATCCAATGCGCATTGTGCGCCGTAGCACCAACATTCGACCTAAACTGACTTAACAAAATCGGGTTGTAGATGTCGTGTATAGAAAATATCTTCACCGATAATCCTCCAGGAACCTCATCTGTAAACATAATATGCTTGCCGCTTGCATCCAAACTGCTGCTATGGTTATACCCATTTTCTGGATATGACCTTATCGTAGTAATCAACCTTTGTTTCTTTAAATCTCTTAAATCAAAAATCCATAATCCTTGGTATTCTACAGAACAATAGGCCGTATCATTTCTTACATAAACTTCATGCACATTTCTAAATGCTGGCGCACCATCCCCAAAGGTTGGAACCTGAAGCCTGCCTATCCACAAAGGCTTCTCAGGATTCTCCAAACTCACAATATCCATTGCCGCAACTCCTCCAGATTTCAATCGGTTCACACATAAATATAAGCGCTTACTTTGCGCCTCAATAAAGATGCTGTGTGTATTAAAACTCATCGAATCACTGTCATAAACTTTATGAACAGAATCTGGTAAATATTGCAAATCAAAAACCTGCAAACTTCCCTTACCACCATTATCACTCACACAATATACATAGTGACTATAGCACTCATAATCTCTATTCACCACATTGCGCGCCACACCATCTTCCACATCACATAATGCAATGGCTTTTGGGTTTGTAACATCCAAAAAATAAATGCTATCAGTGCTCCCCGCAATTACATATTCCTTGCCTTTATTGCCATCATAATAAGTAGTTAAATCGTTCCAAATTTGATACCCATTTAACCGCGGAAGTTCAGCATTATTCCAATGTCCCAATAGGCTAACTCCACTAGAAACAACCTGGGCCATCATTCGGTCTGAACCAAATAGCAATAGCAGAAAGCATAATTGTAAGCTCCGTTTTACCATTTCAAAAACTTTTTATAAGTACTTGCCTGGGCACTCTTAATCTCTACCAAATAAAGACCGCTGCTCAAGTGCGACACATTAAAATTTCCTTCTTTATTCATGTGCTCCGTAGCTAATACTTCCATTCCATTTAGGTCCAAAACCCTTGCTTCAAAATGGCTTGGTTCAGACAGTTTAATTTGCAAAATATCTTTACACGGATTTGGAAACAATTGCACTGATAACGCCTCCTTTGTAACTTCCTTTTTACTCAATAAGGTGGAGTCAATTTCAAATACAAAAATACCCGCAGTTAAATCACTTGCAATAATATGCTTGCTTGGTAAAAATGGATATAAGCCCCAGCATCCTTTGTACCCCGAGTAATTCTCAGGCTTTTCTGGATGGGTATCGTACCAAGCAACTTCTATAGGGTAACTTGGGTTACTCACATCATATACCCTAACCCCATCGTGATAGGCAGAAACATAGGCAAAATCTCCATACCAAAAGGCATTGTGGGGCATGGCAGAGGCGTTGCTGTTAAACTGACTTAAATACTTTGGTTCAGCCAAATTTTGTATGTCAAATATCTTCACATCCATACCCATGTTCTCATCTGTAAACATAATATGCTTACCACTTTTATCTAACCAACTGCTGTGGTTATAACCTTGGTCGGGATAGGCTGTTATAGAGCCAATTAATGCGTGATTATTGGTATCTCGCAAATCAAATATAAAGAGTCCGCTTTGCTCACAACTTAAATATACCGTATCATTCCTGGCATACATTTCATGCACTCTATTAAAGATTTCATTGCCACTTGGCCTAACTGGAATCTTTAAACGGGTTTGTAAAACGGGCTGCTCTGGATTGGCCAATGAAATAACATCCAATGCCGAAAAACCAAAGGGGCCCATGTTGCTGCTCATATACATTTTACCAACAGCACTATCTATAAAAATGGTATGGGTGAGCGTTCCCAAGGCATTGCTTTCATAAACCTTATGGACCGAATCTGGTAAATATTGTAAGTCAAAAATTTGAAGTCCTCCAATACCACTTGCTTGATCCGATACACAATAGGCATAATGTTTATAGGTTTCAAAATCTCTGTTTCTAGCATAAATAGATTTTCCACTTTCTACATCTACCAGAATCATTTTTGAAGGGTTAGTTATATCAAAAAAATACACGCTATCTGTGCTTCCACAAATAATATATTCTCTATTTGTTTTGGCGTCATAATAGCCCGTTAAATCATTCCAAATATCTGTTACATCAACTTTAGGTAAATTGGGATTATTATAATTAGAAAGCAACTTCATCTTATAGAAATCCTGGGCAGATAATTGGTTTAACAGCAGGCAAAACAATAGAAGAAGGCTTATTTTAGTTTTCAATTTTATACGATATTATAATGAATATTACTTTTAGAAAGTATAGCGGTAAGTATAATGAATTTTAGTGGTTTTTGCACCAAGAGCATTGAAAAGACTATGCATTTTGGGGTTAAAATCACCTATCCACGACAATTCAGTGCTGGTAAATTGAGGGTATTTACTTCTCATAGCTTCAAATGAATGTATAATTAATCCTGTCTCCAAACCAAGGTTTTGATAGGAGGGAATAATCCCAAAAACAATGCCTCTTATCCTATTAACTTTCCCAAATCTACGGTAAAATAAAAATTTTATTTTGTCCCATAAATTCATACTCCCATTTAAATGTTTAATGATTTGATTAATGTCCAATACATTTACATAAAATCCCGCTGGTTCTCCGTTTGCATATACAAACCATATAGCTTCTTCTATCATTATGGGCTTTAACGACACCAAAGTACTTTCAATTCTTTCAAGGGTGATGGGTTCAAAATCTGGTCGGGATGCCCAAGCTTTATTGTAAATGCTAATAAAATCAGAAGCGAATTTTTTAAGCTCTCTTTCTTTATAATGTACAAAGGTGTAGGCTTTGTTTTTTAACACACGTTCAGCAAGTCTATAAAAACGGTCCTTCTTAAAATCTGCTAGTCCAATTTCTGAAGTGGTTTGCTCGTATATTTTTTTAAAGCCAAAGTTTTCGAACAAACTTTGATAATAAGGGAAATTGAAATTTTCTTGATAGGAGGGGTTCTTAAATCCTTCAACCAACAAACCCCAATACTTATCTTTTTCTCCAAAGTTTATTGGGCCATCCATATAAGAACATCCGTGTTCCATAAGCCATTTTTTGGCTGTTTCAAATAGCAGATTTGCCCCCTCTTGATTGTTGTCGCAATCAAAGAATCCCACGCCACCATTCCCTCTCTCATTCTCTTTCTCTTTCTTATAAAACGCCGCTATGCGTCCAATACATTTCCCTTGGTTAAAAAGCAACCATCTTTTGGCATCGCCTATTAAATAGTTTTTATTTTTGTTTGGATCAAACAGATCTATAATATCTTGGTCTAAATGGGGCACCCATTCTTTGTTTTGCCTATACAATTGCTTTGGGAACTTAATAAATTCCTTTTGCTCATGAATATTAATTACTTCAATAACTTGCATTTGCAGCGAATTTCAACAATGTTCATGGAAATGGCAAATAAGTATTTTTTGCATTTCACTTGAATTCGCTAATTTGCAGACAAAATCACACTACTTATGTTACAAATAGGCGATAAACTTCCCGATTTTAAACTAAAGGGATTCGACGAAAAATTTTATACAAACTTTGATTTTGCTGATAAATATGCATTAGCAATTGTATTTACCTGCAATAGTTCTCCAATTTCTAGGGCATACAGCCAGAGGCTTTTAAAAATGTTCGAAAAATATGAAGAGGATAGTATGGCCATTGTTGGAATCAACTCAAACGATGCAAGCCAATCTCCTGAGGATGATTTTGAACATATGAAAAGTGCTGCAGCGCGTTTTGGTTTGGATGAAATGCATTTTCTATATCTGCAAGATGAAACACAAGAGGTGGCTAGAACCTTTGGGGCTACAGTAAATCCTGAGGTGTTTTTGTTCAACAGAAAAAGAGAGCTTTCGTATAAAGGTGCTATCGATGATTGTTGGGAAAATGAGGCAATGATTACTACTGTTTATTTGGAGGATGCCATTGAGGAAACCCTAGATGGTATGGATATTGATTTTCCCGAAATTACGCCAATTGGTACTCCTATCATTTGGAAGAAATAAGATATCACCCTCATCTGAAAAATGCATTCTAATAATTGCTTTTCAAGTTTAAATGAAGAGTAAATATACCTTGCTTCAGAATAAAATAATTATCATTACTGGTGCCTCTTCAGGTATTGGTGAAGCTTGTGCTTTTGCCTTTGCAAATCAAGGGGCAAGTGTTGTTCTGGCAGCAAGAAACATAGAAAAACTAAACAAAATTGTAGCTAAGATTGCCCAAAAAGGTGGCAACGCCTTGGCGGTTCAATGCGATATTAGGCTAGAGCAAGATTGCCAAAATCTGATTCAACAAACCCTTGCAAAATACCAGCGGATTGATGTGCTCATAAACAATGCTGGACTAAGCATGCGGGCATTGTTTAAAGACCTAGATTTAGAGGTGATGAGTGAACTCATGCAGACCAATTTTTGGGGTGCCGTATATTGTACAAAATTCGCCCTTCCTCACATACTTAACTCCAAGGGCAGCATCATAGCTGTAAACTCTTGGGCCGGATTTACTGGACTTCCAGCTCGCACTGCCTATACTGCCTCTAAGTTTGCTTTATTAGGTTTTATGGAGTCTCTTAGGGTTGAAAACCTCAAAACAGGCATTCATGTAGGAAGTATTTTTCCTGGTTATACCGCCTCAAATATTAGAAACAATGCCTTAAATGCTGAAGGTTTTCCACAACAAGATACTCCTCTTGATGAATCTAAACTCATGCAAGCTACTGAGGTGGCAGATTACATTGTTAAAATGGTTCAACAACGCAGAAAATACCATGTAATAACCTTAACTGGAAAACTTATGTATTGGATAAACAAAATCTTTCCAAACTTCGTAGACAGGCAAGTGTATAAGGTGGTTTCCCAAGAGAAAGACTCGCCTTTTAAATAAAAAAAGTCCCACACTTTGCAGTGCAGGACCTTTAGTATATAAATATCCTTTCAGATATTTCCTTCCCCCATCGTGTGTGGGGGTACACAGGCTCTTAAAACCAAATACTAAACATCAATCTTAGCATATTTAGCATTTGCTTCTATAAACTCGCGTCTAGGTGGAACCTCATCGCCCATTAACATGCTAAAGATATGATCTGCTTCAGCTGCAGAATCTAAACTAACACGTTTTAAAGTTCTGGTTTCTGGATTCATGGTTGTGCTCCACAATTGCTCGGCATTCATCTCTCCAAGACCTTTATAACGCTGAATTCCTACCGAATCTGGATTCCCACCTTTAGCCAAACGCATCACAGCTTCCTCTCTTTGCTGCTCTGTCCAACAATACTCTTCTTCTTTTCCTTTCTTCACCAAATACAAAGGTGGTTGAGCAATATAAATATAACCAAACTCAATAAGCTCCTTCATATACCTAAAGAACAAGGTAAGAATCAAGGTACGAATATGCGATCCATCCACATCCGCATCCGTCATAATGATAATTTTATGGTAACGAAGTTTTACAATATTCAATGCTTTTGCATCTTCTTGAGTTCCAATGGTAACACCCAATGCTGTAAACATATTCCTGATCTCTTCATTCTCATAAATCTTATGCTCCATCGCTTTTTCTACATTCAGGATTTTTCCCCTCAATGGCAAAATAGCTTGATTAGCCCTATTTCTTCCCTGCTTAGCAGTACCACCAGCAGAATCTCCCTCAACTAAATAGATTTCGCATAAACTTGGGTCGCTTTCCTGACAATCGGCTAGTTTACCTGGTAAGCCGCTGCCTGTTAAAGCACCTTTTCTTTGAACCATTTCGCGAGCCTTGCGAGCCGCTGCTCTTGCAGTTGCAGCTAAAATTACCTTTTGTACAATTAACTTCGCCTCACGTGGATTTTCTTCCAAAAAGTTGTTTAACATTTCACCAACACATTGGTCAACCGCACCAGTAACATCACTGTTACCTAATTTAGTTTTGGTCTGACCTTCAAACTGAGGCTCTTGAACTTTAACAGAAATTACGCCTGTTAAACCTTCTCTAAAATCGTCGCCACTAATCTCAATTTTTACATTCTTTAATAAACCTTCTTTGTCTGCATAGGCTTTTAAAGTACGGGTTAAAGCCCTTCTAAAACCAGCAACGTGCGTTCCACCTTCAATGGTATTAATATTGTTTACATATGAATGTAAGTTCTCTGTATACCCATTGTTATAAGTCATGGCAACCTCAACAGGCACGCCACCTTTTTCGCCTTCAAAATAGATTGGTTCAGGCAATAACTTCTCACGCGTACCATCTAAGTAGTTTACAAACTCTCTAAGGCCACCTTCGCTATAAAAATCTTCTTCTCTTAAGTTTCCTGCTTCATCCGGACGATTATCCTTCAACGTAATGTGAATTCCTCTATTTAAATAGGCTAATTCGCGCATACGCGCAGCAATGGTCTCATATTTATATTCGCCAACGGTAAAGATGCTTAAATCTGGCTCAAAATAGACCGTTGTACCTGTTTTGGTGGTTTCACCAACCTCCTTAACGTCATATAAAGGCTTTCCACACGAATATTCTTGTTGAAAAATCTTTCCCTCACGATAAACGGTAGCCCTTAACAAAGTAGATAATGCATTCACACAACTTACACCCACACCATGCAATCCACCAGAAACCTTATAGGTATCCTTATCAAATTTACCCCCAGCATGCAATACTGTCATTACAACCTCCAAAGCAGATTTGCCTTCTTTGGCATGAATTCCCGTAGGAATCCCCCTTCCATCATCCTCAACAGTGATCGAATTATTGGTATTAATGTTTACAACAATATTCTTGCAATACCCCGCCAACGCTTCATCTATGGAATTATCAACTACCTCATAAACCAAATGGTGTAAACCCCTAAACCCAACATCTCCAATATACATGGCCGGCCTTTTTCTTACCGCTTCCAAACCCTCTAATACCTGAATATTATCGGCACCATAATTTTGTCTGTTTTCCATTCCTTCGTTACTCATCTTTTTTGAAATATATTTAATGGGTAAAAATACATCAAATGTCGGTCTGAACCAAATTTTACAAGGCTTTAAAGCACTTGTTTTTCCACAAGTTTTCCCATAGAAAAACTGCCGTCATTCATAATCCTAAAAATCTTCTCCAAAAACCTTGAAATGAGCTTAAAAACAATCCTTCAGTCAGCAAACAAACCACATTTATTCATGCAATCCATACCCTTCATCATCCACCTCAATTGCTTGCCTAAACAAACTCCCATCCCCCCTCAAATAATTCTTTCTTCACCGCAGTTTAACAATCTTACTCAAACCTACCTAGTCTAGCTAAACAAACTCCCAACCCCCTCAAACAATTCTTTCTTCACCGCAATCTCACCTGTCTTTAGTTGATTAAAATTAAGTAAATCACTAACAGCATAGGAGTGAAGCCCCTTCAAATCTTCCTCACTAAACAATCCACTTGCCTCCACCAAAGCCTGCGCAACATGATATTGTGGCAACATTTTGCCATCATCAATCTTTATGCAAACACCCAATTTCTGCTCGGTAAAACTCATGCAAAAAACACCCTCAGCTCCAGTCTTTCCTATAATCTTAGGTGCACAAACTTCCATCAAATCTGTGCAATACCGCTTACTTCCGGCTACCATAAACGGATGTTCTGATACCGCAGCCATCAGGGTTTTACAAGCCAATTGCCTCGATTCCGAAAACTGCTTTGGTTCAGCCAGATTCTTAAAACACAAAGCTTGATGATACACTGGAATGCTGTAGATTGGCGCTGTACAGCCGTCTAAAGCACATACCATCTTAGATTTTGAATACTCATACATTTCTTCAACATAGTCCAAAATGAGCAATTGTATGGGGTGATTTGGATTTAAATAATCTGCTACATCATGTCCTAATAATACGCACAAGGCCAGCATTCCTGCATGTTTCCCGCTGCAATTGTTGTAAATGGCTGTTGGTTTTCTTTCGGTTCGAACCAACTCGTTTGCGTCTCTTTTGTGAGTGGGATACTGCGCGCCACAGCCCAAATTTTGCTCTGTGAGTTCAATCTTTTGAAGGATACTACGCACTGTTTCTAAATGTGCCGCTTCCCCGTTATGCGAACCACACATTACCGCAATTTCCTTATTTGTAAACCCAAATCGCTCGATTCCGCCTAACTCTATTAAAGGAAGTGCCTGCACAAATTTCATGGCCGACCTAGGGTAGCACAATTGCATGGGGTCTCCCAAACTAAATACAATCTGTCCATCTGCATCTACCATACAAACAACACCTCTGTGAAAACTTTCTAAAAGCCCTCCTCTAAATACTTCAACTAATATAGGATTTTCCATTTGCACAAATATGCCACTTCGTAAGAATATTTTGTAGCGTTCATTGCGCTAATTGCAATTTTAAAATTTGCAAATTGCATATAATGCAAAAGAAATTCCCATATTTTATTCATTTCAATTATAATCAGCTTATGTTTGGCTTTATTTTTGAATCAACATAAAAACCATGAAAAAACTAATAAACTTCATTGCATTATTCCTAGTAGGATTTGTAATGCAATCCAATGCCCAAGATGCTTTAATCTTTAGAAACAAAGCCGAAACCTTATACGTAAAAGTAGTGGAGGTTGGAACCACCGAAATAAAATATAAGCTTTGGCCGGTAGATGAAAGCATGCCTGTCATGTCCGAGAAAAAAGATAAAATCAAGAGAATCATTTTCGCAAATGGAACAGTGATGAAATTTTCTGAATCAGATTTTGCCGATCCTACAAATTATGCCGACCAGAAAAAAATGGCCATCAAATTAGACATGTTTTCTATGTTGTTAGGCTCAACTTCTTTGGCCTTTGAGCAAAGCCTAGAACCTGGCAGAAGTTGGGAGGTAGGGGTTGGAATCATAGGTCTTGGCGCCGATCCCGATAATTTTGGAAATAAAAAAGGTGTTTTTGTTCGTGCGGGCTACAAGTTTATTAATACTCCAGATTATTACATGTCTGGAATGCGTTATACCCACATCTTAAAAGGTGGATACATTCGTCCAGAAATTGCCGCACACTTGTATAGTGAAACTTCCTCAACCATTGAAAGTACTTGGGATCCTATTACTTTTAACTCAATCTACACTAAAGTTGATTCTGAAAAGAGTTATAACGGTGCAGCTTTTATCCTTAATTTCGGCAAACAATGGGTCTTCAACGACATTTTTGTAGTAGATGCTTTTGTGGGTGGCGGAATGGGTTATGGATCCACTAAAACTGTGAGTGAAGTAAAAACTGTTTTAACTAATTATCCAAGCTATTATGATTATTATGAAACATCAGGAACCAACCAAGGTACAGGACCAATGATTTTTCACGACAATGAATTATTTTTCGCTTTGCAAGCTGGATTAAAAGTTGGAGTACTTATTGGCGCATCAAAGAAAGCAGAACAGAAGTAACTTAAAACAAGCCAAGAAAAAGTCTTAGTATAATGCATAAGGTGAAGTTTTGAACCCCCAATTTTAGATAAAATGAAAACTCACTCAATTATACTATTCATTATTTTTCTTGGCCTTTTTGCTTTAACATTAAATGCCCAACAAAAACAAAATGATTCATTGTTATTGTTAAAAAAGAACCCGCCCATTTTAACAGATAGTTCTAGATTACCTAAATTCGAAAAAACCAAATACGAATCCAAAGTTATTTTTGAATTTTATGGATTGTTGAGTTTGCCAAGTGGGGAGTTTAAACTATTAAGCAGTAATATGTGGGGTTTAGGATTAGGAGGCTCCGTTTTGTACAATCCCTTTGTCAGTTTTGTTAACCCCAAATTTGTAAGACCCTATGTTTTAGGATTGCAAATAGATGATACCAAATTCTCTAAAGTTTCCAAGAGCGTAGGTACCACCATTCAGTCAAAAAGTTTTGATCTCGAAAATACAATTAAAACTAAAGCCTTTACTTTAGGATATCAAGGCAAGATAGAGTTTTTTAATACCAAGATTTATCCTTTTATTGTTTATCAAGCTGGCTTAAGATTTTTTAAGGGCAAACAGGAAATTAAATATGTGGCCAAAGATGAGGCCGACCAATCATTGGCTCCCGACAATTTCACTGAAAGTTTTGAAGGATCTAACACCACCTACAATGGTTACGGTGGAGGGATTGGATATGGTAAGGGTGCTTTAAGGTTTGAATTAAAAATGATAAAACAAAAGGGGGCAAAAGCAACCTATTTAGATATTGAAAGTATTGTGGTAAATGCTGATAAAACATTTTCATACAAAACAAAAACTACAACAACGGATATGTTGTTAACGGAATTAAATATCTCCTTGAGATTTTAATATCAAAGGATAATTTTAAGGGGTAGTTCGTTTAAAAATGAACTATCCCTTTTCCTTCTCTTATCACTTCTGGTTCGTCTTCAGAACAATCAATAATGGTACTTGGGATATTGTCGCCCGCACCTCCATCAATCACCAAATCTACTAGGTGCTCAAATTTTTCATGAATCTCTTCTGGATCGGTCATATACTCTATAATCTCATCATCATGATGAATGGTACTAACCACCAAAGGAATGCCTAATTCCTTAATAATAGCCTGGGCAATGGCGTTGTCTGGAACCCTAATGCCAATAGTTTTTCTATTGCCTGCAAAGTATTTGCTTATTTGATTGTTTGCCTTTAGAATAAAGGTAAAAGCCCCTGGCAAGTTGTTTTTTAACAACCTAAAAACATTCTTGTCTATTACTGCTGTTACTTCAGAAATATTAGATAAATCTGAACACAAAATAGAATAAAAAACTTTCTCTGCTTTCTTGCCCATGATCTTACTCATGCGCTCAATTCCCTTCTTAGAATCCATTCTGCATGCCATGGCATAAATGGTATCGGTTGGAATAATGATAACTCCATCCTTGTCTAGCACTTCCAATACCTTCTTTAGGTCTCTGATATTTGGATTTTTTGGATGTAGTGAAACTATCATGTAAGCTTAAATTTTCACTGGTATAAATAAGGTTGCGGATAAATGCACTGATTTATCCGCAACACTTTAATCTTATAATTTTCCTTCAACAGCCTTTTGTACAAGATCTGCCGCTTCTTTCAATACTATAGCCGAAAATACCTTCAAGCCTGATTCATCAATTAATTTTTTTGCAGCTTCTGCATTGGTTCCTTGCAACCTTACAATAATTGGAACTGGAATATCTCCAATACTTTGATATGCATCTACCACACCTTGAGCAACCCTATCGCAACGCACAATTCCACCAAAAATATTGATCAAAATTGCTTTTACATTAGGGTCTTTTAAGATAATCCTAAAACCAGCTTCCACCGTTTTTGCATTGGCAGAACCTCCAACATCTAAGAAGTTTGCTGGGTCTCCACCAGACAACTTAATAATGTCCATAGTAGCCATGGCTAAACCTGCTCCATTCACCATACATCCTACATTACCATCTAACTTAACAAAGTTTAGGTTATGTGCCGCTGCTTCAACTTCTGTAGGATCTTCTTCAGAGGTATCTCTCATAGCTTCATAATCTGGGTGACGGTATAAAGCATTGTCGTCGATGTTTACTTTTCCATCTACTGCAATAATCTTGTTATCCGACGTACGTAATACTGGATTAATCTCAAACATTGCTGAATCAGATTTTACATAAGCTGTATATAATGCTCCCACAAATTTTACCATTTGCTTAAATGCATCTCCTTCACAACCTAAATTAAAAGCAATCTTACGTGCCTGAAATCCTTGTAAACCTACCTTAGGATCTACAGTTTCTTTGTGAATCAAATGTGGGGTATGCTCTGCAACATGCTCAATGTCCATTCCACCTTCAGTAGAATAAACTATGATGTTTTTGCCTTGTGAGCGATCCAACATTACACTCATATAATACTCTTTTGGCTCACCTGCTCCAGGATAATAAACGTCCTGTGCAACTAAAACTTTGCTAACTAACTTGCCTTTCGGACCCGTTTGAATAGTTACCAAGGTGCCACCTAATATATTTTCTGCAATTTCTCTGGCTTTGTCGGCATTCTTTGCTACCGCCACACCACGTTGTTCTTTTCCAATGATACTTCCTTTTCCACGGCCACCGGCGTGGATTTGGGCTTTTATCACCACAAAATCACTTCCAAATTGTTCTTTCAATTTTAATGCCGCCGCATGGGCTTCATCCGCAGTTTCAGCAACTATGCCCTCTTGAACGGCAACGCCAAATGATTTTAAAATCTGCTTGGCTTGGAATTCATGAATATTCATTATTTTTAAAAATTTTGTTGCGAAATTACGTTTTCAAACCACATTTGAAAGTATTTTACTGCTATTGTGTAAAACACTTTTCTCTTTCTTACCTTCGAATTCAACAAAATGACTCATAAACTCCAATTAACTTACACAAAATCACTGATTTCTATTTTGGTTATCGGTTTTTTTACTTTTATATTTAATCTCCACAATCCGGTAGTTAGAGAGTGGGATGAGGCTACTTATGGCATAAATGCCTATGAAATGTCAAAAAACTCTCAACCTCTTGTGGTGACTTTTTTAGGTGAAAGTGACATCTATAACTCAAAACCTCCACTGGGTGTTTGGCTCATGTCCATCTCAACCCGCATATTTGGCTTTAATACTTTTTCTCTCAGATTTGCCTCTGCTTTGTTGAGCCTATTATTGACCCTATATATTTTTCATTTCATTCACCGCCATTTTAATAACCTCCACTGGGCTCTCATTTCTTCTCTGGTACTCATGAGCAGCATCGGCTTCACTGGCTGGCATGAGGCAAGAAGTGGTGATTTTGATGCAATGGTTGCCACATTTATTTGCTTGTTTGTACTTTCAAGTTATAAATTATTTAATAGCCAACTTGCAAATGGCTGGCTTCTCACTTTCCTTTTCTTAACGCTCGCTTGTCTCACAAAAGGCGTATATGGCTTGGTTGCAATACCCGGAGTAGTCCTATTTTTTGCCTTCAAAAAACAGATAAAATTTACATTGTCGCACTGGCAATTTTATATAGGTGCAGCAATGTTCTTGGGCGTTTTTCTTGGCTACTATTTTATCAGAGAATACCTAACTCCGGGTTACCTAAATGCTGTCCTCCAAAATGAAGTAGGAGAGCGCATCTTCCTAGAACAAAACATCCACAAAACCGATATTCCATTTTATTATCATACCTTCAAATTGTTTGTTTATCGATTCCAACCTTTCATCTTTCTCCTACCTTTTGCAGCCTACGCTATTTGGTTCGAACCGAATAAAAATAAACAGAATTTTTTAGCGCTTTTAGGTTTAGCGGCATTGGGTATCCTTGGTATTATCTCATTCTCTAAAACTAAATTGGTTTGGTACGATGGTAGTTTATATCCATTTTTTGCCATCATCATTGGCTACTTTTTATCGCATCAATACAAAGTAAAACCAGCAACAATTTACAGCTTACTTTTGCTTGTTTGGTTAGCAGTTTTCGGTCTGAACCAAACCGAAAAAGACAGTTTTAAATTCCCTGAACTATTAGGTAAATTGCGCCATCAGAAGAATATTTCTGAGCCTATTTATGTCTATTCTTCAAACTTTGAACATCCTATAAGGT
>JBILVK010000108.1:0-9155 GCA_044370475.1 Bacteroidia bacterium
AGGGCTAAAAACCCGCCACTAGGGCTAATTGTGTTTTCTTGTTTCATTGTTATGATATTAAAATGATATCACAAAGATATTACGAAATTTTTCTATTCTCCAAATATTTTCTGTAAAATATTGGGAAAGGCAGCTTGGTTGGTTAAGAGGTGGTTTTTTGATGTAAATAATGCTTGCAAGTGGCTTATGTTTTCATTTTTTAGGGACAATTGTTTTTGCATGGGTGCATTTAAAAAACGGTTCAAACTATTTTTTAAGTAACATTGGTATTACATTCGTGCACTGTATGACAAGCAAGAATTTCAAAAGATATTTAATCACCGCCGCCTTGCCTTATGCCAATGGTCCGGTGCATATTGGTCACCTCGCAGGATGTTATTTACCTGCAGATGTATACGTGCGTTACCTTAAGGCAATTGGCAAAGAGGTATTGTTTATTTGTGGCAGTGATGAGCATGGCGTGCCCATTACCATTAAGGCAAAGAAGGAAGGCATTACTCCGCAACAGGTGGTAGATAAGTATGATGGCATTATGAAGAATGCCTTCAAAGATTTTGGCATTGATTTTTCTTATTACGGAAGAACAAGTTCTACAACGCATAAAGAAACCGCTCAGGATTTTTTTAGAAACTTATACGATAAAGGTGTTTTTAAAGAAGAAGTAACCCAACAATATTACGATGAGGAAGCCAAGCAGTTTTTGGCAGATAGGTATATTACAGGAACCTGCCCGCGCTGCGGAAATCCTGGTGCTTACGGCGATCAATGTGAGAAATGTGGAACGGCTTTAAGTCCAACCGATTTAATAAATCCAAAGTCGGCACTAAGTGGTGCGGTACCTGTTTTGCGCGAAACCAAAAACTGGTTTTTGCCTATGGGCGAGATTCAACAAACAGCACAATTTCAAGAATACATTAAGCGATTCGACGAATGGAAATCGAATATCAAAGGACAATGCAACAGTTGGTTGGTAGAAGGCTTGCAAAGCCGTGCCATGACCCGCGATTTAGATTGGGGTGTGCCTGTTCCTATTGAGGGTGCAGATGGAAAAGTATTGTATGTTTGGTTTGATGCGCCTATTGGTTACATAAGTGCCACCAAGGAATATTTTGCGCAAGCAGATGCTGCTATTGCTGGTCCGTGGACCAAGTGGTGGCAAGATGAGGAGACCTCGTTGATTCATTTTATTGGTAAGGATAATATTGTTTTTCATGCCATCATTTTCCCAATGATGTTGATGACGCATGGTAATTTTGTATTGCCAACCAATGTGCCTGCCAATGAATTCTTAAATTTGGAAGGAGATAAGATTTCTACCTCACGCAATTGGGCGGTTTGGCTGCATGAGTATTTGATAGATTTTCCAAATAGGCAAGATGAATTGCGCTATGTGTTAACCAGTATTGCGCCAGAAACCAAAGACAGTGAATTTACATGGAAAGATTACCAAACACGTGTAAACAGTGAGCTGGTAAGCATCTTCGGCAATTTTGTAAACCGTGTTTTGGTCTTATGTGATAAATATTATGGCGGTCTGACCCCAAGCGTTGTAGGCAGTATAAGCGATGAAAGAATGGTTGCTGCACGCACACATTGTTTTGCCCAAATGGAGCAAAGTATTAGTGCCCTCAACGAGAATTTAGCTGCCATAAAATTGCGTGATGCTCAGGCAGAATTCATCAATATGGCCCGGGCTGGAAATAAATTTTTGGCAGATACCGAGCCTTGGAAATTGGTGAAAACCGATGAAGAAGCGGTGAAGCAAATTTTGTTTGATGCCCTTCAGATTTGCGCAAAATTAAGCATTGCAGCACAACCTTTCTTGCCGCATACTGCGCAGAACTTAGCGACCATGTTGAACATGGAAAATTTACAATGGAGTCAGTTAACAGACGCAAACATCATTGGTTCAGGCCACCAATTGGGTAAGGCAGCTATTTTGTACAAGCAAGTGGAGGACGAAGAAATTACCAAGCAGTTGCTACGCTTAGAGGAAATAAAGAAGGCTAATCAGAGTCAGCCTGTTGTTACCAAATCTTTGAGTGAGGTAAAGCCTCATATTACCTACGAAGATTTTGAAAAATTAGATTTACGTGTGGGCAAAGTGATTGCAGCAGTAAAGGTTCCTAAGGCAGATAAGTTGTTGAATTTAACTGTGGATTTGGGCTTTGAGCAGCGCACCATTTTGAGTGGCATAGCAGAGTATTATAAGCCCGAGGAGCTCATAGGAAAATTGGTAACGGTGGTGGCAAATTTGGCCCCTCGTAAAATACGTGGAATCGAAAGTCAGGGCATGTTATTGATGGCTGGCAATGATTTTGGCAAGCTTTACAGCGTAGGTCCAGAGCAAGACATTGAGCCGGGAAGTGTTGTGAAATAAGGCTTATACAGGCTTTAAATAACACCAGCATAAAAACTCAAAATCGTCGAAATCGTTTAAATCTGGTTTTTTGGCACCTTTTACTTTGGAAGATAACAGGGCTACGATGGGATATTGGTTATTAACTGTGGTGTTGCCAGTAATTTTTGCTTTGATAAAATAGCTGGTATCATCTGTGGCATCGTTGTTAAGTTTTATTCTATAGAAGATAGAATAGTTTTCTAAAAAAAGTTTGTGACTCACTTTAATTTCAGGCTCTTCCTCAAACCAAGTATTGCGTTCAGAAACGCTACATAGGATATTATTCGTGCCAAGAAATGAACCTACATGTGTTTCTGTTTGTCCATGCCCTTTTATTACAAATTTAGTTCCAATTCCTGTTTCAGAAATATAGGTAATGCTGGTGAAAGGAAGCTCCAGCGAAAAGTTCATCCAATGGCCTTTTATTAAGGTAAAGCGGGAAATTCTTTGGAAAACGATGAGTACAATTGGCAAAGAAAAAAGGACGCTACCATACAGATTTTTGAGTGCATGCATGGGTGAAACCTGAAAGCTTAATAGGATTGTTTTGGAAGCTAACAAAGCAACATAGAACAACATCATGCGCAAAAAAATGGGATCGGGATAAATGAGTTTTCTATAGGAGAATAAACTTGAGTTGTTGAGTGCGTTGTTTAGGGTTACACTAAAAATGGAAACAGTTAATAAGAAGTAAAGTCCAAAAAGCAGGATGTTTCCAGGAAATTCATACATGAGAAGAAAGTCGAAAATGCCATGAAATATAGCTGCTAAGAGCAGAAACAAAAATGCATAAAGCAGGGTGTTTTTTTGGACTTTATAAATTCCATAAATTACTCCATACGCAAAAATGGAGCTGTCGAAAATATGTCCGAACGAAGACAATACAAATCTATAGTCAATAATCTCTGCGCCATTTCCAACAAAGTACATTACATTTTCTGTTGCAGAAAATCCCAGTGCGCAAAGGCAAATATGAATTAAATAATCTATGGGCTCATGAAGTGTTTTGCGAACAATAAGGTAGGAACATAAAAAGGTAAATGCCTTTAAAAGCTCTTCCAGCAAACCTGCTGTAAGAAAGCTTTCGATAAGCGTCTTTGTAAGCATTTCTTGCGAGTGGAGGCCGAGTTCTTTAAGGAATGGATATACAGGGAAAAGCAAGAAGGGTGAGGCCAAGCCAAAAACAAATGAGACCACCAGGGCTCCTATTTTTTCTGGCTCAAACACATCGATTAACTTAAAATAGTAAATCCACATGGCGGAACCTAGCAGGGATACAAGGCAATAAGCGATTAGATAATTCATGGCTTTGTTATTGCTGCAAAATATAATTTTGTGGGCAATTATAGATAAAAGAAAATGGGCTAGCCTTAGAAAGTAGTTGGACTATTTTTGGAGCACAATAGGTTGAATTTGTTGGCGACCTTTTTCTGTGGTGATGACCAAATTATAGGTACCGGCAGCAAATGCGCCTAAATCTATGCTTTGCTCTGCAAGTGGTTTGTCGTTTACAATTACCAGCAAGGAGCTGCCCAAAAGATTGGTTAATTCTATCCTTTTTATGTCCTCGTTATTTGTAGCATTTTTGATGGTTATTTTTCCATTGCTTGGGTTTGGATAAATGGAAAACATGTCTGCCTTTGCCTTATTTTCGGGGAGGCTCGACAAAGAAACAATTGCTGTATTTGAATAAATAGGGAAGGCTTGTAATTGTGAATTTCCGGTATTGCAGGTATTTGAACCAATCCATTCGATTCTATAGTGGTTGATAAGGTTTGGCATAGAATCTATCCATGTATTTGCTGTGCTGCCAAGGGTTGCCACCATTTGAAAGTTGCTGCCATTGGTGCTTTTCCAAACGCGCTGTTGCAATCCACTTAAGCCTTTAT
Organism: Bacteroidia bacterium; assembly: GCA_044370475.1. Classification (GTDB taxonomy): domain Bacteria; phylum Bacteroidota; class Bacteroidia; order UKL13-3; family UKL13-3; genus B1. The sequence goes on from JBILVK010000108.1 coordinate 4,291, forward strand.
AAGGCTGCCATTGCAAGGAGTTAATTTGGTTGTTGTTTTGTGCGTTTAACAAAGATGCGCTATGATAATTACTAAGTGTATTTGTGCCGCAGCTATCTAACAAACTTATTTTATAGCTTACCACTTGGTTTGGATTGTAGTTTAACTGATCTAAATAAGACCCCGAAGCTTGGTAATTTATAGAGTCAATTAAGGTATAGGAGCCAGTAGCGGAATAGGATTTAAAAATATAATATTTTTTTGCAGCAACAGCCTCTGCCTTGTTCCATATAATAAGAGGTCTTGAGGCAGCGGTATCTATACTTATTTTACATATTTGTGGCGTATTTTGGATCAGCCTAAATGGTATTAGAATAGATCCATTTTGTATACATTGGTTGTTGTCTTTTATTTGGTAATTTAGTGGTCCGTTACCTGTGTTTGATAGGACGCTTCCTGTTTTTGACGGATTGGTATACCATGTGATTTCGTAAGGAGCATTTCCACCGCTAACCATGGCAGTAGCAGTAGCGTCTTTTCTTCCTAAACACGATTCGGGTGTGGTTTGGATATTGGCAGAAATTGGTGACGGCGCAATTAAAGCAAAGCTTGTGTCAAAACTACAATTGTTAGAGTCAATTACCCAATAACGATTTTGCGTACTATTGAGATTCATAAATTGATTACTTGCATTTGCTTCTACCAAGGGAGTTACTCCTTTAAAGAATTTATAGGGCGCGGTTCCTCCCATAGCTGTCAGTTGGATAATTCCATTGGAATCGTTATAGCATTTAATTGTTTGTACAAAACCTACATTGATTTTAATAGGTGGAGGTTGTGTAATGGTCACAAATACAGAATCCTGTTTTTGCGTAGAGTCTTTTACATATACCCAATATGAGCCAGCAGCAAGGTTGTTAAGGTAATTGGAATTGCTCCATGGTTGTTGATTTAGTCTATAACTTATGGGTCCAAAAGAGTTGATGGTACTCACAAGAATGCTTCCATTTCCTTTATTAAAACAGGTGTTTTGCTGAAGACTTAATTGAGATATTTTTATGGATTCTACCTCAATTTGATAATTGTAGGTATATGTTGAGCAAGCGCCAGTAAGAGACAGAATTACTTTAAAATTTCCGGCTGAACCAAACATATAATTTTGTAAGCTATCTGCATAAAATGTATGAAAGGTATTGCTACCTGGAGTTTTCTCTATGAGCCATTTTGTTTGTGAACCTTGAAGCGCAATTGTTTCGGTTAAGGTATAAGCAAAATGATAATTTGTATTGCTTAATTTTGTTTTTCTATAGTCGATTGTGGGTGCTGTTTTTCTATAGGTAAATTGATAGGCCCTTGTATGTAAATTTCTAAGAGGAAAGTCGTAGTTGTAAAAGCTAATGAATGCTTTATGGTCGGTAGAATTTATGGTGTCGAAGGGCATTGTAAAACACAGGCGAACGCTGTCTTCTCTGGGTTTGTTTCCTGCTGAGTACAGATTGGTAAATGATAATATTCCTGGGGAATTATAATAAATAGGTGTAATAAACTCTGTTGAATCGGTGGCGCGATTTGTTTTTGCCACCAAGTTTTCGCAATAGGTTTCACCTGGGCAAAGATTGATGTTTTTTGAAACTGGGCTTGCATTAGATAACAACTTTCCCTCTAGATCATAGGATTTTAGACTTAATAAAGCATTATTATAAATTGGCAAAGAATACATTGGAATTTGGCATTCTGTTACCCCAATGACAACGGGTGGGTTTGAGCCAATTTTTCTCCATTCTTTTACCTCAAGAACGATTGGTCCATTCCAATTGCCGTTTGGTTTAAAATAGATATCTCCATTTCTAGGGTTTAGATGCAAACCTTGAGGAAAGCTAAGGTTTGTGGAAGGTGCGCCTAAGTATGGAATTGGAGCCGCAAAGGAGTATGGCGTTAGATATGGAACAGGGATGCTATTTGCTTTTTTTAGCGGTGCTAAAGAATAGGACAGAGAGTCGCCTTCATAATCTATCATCATTGGGTTATAGAAAACCTCCGATGAAGATGGAAATAGGGCAATTTGATCGGCCACTGAATATGGAGAGTTGTTGCATGGAGTTATGCATTTATCTAAAATTAGTTCACCATAAGTTTCTATGGCAGTAGCATTTGAAATGGTACTGCACTGTGGTCGGCAACAATCAGAATAAACTAATTTAACCTTACAAGTATTATTTAGACCTGCTAAATTTATGTCGCCCTCAAAGGTGTAAACTTCTAAGCCTGGCGTAAAGGAGCCAGGAATCCTTTGCCCACAATTGTTACAAATGGTTTTGGCTAAATATCCTTGTTGAACAGCATCAAATCCAGACACTGTTGTATTAATTACTACAGCTTGGGAACCTCTAAATACCCATTGATTTGAACTATCTGCATAAATGCTAATAGATTTATAACAAGATGGACTAAGTGGACCACTTGGGCAATTTAAACAAATTGCCGCAGCAGAACAATCTTTGTATAAGCTAAGAGTAACACGGTATATATTTGGACTTGTAGTACATCCTGCTCTCATGCTAACCTTTACAGATTGTGCATAATTTGGAATAACAATAAAATGTGCAATGCAAAAAAGTATGAGTAGTTTTTTCATCATATTTGGGCTAAGAATATTTACCATCAAATAATTGCATCTAAATAACACAATTATACCCTATCAAAGGTAAATGGTAATTGGATTAAACCCATTTCAGCGCACTTAATATTTAATTAAAAGTCATTAGAACTACTTTTTTTATCATTTTTTTAAGAATTCAAATGAGATACACTTGATGTAAACGTTCTTTAAAAATGACAACAACATAGTGGCATGAAGTATATAGAAGTGCGATGAATTGTTATTAAAGACTGCTGCTATTTTTGGAGCACGATAGGTTGAATTTGTTGGCGACCTTTTTCTGTGGTGATGACCAAATTATAGGTTCCGGCAGCAAATGCGCCTAAATCTATGCTTTGCTCTGCAAGTGGTTTATCGTTTACAATTACCAGCAGGGAGCTACCCAAAAGATTGGTTAGTTCTACCCTTTTGATGTCCTCACTATTTGTGGAATTTTTGATATTTATTTTTCCATTGCTTGGGTTTGGATAAATAAGGTAATAATTGGTGCTTAAACTAGTTTCTTTTATACCCGTTGGAAAAACAGTTACGCCGTTGCTAAATACCTGCAAAGTGGAGTTACAAAGCGGCGCGTAAACCCCTTCTACTTTATAATGTTTGGTTCCAGCACCAGCTAATGAATCGATGAAAACGTTGGTGCCATAAGCCACGCTGGCAATTATGCTATAGCTTCCATTGTTAATTGCTCGATGCACTTTGTATTGGTTGATGTTTACACCACCCGAATAAGGTGCCCAAGAAAGGTTCACTTTATTGCCATTAGAAATGGCGTTTAAACTAAGCGGTTTGTGCGTGAAGCTTGCGCTTGAAGTATTTGCACAGCTATCTACAGATTTAAGTGAATAATAGTAGGCTTGTAATGGAGGCAAAGGTGCCGAAATATTATCTACAAATTCGGATGGCGCATTATAAGGAATGGTAGTTAATAAGGTTGAATTTGCGGTAGCATTTGGAGCTACCCAGATTTGATAAGCGGCAGTTCCCTTATTAGGTGATTTGTCCCAAACAATTTTATACAGGTTGGTGCTTGAATCTACTGATACAGCACAAATGCTTTCATCATTGAATACTGTTTTAGCGCCAATTACCACAGAATCTTTATGCATGCAAGCATTTGAATCCATTAGAGTAAGTACCACTTTACCTACAGGTAAATTAATGGCCTTTATACCATTTTGTGTAGGAACAGAATTCCAGCTATAAGTATATGGCATATTGCCGCCACTGGCTGTAACGCTTGCTGTACCAGTGCTTATGCCAGAGCAAGCTGTTGGACTTGCCAATAAGCTGGTGCTTATTTTTGTTGGTTCATTTAAGGTTATAGCGCTTGTTTTATAACAGCTCGCAGTATCTTTCTGAGTTGAATCTTTCACAGTAATGGTATGGTTACCTAAACTTACATTATAAAACACATTGTTGTTTTGAAAGGTTCCCGCATCCAGTTTATACAGGTAGCTACCTAATCCACCACTGGCAGTACAAGTTATTGTGCCATTATTTGCTCCATTGCAGGTGATGTCTTGTTTGCTAAGTGTTAAGTTTAATGGATTAATAGTTTTGATGGTATCAATAATTGTAGCCTGACAAAGATTAGAGTCGGTAGCAAGGAAGGTAATTTTACCAGCCGGAAGATTGTTTAATATTGGAGAAGTGGTAGGTGCTGGACCTCCTACTCTTCCATATTTATAGGGAGTAATTCCACCTGTAGCCAGCAAGCTTGCCGACCCAGTTGGACTTGAACATGAAATAAGTGTTTTAGAAAGAACGCTAACTGCTATTTTATTAGCGGGTTCACTCACATTGGTTGAAATGGTTTTGATACAATTATTTGAATCTTGAATTTCAATAAGTTTTTGTCCGGCTTTTAGGCTGGTAAAAGTGCCCGAAGTTTGGTAGGCAGAACCATTCATGCGCATTTTGTATGGGGCAATACCCCCATTAATACTGAGAATAACAACACCATTAGAGTCACCCTTACACTTGATGTTTATTTGAGTTGCGATACTGGTATTTAAGGTAGTTGGATTGGTTAAAGAGACACTTTGAGTGGCAGTGCAGCCCATTGAATCTTTAATGGTAAAAAGGCGGTTTCCCGGCTTTAAATTTGTGAAAACTGAATTTGTTTGATAACTGCCAGAATCCATTTTGACTTGGAAAGGGCCACTAGCATTGATTGCCCCAATGGTAATTACACCATTGGAATCTCCGTTGCAGGTGGGTCTCTTTT
>JBILVK010000109.1:0-9130 GCA_044370475.1 Bacteroidia bacterium
AATAAATGTTTTAAAACGCTTGTTGTGATTGCCTGCTAACCAATAAACACTAAAGCCGCCAAAGCTTGCACCAACTGCTCCTAATTTATCTTTGTTAACATAAGGTTCTTTAGCAACATCATCTATGGCACTTAAATAATCTAACATGCATTGTCCGCCATAATCATTGGTAATGGCATCATTCCATTCGCTTCCAAAGCCTGGTAAACCTCTTCTATTTGGAGCCACAACAATATAACCATTTGCTGCCATTAATTGAAAATTCCATCTATAGCTAAAGAACTGTGAAACCGGACTCTGTGGGCCGCCTTGGCAATACAAAAGGGTAGGGTAAGTTTTGCTTGCATCAAAATCTGGAGGATAAATAACCCAAACAAGCATGTCTTTGTTGTCTGTAGTTTTTACCATTCTTTTCTCCACTTTGCCCAAAGTAGTTTTATCTAAAATTTCCTTATTTACGTATGTAAAAGGAGTCGCCTTTCTTGTACCCACATCAACTAAATACAATTCGGTTGGAGAGCTGATACTCATTCTTGCTGCAAGCAACGTAGGTGTTTTACTATTTGGAATTAAATTGATGCCCACATAATCGTGCATACCTTCTGTTAAGGTAACTACCCTCGACATACTTCTTAGCTTTGGATCAAACATACATATCTGTTTTGTGCCTGCTATCACAGAGGTAAATGCTATGCGTTGGTTATCCATCCAAATAAAATTCTCTACCGTAAAATCAAAGTGGTTTGTAAGAGGAGTAATGATAGGCAACATATAAATTGCAGCTTGTACTTGGCCATTTCCAGGTGCGCTCTTTTTAGGTTGTTTAAAATCAAACATCACAATTGTATTTCTATCACTTTCATTGCCCGGTTCTTCCATACTAAGCCAAGCAATTTTGGTACCATCTGGCGAAAATTGCGGGTTCTTATCATAGCCCAAATTCGCCTCCGATATGTTTTTTGTAACCTGCGTATTTAAGTCGTATACATAAATGTCGCTATTGGTAGAAACCGCGTCGGCAGTGCCTTGTAGCTTCTTGCAGTCATATGCAATTTTGCTTCCATCTGGACTCCAATTATACTCATCATCATCGCCATGAGGAGGTACTGGGCAATCAAATTTCTCATTTAACATAAGGTCAATTGCCTGGTCTTTTAGCGCACCATTTTCATAGGCTTGAATAAACAAATGACTGTAGGCATAATCATGCCAAGCATCCCAATGACGGTAAAATAACCCATCTATTATGCGTGCATTTGTCTTATCCAAATCGGGGTAAATTTCTTTAACTTCTTGGTCCAATTTAACATCCATTACAAAAGCAATATGCTTCATGGTAGGCGCGTATTTATACCCGTTAATCCCGCCTTTTATAAATGTAATTTGTTTTCGGTTTGAACCAATTAAGTTGCACTCATATAATTGTACTTCGCCGCTTGATGCGCTTAAATAAGAGATTTTTTTGCCATCGGGGGTGAAGCGAGCACCAAAGGCATTTGTTTTGGAATCGATGATTTCTGTGGCGGTGGCAGGGGCAGGTTTCGACATGTCTGTACGTTTTGTGCCAGAGATATCATAAATCTTTTGCGTATAGATGATATTGGTTCCTTTATTGGCTTTTACATCATAATTCTTTACAGCATAAATGGCTAATTTGCCATCTGGTGAAACCATGTGTTCACTTAGTCTACCAAACTTCCAAAGTGTGGCTATGTCTAATTTATTTTGAGCCATTGTAAATAGCGGAAATAAGGTTAATAAAATTATCTTTTTCATTGGGTTTCGATTTTTTGATTAAAGTTCAAGTTTACGTTCAATTAGTGTGCTAATTTTTTTGATGCTAGACGTTCGTCGCCAAATTGAAGAATTTTGTCAATGAACTCATAAGGTTTGTAATTATTTAAAGCACATTGATGGAAGATAGCCGTGGCTGGTGTCATTCCTGGTAAAGAGTTTACTTCAATAAATACCACTTCAACCTTATTGTTTGTAAATATTCTTACAAAGGCGTCAATCCTGCAATATCCCTCCACACCAAGCACTTTGGCTGCAGCCTTTAATTGCAGTTGAACTTGCTTGCTAATGTTCTTATTTGCCAAAGGTGTTTTAGCATACCGTGCTGGGGTAATGTTTTGTCCCTGACCAGCCAAAAACTTTTCCTCTAGGCTCAATATTTCGCTTTCTGCCAAGGTTTCACTTGGTTCAAAAGTTTCATAAAAAAGTTTTCCTTTTCTAAAGCTAGTGAGCATTCCACCGGTTACCTCAAGGAAATGCTTTGCCTTGCCTTTTTCTACAAATTTTTCTATCAAGAAAAATGGCTTTTTAGGGAACTCTTCCTTAAGGCCAATTTCTAACCTAACACGCATGTCTGAACTGAGTTCTAAGTCCGACCTAAAAACGCCATCTGCATAGGCTTCTAATTGTTTGCGATTTTTTATTTTTTTTACAGCGCTACTGCAACCGTCATCGGCAGGTTTAGCAATTAAAGGGTAGCCAATTTTCTCTACTTTGGCAATGATGGCCTTGGCATTTTTTTGATATTCATTTTGGTAAACCAATAGGTGATCTGCCACCAAAAATCCTTTCTTTTTAAGAAGTTCGTTGGTGTCAAATTTATTGATGGTGAGTTGTGAACTGGCAACATCAGACCCATTAAATGGCAGCTTAATTTTATTCAATTCTTTTTGAACCGTTCCATCTTCTCCTGGTCTGCCATGTAGGGCAATAAATACAGTATCTGCTAATTTTTTTAATTCTGGATAGCTTATTTTCTTTGGTTCAAACAGAACAGTATTGCTGTATTTATTTAAGATGGCCTCACATTCTTTGGTAATGCTGTTCATGATACTTGGCCTATGATAATTCATTACCTTTTCGCGTATATCATCTGCATTATCTTTGAGCATTACTTGTATAGGCAAAAGATGCAATTCATGTGAAGTTTCATTACCCGTAACAAATACAGGGAAAGGTTGATATTTTTCTGAAGAAGCAAGTTTTTCATAAATGTTCCTTCCACTTTCAACAGAAATATGTCGCTCTGTACTATAGCCGCCCATCATAACAGCCACGCGTTTTTTGTTGCTTTTCTTGCTCTTATTTATGGTCATTTGAGCATCTAGGCGAACTAATAGATTTTGATAGTTTAAATTGCCGCTAATGCTGCTTATACGTTCTTTAATGGAGGTTCTAACAATATATGTTAAAAATTGCGAGGGATTAAGTCCGATTTCTGCAGCCTGGTGAAAAAAGAAGGAAGAAGGCATCATGCCAGACGTAGTATTTGGATCGTTTAATAAAATCTTACCATCCTTACTTAAGAAGCCATCGATGCGTGCGTATACATGAAAGTTAAAGTAGGTGAACAGTTCGCTGCAGGCCTTTCTTATCTCTTCAATTTTTTTATCTTCAAGGTCAATCGGGGTAATTTTTCTACTTAAGCCAGGCAAGTATTTGCTTTTGTAATCATACACTTCTGCACCTTTAACAATTTCGGTAGGTGGCAGGGCTACGGCGCTTCCATCCTCGTTTCTAAGTACAATACAAGAAAATTCTCGGCCTTCAATAAACGATTCAATTAAACATTCTGTTTCAGAATAAACCCCTTCCAGTTGAACTTTACTTTTGCCTTTAAGTTCTTTATCAAGGTATGCCCACAACTCATCTGGATGATAAATAACTTTATCTTTTGTTTTGGCCGGTAGGCCAATTCCTTCCTTTACATCGGTTATTTTTTGGATAAACTGTGTTTTTTCTAAGGTGCTTTTTCCAACCCATTCTTTCGCATGTATGGTTTGAATAAAGAAGGCTTTGTGCACAGCCTCAATAAATGCATCTTCGTTGTCTGTTTGTAAAACACTTACGCCAACAGAGCTTCCTTGGTTTGCAGGTTTAATCACAAATGGAAGTCCAACCAACTTTTTTGCTTCTTTATATAAGTTGCTTAATTGGTTCAGACCAGATTTTGGGAAGCTATAATATTTAGGCACGTTTAAGCCAGCTGCTTGCATCCATTGCTTTTGCAAGCGTTTGTTCATACCTATTGAAGAAGGCAAAATACCAGAGCCAGAATAGGGTATGCCATTCCATTCTAATAGGCCTTGAATGGTGCCATCTTCTCCAAAATTTCCGTGCAAAGCTAAAAAAGCAAAATCAATTAAGCTTTTCAATTCTTCGGCCTGAACCAAGCGCCCAATCTTGCGAGCCATGGTTTTGCCATTGTCTTTATAGGCAGATTTTATGTTTTCTGCATATACTTGTACCTCATGTTTTGCCCCTTTTAGGAACTCCACAGAAGGATAGAAATCTCTGATAGATCCTTTATATATAAAATGCCAATCGAGTAAAATAAAATTGTTGAAACTATCAACAAAAATGGGAACGGCCTCAAATAATGTCTTATCTAGGTTGTCGTAAACCGTTCTTCCGCCTGCAAAAGAAACTTCTCTTTCTCTGCTATTTCCACCAAAGAAAATGCCAATACGTATGCGATTACTCATGTTTCGAACTTAAAACATAAGTACAATAAATCCCAATAAATTGTAAACAATTCCTTGTGTATTCTTTGCTTTTTTGGGCCGATAATTTATTGTTTAAGAAGCAATATTTTGCGACTTAAGCTTGAACTAAGCAAGATTACTTTGCCTTTAGCTTTAAGATTTTTTTGTAGATTTTGCAGTCTACACTGTGCGCACCATCCAAGTAACCTAGGCTCATAAGAAACTCGTTTACAATTTCTCCACCCGTAAATTTAAAAGTCTTCTTAAATAGTTTCATCCACTCTTGCTTTGTTTTGGGATGGTTTTGATCGAGCCAATTTTTAAAGGAGCCATGTTCTTTTTGAAGTATTAGAATTACATTGGCATTGTGTATGGCTGCATCAACTTTTAACCTATTTCTAATAATACCCGCATCATTCAAAAGCCTTTCTCTGTCCTTTTCTTTGTAAGCTGCTACCTTTTTAATTTCAAATTGGTGATAGGCTTTTTTAAAGTTTTCCTGCTTATTTAAAATAGTTGTCCAACTTAAACCGGCCTGGTTTATTTCAAGAATTAAGCGCTCAAACAATCCATTATCGTCTTTAACAGGAAAACCATAATGCTCATCATGGTAAATTCTGTGCACTTGATTTTTGTCTAAGCTAGCAGCAAATTGGCAGTAAGTGCTAGGTTTTTCCATTTATTTTCTATAAAAATATCAGCTTATATCATTTGATTTTTCACAAGTAAAACTACTCAAGTGAATCTATTATTTCTTTTTCAAGTACCTTTTCTTAGCCCCAGAATTGAGATCCAATAACAATAATTCAGTTTCGGTAATTAATTCAATTCTATATTGGTTTTGGATACTGGCGTCGCGTTCTAGATGCAGTTTAGCATCTTTCTCATTTATTTGATAATTGAACTTATATCTTTCGGTTTCGTTTCCATTTATCTTAATAGAAATAATGGCAGAATCACCTTCGTAAAAATTTGTGTGCTCTGTATAATCTTTACCATTTGCATTTACAATATCAGCCGTTTCCCAAGAACCAAGGATTAATTTATAATCCGTTTTTGGTTCAGAACAAGCAGCTAGAATAAAGCTATAGAATAATAGAAAGAGAGATGATTTGAGTTGATTTTTGAGTATCATGTGGTTAATTTATATCTGTGAGTTTATAATTTCTAACAAGTTGGGGCTCCAAACTATTGTGGCATAGGCATTTATTTGAATATTGTTTTTAATAAAAAGTTAATTCATGTTCTTACTAATTGTGCTGCAAGTTAGTTATTTTAAATCCAATCTTGTTTAGTCACCGTTAATTCACTTTCAACTTCACCTGTATGTTGCGTTGATTTTGGTTCAAACAAAAGATTAAAAACAATTTCACCATTGGTATGAGGTCTATGTTCAACTCCTTTTGGAATAATGAGTATTTCACCTTCTTTTACTTCAACTGTTCTGCCATCTCTAAAATCAATTAAAAGAGTGCCTTTAAATACCATAAAGAGCTCGTCTTCGTCCTTATGACTGTGCCACACAAATTCGTCTTTTAGTTTACAAAGTTTTACTTGCTGACCATTGAGTTCGCCAATAATATAGGGTGTCCAGACCTTTTCAATTTTTGCAAATTTATCTTGAAGGTTGATGGGTTCAATAGTTTTCATATTTGTTTTTCTTTATCAAAACCATAATCTCTTTCTACCTTAGCAATTCTGGTTTTGTAATGCTTATACCACAATTTCTTTCCATGTTCTTGGGCTATTTTATGATTTGAATTTTCTTTCCATTGTTTAATGCTTTCTAGATTGGCCCAGTAGGAAATGGTAATTCCCATTTCATTGGAAACACTTTCTATTCCAAGAAAGCCATCTTGCTTACTGGCCATTTCTACCATTAACTGCGCCATCGAAGCATAATCATCGCCAACTTCGTTTTTAACACTGGTGAAAATCACGGCATAATAGGGTGGGTTGGGGGTTTGGGCAATCATAATTACTTTTTATTAGTTGGTTCAGACCGAATGATTTTTTTAATAATTATAAGCAAAATGTAACAAGATTAATTAATGGTTTTCTATTTTCGATTTTAAATCCTCAGGAAATTTTGCTTTTATCTTTTTTGTGTAATCATATAGTACCATTACGTCGGCTGCCTCGGCTGCTAATTCATCGTTCTCATTAAAAATGTGATGCAAAATGGAGAAGCTGGTGTTATTAATATACTCTATTTGTGAGGCTATTTTTACTTGCCCTGGATAATGCAATGGTTTTTTAAATTCGCATTTGCAAGATGCCAAAAGTGGTCCAATATTCTCTAATTCATAAAGAGATTGAATGCCTGTTTTCTCCCAGAAATTAACTCTTGCGGCCTGTATGTATTTGAAAAATGAAACATTGTTTACATGGCCATATAGGTCTAATTCGCTCCAGTCGATTCTTAATTCAAGGTGCGTATTATAACCTTTTTTTGTCATCCAATTTTTGAACCAATTACGCATAAAAAAGCCTGAAAAACTATTTTTTTTCAGGCTTTTTTCTTTTTTAATTTTATCAATTTAAATGCAAATCATGGGATGTTCATTTTGCCGTATGATTTTTCATTTATCTCTTCACAACTATCTTTTGGGTAACTTTTTCATAATCTGTTTCCAAAGTTACCATAAAAGTACCCGATAAGAAACTATCTTTCAATTTTGGCTGGTAAAAGTTTTCACCTTTATTTGCCTTGGGAATTATTGTTTCTTCTATGATTTGGCCTTCCATATTTGTTATTGAAAAGGTTACCTTAGCGTTTTTTATTAACTGATACCTAATGTAAAAATCGCCATCATTTGGATTTGGAAAAACTTGCATTTTCAATGTTCCTTTACTTTGTTCGTTTAAATCGTCTAAACTCGAAAGCGCGTTTTTCACCACATAGACTTTAAAGATTTGATTGCTTGCCGCACTTTGTGTTCCGGTATTGGTTTCAAAAATATTTGGAGCAGTGCTACTTATACCTCCAAAGATGTAACCTACTAAGGTAGAATCTGAGTTAAATTCGTCAAATTTAAGCACTTCATTATGGTATTGTGGGGTTTGAGTTATGGGAATAAATTCGGCCCCAGCTCCTAATAAACTTGGCATTTCCACTGGTAATTTATATTCCAACATTTCGCCATTTGCTTTTCTAGTAACCCTAGCTATGGTTTTTACAAAGGGAACTTTATTGTCTTGAACCAATACTCCTGCGCTATCATAATATTGGGCAATACCTCCAAAAAATATGCTGTGCATTTCGTTTTTTGAACTCGAATAAATTGGTAAAACGGGACAATGGTAATGATTATAATATTGCTGAAAAGCATTATTTACAGTATGGGTTACGCTATCAACATTTACGCAATTAAGGAAAGGTAAATTAATGGTAGGTTGAAAAACTCCAGAAAACATGGTTATTCCTTCGGCACCATTCGGCAGTATTTGGGCAACTGCATTGTAATCTCTTCTATGTAAATTAGTAGCATCAGAGTATGAGGTTAAATGGGTTACTGTTAAAGTTGTTCCATCATCTTCAATGTTAAATTTTCTTACTGCATCTGTATATACTTGAATATAGGTTGGGTTGCCCATAGGATTATAATTTCCATCAAATTTGTTTCCACCCAATAAGTAATAGGTATTATTTATTTTTTTTAAATGTCCACCTGTAACAGCAAATTGGGCATGAGATATTTGCCTAAAATGAGCGGTAAAACTGCTTCCAGCCATTACCGCATTTATAGTGGCCGAAACATTAACAGCTGTTAAATTATCAAAAGTTTTTCTAGAAGCACTTAGTGTGTTATATCCATATCCGCCAATGATATATAAGTAATTGCCTTCTTGGTGAAATTCCATATTAGTAGAACTTAATTGTTCTTGCAGTGAAACAGATAACGAACTTAATGGCGCTGTCCATTTTTGCTTTAAGATTGGATCAATTACCCAAATTTGATTATTGTTACCTGCCACATCAAATGATGCAAAAGGTTGTCTTCTATGAAGACCATCCAATCTACCACCTATAATTAACCATTTGCCATTATGCTGTCCAAATGCATAGGCTTGTAATCCTCCTAATCCTTCAATGTTCATAGGTTCTATGTGAATTGTAAAAGGAGCTGTTTGCCCATAGACGTTGGGTTTTAAAAGAAATATGCTTGCAAAAAGCATGAAGGTTATTTTTGAAATAGATTTTTTCATGATTCAAAAATACCTGATATTGGCTTGAATCTTAGTGATAATTGTTACATAAAAACAGGAATTTAACCCTATTTAAATGCATTTAAAGAGGACATAGGCTTTCCTGTATTATCAAAAGCTCCCAAAGTATAACCTTGCCAATTATTATAGGCTTCCGGCTCCCAATATAATACACCAAGTCCTTTGTTATTAGGCAGAGATTTTGTTTTAGAAATAATATCAGCAATAAACAATTCACAAGCTTGTTCTTGATCCCAACTCATTCCAATTTCCACGACCATTATCTCCGAGCCATACCTCGAAACAAGGTCCTTCATGTTTTCCAAACAACTTGCGTTTAAAGCAGCCCAATTGCTAGGAGTAGGGTATAACGACATCCCAATCACATCCCATTTTGCACCATTCTTTTTAAGTCCATCAAA
>JBILVK010000028.1:0-28898 GCA_044370475.1 Bacteroidia bacterium
GCCAATTTGAAAACAGGTTAAAAATTGGCCGTTTTATACAATCGCTTTTTGGCAGTCCCATTGGCACCAACCTGCTTGTTGGCGCGCTTAAACCTTTCCCCGCAATTGTTAATTTATTGGTGAAACAAACCCACGGAAAACCCTTCTAAATTGGCATAAAAAAAGCTGCCTGGGTGAGACAGCTTTTTTGGGTTAAGCAATACTATTCTTTAATGAATTTTGCAAAATGAATGCTGCCATCGGCAGAAGCAACATACACAATATACAAACCCATATTCAATGTCTGTATATCTATCTTTCTGCTTTGGTCTGAACCAAAATTTTGATGCAGCACTTCTTCTCCATTCATATTGAATACGCGTGCTTCCATATTTCCTTTCCATTCCGATAGGACACTAATTTCATTCACAGCAGGATTTGGATAGATAGAAAAAGTCTCTTTTTTAAATGGATTTCTAGGGCCAATACCTGTTGTATTTAATTTGCTTGAGGCCAATTGTATCTCATCAATGATAAGCGTAGTTCCTGCAATCATGGTACTTTGCGACGACGACTCTACAACCACATCCATGGAATCTGGTGCAGTAGTATTGTTGATGATCACTTGAAAATACTTATAACTGGCGCTTGGTGTAAGGTTTTCTCCAAACCAACCAACTTGATTGCCGTTTTTAAAGGTGCGCGCAAAAATATAGGCATTGTCCATTCCAGGCGTAGTTAATTTGTAATACCCAAACAAGGTATCTTGCAGCCTAGTATACGGCACGCCATGTTCATATACTTGTCCGCCATCACGCTCTTTCGACAAACGAATACCACATTGACGAAGTCCGTCTTGTGGATCCATAAAAGTTCTAAGTTTAATTGCATAGCTGCCTCTAAACGGATCATTTTCTCTCGATATTCCAGGATCGCCAAACATCATCCAATCTTGAATTGTATGCATATTTGTATTGGTCCAGTTTTCGAAATTTCCATTTTGAATGGTCTGCGTAATGCCAGTTCCACCAAAGGCAAGCTCGTCTAATTCTAACCAAGAACCTACTTGTATGCCCTCTTCTGTTATTAGGTTGCTACTTCCTGCCGCAAACAGCACCGAATCTGGCGTACCACCTATGAGAACGGGAAAGGTAAAGTTACTAAAATTACTTACGTTGCCTGTAAATTTACCTGTTGCACTTCCCATGATAACGCCATTTTTCTTAAAAATTGCAATAATGAAACCGGTGTCTCCTGCAGCAATATTGCACCTATATTTCCCAGTAAGGTTGGCCGGGGCTTGCGTGTATGGGTAACCTCCCTCGCCTTCGCGCGGATCTCCATTACTTGTGCTTATCCATGCGGGTACTATCTCCGAATTAAAAGTCTTTGTCTCCATCTTTATGGCAAATCCAGCACTTCCATTAACTTTGGTAATGGGAAAAACACCTGTCTCAGCAGCCTTATCCATATTGGCAGAATACCAGTGATCGGGGTTATCGAAATTAATATTGTTCCACTTTTCAAACGCCCCGTTTGGAATGGTTTGGGCATAAGCAATTGCCTGAATACCCAAAAGGATTAGTAATAGCTTTTTCATGTTCATTTGAATTATTAATTACACTTGATAACCAACTTCAAACCTTAGCAAGGTTAATTGAACAAAAAATGAATTCTCACATATTATTATTTAAAATAATATTGTAAATTGAAATTTTTGGAATACCATCCATTATCAATGACCTATTCAAATTTAATTTTTTCAAAAAGATGTATTAAAGTTGACAATAATTCGTCTGTTGAAGGCAATATTCTAAAGTGATTTACACCAAACATTTGCGGCAAATAGAATTTTGCATTCGATTCGACTGCTAATGCAAATGAATTTATTCCAAACTCATTCTGTTCATGCAAGGCTTGCTTAACATCTGCTACTCCATATTTACCCTCATATCTATCAAAGTCATTTGGTTTTCCATCAGACAATAAAACAAGCCATTTCTTTTTTGAGCTGCGAACTTTTAAAAGCTCATAAGAATGCCTCAAAGCAACGCCCATCCTTGTGTAACCATCTGGTTGTATTGATCCAATTCTAAATTTTGTGCTTCCCCAAGATTCATCAAAATCTTTTATAGAATAATAATTAGCATGATTGCGTGTGCGCGAATTAAAACATTGGATTGAAAAATCTATCTCAAATTCATTCAAAATTTCACCAAACAACACGGCAACTTCCTTTTCAATATCTAAAATTCGTTTTCCATTTACATAACCATCGCTCGATAAACTTGTATCTAACAACAACAATATGGATACATCATTTTCTAACTTTCTTTTATCTAAATAAATGTTCTCCCTTGGCGTATGATTAGAATGGATATCAGTAAACATATCAACTACTGCATCCAAATCAAACTCATCCCCTTGTGCTTGTTGTCTAAGTTGAATTCTCTTATTTCTTAAATTCGTTAACTGCTTGCGCATACTCATCATCATGGCCTTATGTTCAATTAGCACACGTTGATAAAAAGTTGGCATTTCTTCTTTTAAATGGTATTTAAAAAGTTGGCAATAATTAGGCAAATATTTTCTTTTTTTATAATCCCATTCGTCTAAGAAAACAGAAGATACTGCTCCTTCAATTTGCTTGCTTTCGGCTATTCCTGTATTATCTAAAAACTCAGTTTGGTAGATGCTATTACTTCGCTCTTGAGTTCTTACCATATACCTTAAATTTAATTCATCTAGGGCATTCTCATGATCCTCCAATTCATCCTCCCCATCAAAACTGCGCCAATTCCCATTAAATTCATCAGCTGTTTCTACCTTTTCAAAATTATGCGTTAATACATAATCCTCTTGCGATTTTTTATCTATTGTTATTACTTCAGACGACTCAATTGGCTTGGCTTTAATGGTTGTTTTGTTTTGTAAAGAATTATCCGCATTTTCTGTTTCAAATCCATCAAATTCAATACCTTTAGAATTGCCCTCCTTGGCCTCGCTAAACATCCACCTACCACAAATCCACTTTTGCAACTCCTTTGCTTCTTGATCCGATTTTGCCTGTATTTCTGCATCCAATAGCCTATAAACATTTTCTAATAATGGATAATCGATAAACAATTTTTCCATTACATCCTTATGAAATAATTCCGCAATTTTATATGAATCTGTTTCAGCTAAAATAACTTCCTCAATTTTTAGGTTCGAACAAAATTCTCTTTGAATACTAAGGTAGAAAACCCTAAAAAAATAAAAGGACAAATTAAGCTCAAAGGTTTTAAATAAATCAACCCTAGCTGGCAGAAAAATCATACCATCCCTATATCCACCTTCCTTTTCTGCAGGCAATAATTTAATAACTCCACCATTCAAGGCACAGGCTATAATAGTCAATCTGTTTTTTACCTCCTCGAGATATACAATTTCTTTATTGGCAGCTTCTTTTCTTTTAGCTCTATTGCTAAAAAAATTTACAAATCGAGTGAAAATAATTTCATCTAAATCCATAAGATTAGATCAGTAAATCTGCTAAATCACACATGGCCTCAACGGTTTCTATATCGTCTGAAAGTGGCTCAATTACTGCTGTCCTCACGGAAAGCCTATTTGGAAGTCCTTCATTGATTAATTGAGCTGCATTCACTAATAACCTAGTAGAAACCGTTTCTGTTAATCCAAGTTCTTTCAAATGTCTTATTTTACTACCTATCAAAACAAGCTTCTTCGCAATCTCTTTTGAGATACCTGTTTCATTTGCAACAATTTCAATCTCAACTTCCGCTTTTGGATAATCAAAATGTATACTTGCAAACCTTTGTCGTGTTGAAGGTTTTAATTCTTTAAATCCTTTTTGATAACCAGGATTAAAAGAAGCCACCAACAAAAAATCTGGGTGGGCCTTTATTGAAACGCCCAATTTATCAATAAACAATTGCCTTCTGTGGTCTGTTAATGAGTGAATAGCAACTAAAACATCAGGTCTAGCTTCGGCTATTTCATCTAGATAAATGATTGCACCCAATTTAACAGCATTGGTTAATGGCCCATCTAACCAAACGGTTTCGGTTCCCTTAATAATATACCTGCCAATTAAATCAGTAGCAGAAGTTTCTTCATGGCAACTTACAGTAATAAGCTCCTTGCCGAGTTGATGAGCCATAAACTCAACAAACCTAGATTTACCTGTGCCAGTAGGTCCCTTTAAAAGTAAAGGAACCTTAATGGCATAGGCTTTTTCAAATATTTCAACTTCCTTTCCAGTTGCTTTGTAATAAGGGGTGGCAGAAATACTTGTCTGCATTGAATCAATTTGAGTTGTCATAAAAGTTAAAGTCTTATTGATTGACCAATTTTGTTAATTTAAAAGACCAATAAATTTCTTGTCGTTTTTGGGTCTTATAACAAGCATTACATACATCCAATTTTGAGAATTTGCGGCATTTGTAGCTTGCAAATACTTAAAGGTAGCACTAGAAAACATTTGGCTATAGCCAACTTGCAGGGAAATATCCTCATTAAAAACAACCCCATAAGTAAGGTCAATTTCATTCCCAAATTTACCTGACAATAACTCACTGCCCTTGTAAACACTAGCATTGGAAGAAAAATTATGAATATCTAATCCTAAAAACCATTTCTTGTTCTTATCATATCTGAGTTGCAAATATATGTCGTTCAATCCAACAGAATTCTCAAATCTTCCTCCTACAAAAAAGAAATCCATATAGCCATTATGTAAGTGGTTTGTACCATACATTGGCGTAAAGGAATTGTTAATCTCTTCTTTATTATTTGAGTTGGTCCCACTTAACATTTCTACACCAATGGTACTTTTAAACGATGCTTTTTTTTCTGCATCAAGAAAAAACACCTTAGTACATAATAGACTAACATCATAGGCATTGTATTTTTTATTTGCAATATCATTGCCCATTTGATAATAGGCAAAGGCAGAAATTGAAAAGTCATTCTCAAATTTATATTTCACGCGAGGCAAACCAATTGTTTGAGACATCCTAACACTTTGTTCTTTTAAAATACCCAATGAATCATATTTTAAATATTGCTTACCATTATTCCAAAACAAAAATGACAACTCAAATTTTGGGTTCAAATAATTGTACCATAACATTTGTGCTGTTTTATATTGATTTGCCGTTTTATACTCATTACCAGAAAGCTTTTCATTATCTTGGTTAAATCCACCACCAAAATGTAATTTATGTTTATTATGACCAAACTTAATCAAGGCAAAATCATGCGATCTTGCTTGTAAGGCCCAATCTAAATTCCCTAAAAACCTTGCATTGTCGTAATTCAATTCTTGCCTACCTACTTTTATCTGCCAATTAGTATCTATTTTAATTTCGGCCCATCCTTCATGCAAGGATAAAAATCCATCAGAAATATTTGTTTGAGAGGTGCTTCCCCATGTTCTAATATCTTGAACACTTCCGAATATTTGATAATTCTTACCTTGATATTTAGTTTCTAATCTGAATCGCTGACTTACAAAAGCGGCTGGATCAACGCCTTCATTGATTAGTTTCCCGTAACCATGTCTATATTCTGCCCTTTGGATAAGCTGCCCGCCAACATTAAATTGGGCTTTTGCTTTATTTGAAAATAATGCAAATAGCAAACAAAATGTAAGGAATAATTGATGCTTAATTTTCATTTTCTATTAATTTAATGTTTCCAAAATTTTAGAAACTGTTTCCTTATTGTTTACGCCTAAACCCTCTTGTTGATGAATTAATTCACCCTTCCTATTGAAAACACTTATGATATTGGAGTGAGAAAAATCCATAGGAGCAATTTGCTTATATTTTACAGCCAACACATTGGCGAATTCTTGAACACTCGTTTTGGTTCCCTGTAAAAAAGTCCAATGTTTTGCATCCATTTCATTCGCAATTGCAAAAGCTTTTAGCCTTTCAGGATTGTCATTTATTGGATCAATACTAACTAAAACAAAATTAATTCCAGGTAATTTCTCACGTGGCATTTTACTTTCAATATCTCGCATATCGGCAACCAACCTAGGACAAGCAGCTTTACAACTCGTGTATATCATTACCATCACCAATACTTTTCCTTTCAAATCACTAAGTACAATGGTATCATTATTTTGAGTGTTCCAATTTCCAGACAAATTAAAAATTGATTCATCAGAAAATGAAGTATCAACTACTGTTTGAGGCTTTTCATTTTTAGTATGTTCGGAAACGTTGTTACATCCCAATAATACAAAAAAAACTACTACTAAATTTATGGTTTTGGGGACAACATTAAGATTCATGTTTATCATATTATAAAGTATCTTTTACACACCTAAAACCTAGATTTTTAACTGCATAATTTGCTTTTATACTACCTCTAAATGCATATCGCATAAAAGCAGCATAATTCATCAAATCTGTTGCATTTATAGACCCGCTTCCACAGAACAAATTATTGTCAGTTTTCACATCATTACGAGACTCTCCAGTTAATAAAACTGAGCTAAAATCGCTTGTCCATTCCCAAACTAATCCGTGTAAATCATAAACTCCCCAATAATTTTTAAATGTTTCACCAATGACATTATCACTAGTTTTAGGCTTTTCATACCAATCTAAAATATATTGATTGTAAGATTGAACTTTTCGTGCATCAGCTAAATTTTGATTGGCCATAGCTGCATACTCCCATTCATCAATATTTGGAAGGCGTTTCCCTTGGCATTCACAATATGCTTTTGCAGCATACCATGAAACATTTGTGACAGGACTATTTGGATCCATCCCTATGCCTATTGTTGTATCATTTTTCCAATGGTATAAATAATTATCATCCGCAAATATTTTTTTCGCTTTTGATTTTTGCCAACGAATATTCTTTTTTACAAACAGGGTGAAATCTGCATTTGTAACCGGATAATTATCCATATATAAAGTGCTAATTTGAACTTCCTGCGAATCTCTTCCATATAATGGAATATAACTACCACCTAAAATTTTTGACATTGAAACAGTTACACCAAATGAAGAATCATTTGGTGTAACTGAAATTTTATTGTTTTTAACCTCTAGACTTTCATTATTTGAACATGAAACAATAAAAATTAAGAGTAAGAAAATTTGAAAAACAATTTTCAAAGTAGTTAACGTTCTAATTTACTTTACTTCTAACCTTTGCAACCATTGCAGCTGTGATTTCCTTCTTAGAGTTACCCCAACTATTATATACAAAAGTCAACACATTGGCTACCTCCTCATCGGTGAGCACTTGGGCAGTCATTACATTATTATACTTTTTGCCATTTACGGTTATTTCTCCCGTTTTACCTTTTAAAACAAACTCAATTGCTCTGTCAGAGTCAGCATTTAGAAAATCGGCTTTAGCTAATGGAGGAAAAGTATTTGGAAGACCCTCACCTGTTGGCTGATGACAAGCAAAACAAGTTCTATTATATATAGATTTCCCATCTTCTATTCTTTCGGCTAAAGTAACTGCCTTTGGTGCCTTTGCAGCATTTGCATCTTCTGGCATATTTTGAATTGTTCCACCTTCAGGATGATAAACTGCATCGGTTTGTTTACCAGAATAGATAGATTTATTTTCATCGCCAGTAACTTTTAGCATTCCTAAACTTCCTTTATTAAAGGTTCTAAAAATTGAATGATCTACTATGATAAAAGTTCCTGGAACATCAACTTTAAACTCAACAATTGAAGAACCTCCAGCTGGGATTAATGTAGTTTGAACGTCATGATTGATTAATGAGCCCCCTTCAATATTTACATTGTCAAATATTTCACCAATAACATGGAAAGACGACACTAAGTTTGGACCACCATTACCAACATACAATCTAACAGTTTCACCCACTTTGGCTGTAATAGCATTGTCGCCAGTTAGGGCACCTACTTTACCATTGAATACTACATAGTCTGGTTGTTCTTTAATCGCTTTTCCCATATCAAACGGTTGTAAGCCTTTTTCTCCATTTGCTCCTTTTGTATAGAAATCACCTTGCATGATATAATACTCCTTATCTACTGGAGGTAATCCACCTTCTGGCTCAACCAAAATTAATCCATACATACCGTTTGCAATATGCATTCCCACAGGTGCAGTAGCACAATGGTAAACATACAAACCTTGGTTAATTACTTTAAATGAAAAAACAACTTCATGTCCAGGAGCAACGAAAGATGAAGCCGCTCCTCCCCCAGGACCTGTTACAGAGTGTAAATCAATATTATGTGGCAGTTTGTTTTCTGGGTGATTTTTCAAATGAAATTCTACCTCATCTCCAACCCTAGTCCTGATAAAACTTCCAGGAACCGAACCTCCAAATGTCCAATAAATATATTTAACACCATCTGCCATCACACCCTCTTTTTCAATGATTTCCATGTTTACAATTAGCTTTGTGGCTGCCCTACTTCCAATGGGCTTTGGTACAAATGGTGGTGCAGTAAGTTCTGCATCCATTACACCTGTTACCAGTATTTCTGCTAAATTCTGCTTTTCATTACTTGAATTTCCACAACTAGAAATTACAATAGCTCCAAAACAAATAATAAAACTTGTCTTTAGGAATTTATACGTTTTGTTTATCATTTTAACTGTTTTATTGTCTTATTCTTCATTTCTTAGTGCTTCATTTGTTGGCCTACCATAACTAATAAACTCTATAATAAATAGGGTAATACCAGTAGTAAAAATAGTGGCACATAAAACCAACACTAAAAAGTGAGGTTGAATTTCTTTTTGAACATCTCCAAAATCTACCCCTAATACCCTTTCCATATAAACTTGGGCAACACCGGCTACCCCAAAAGCTACTGTCATTCCTAACATTCCAATATTTGAAAGCCAAAAAGCCAATGTACCTCTATTTGTATCAAATAATTTTCTACCTGTTATGAGTGGCATAGTGTAGCTAATTATTGCTAATACTATCATTGCATAAGCTCCCCAAAACGCCAAATGTCCATGCATTGCGGTTACCAGTGTACCATGTGTGTACATGTTAACTTGTGGTAAAGTATGTGCCAAACCCAATAAGCCAGCTCCTACAAATGAAACAATAGCTGTTCCTAACGTCCAATTTAAGGCAGTTTTATTGGGGTGTTTCTTTTCGCCTTTCCTGTACATGGCTAATGCAAAAAGCGCCATCGCCAAAAATGCTAAAGGCTCCAAAGCAGAAAAAATCCCTCCAATTATTAACCAATACCTTGGGGCGCCTATATAATAATAATGGTGGCCTGTTCCTAAAATTCCAGATATGAAGGTTAATCCTACAATAACATATAACCATTTTTCAATTACCTCCCTATCTACGCCTGTAATCTTAATCAGTAGGAATGATAATATACCACCCATAATTAATTCCCATACTCCCTCAACCCAAAGATGAACTACCCACCATCTAAAAAAAGAATCCATTGTTTGGTTATCAAACCAAATCATTCCTGGCAAGTATAATAATGCTGCAAAAACCAAACCCATTGTAAGTACCAATGAGGTAGTAGTCCTTTTCTTTCCTTTAAATAATGTAGCCAATATTAACCCTAAAAATGTTAACACATTTGCAACAACCAAAAAATCCAGAGGCCTTGGGATTTCTAAAAACTTCCTTCCTTCCCAATAGTTAAAATGGTAACCAATAATTGCTGTTACCCCTACCAATGCCAATGATATCAACTGAATATACGCCCATTTAACACTTACTAATTCATGCTCCGCCTCCTCTGGTATAATATAATAAGCAGCACCCATAAATCCAGACAACAACCAAACTACAAGTAAATTTGTATGTACAGCCCTAGCTGTATTGAAAGGAATAAAAGAATGTAGGTTATCAAAACCCATATGAGCAAAGCCCATCACAAATCCGTAAACAATTTGCAATGAAAGAAGCAACATTGATAATGCAAAAAACCAATATGCTACTTGTTGTGATTTATATTTCATACTTGTTATTATTTTGTATTTGGAGTAATATTATACTTCGGCTTTTGGGGAAATCCATTTAAATCAACATTTCCTACCCAACCAAGAAATGCTAATAAATCATTAGCTTCCTTCTCAGAAAATCCATATGGAACCATTTTCCTCCCTCGTGGTGCCCAAGGCGTTTTAGACATTAATACAACCTTGATGTATTCTGGCCCTCTGCGCTCAACTACTTTGGTTAATTCAGGAGCGTAATATGCCCCCTCGCCCATTATAGTGTGACAACCCATACAATTATTAGATTCCCACAAATGCTTGCCACTTATAACCTCTGGTGTTATATTACCAGAATTGGTCTGCTTTGGTACTGTGGTACTAAGTGTATTCCAGGATAACCCCAAGAACACTCCAAAAGTTACGACAGTTCCACCTAGAAAAAATGCCCTTGCTTGACTTTTTGATAGCATAAATTTTACTTTTTAAATGTTCAACTTATAAAATATTTGACGGCTCAAAAATAGAAAATCATTTTAATTTCGGATATTTTTATCCTTTTTTATTTCGTGATATATATCAATAATTTATACCTATTTAAATCATTTTATTTTCACCTTCATTTCAGTAAAAGCCTCTCATAAAAATTAAACCGTAGGCTTTTTTCTTTTAAATATTTAATAAATCAGCTCCCTTTGTTTCCAGCCATTTTTCATATTATACTCAGATGCTTATATTCGGAATCTACTTTAAAACAAAAATGATGCAAAGCTTCCTTTTTAGACCCATAAAGCAAAGCGACAACGAATCCCTAGCAAAAATCATCAGAAGCAGCATAGAGGCCTTAAAACTACCAACAGAAGGCACTGCGCATTCAGATCCCACAACCAATAACTTGTCGGCTTTGTTCCAGAACCCAAAGGCCAAGTATGTGGTTGCAGAAGAAAACGGGACCATTTTGGGTGGATGTGGTGTTTTTCCTACCGAGGGTTTGCCCCCAAAACACGCCGAACTGGTAAGGTTTTTTCTCATCCCTGAGGCCAGGGGAAAAGGTATAGGCAAACAACTGATGCTTGCCTGCGAAGAAAATGCACGTGCACTGGGCTTTACCCATTTGTACCTCGAATCTTTCCCAGACATGGAGGCAGCCATACACCTTTACAAATCGTTTGGCTACGAACAATTAGAAAAACCCCTTGGCAATAGCGGACATTTTTCCTGCAATGTATGGATGCTTAAATCCATCTAAAAATGAGTTAATTAATTGCAATCTACCTATTTGGATATAAGGCAATCTGAAACAACTATTTAAGGGTTAACCCTTATTTCATGCTCCATTTTGCATTATTACCTTTGACTTGCTATTAAACCAAACTCTTTATGTCAAGTGAAACATCTATCCATTCGCGATCTGCTCTAAAGGAGTTATTTTCCCTAAAGGACTTTTTCCTTGGTAAATTAAACGCCTCTAATCAAAAATTAATTCTTTTAACCGAAGAATTACATGAGTTAAAGTCTAACCTCATGCCAGTAATAATTAAAGGAAATGGCCTTAACAAGTGTATTCAGCAACTTGTAAAAAAATTGAATGCCTCAGATAATTTATTTATAAGTTTACATACTACCTACCTAAACAATAGCTTAAAACCAAATGTAGAATACAGTATTTATGCTATTATAGAAGAGGCCCTTTTAAATACAACTAAACATGCACACGCAAAATCTGCTCATATTAAGATTGAACAATCAACAAGCAAAATCTTTGTTCAAATATCCGACTCAGGCAAAGGATTTGATGTGATGC
The DNA here is from genome assembly GCA_044370475.1 of Bacteroidia bacterium. GTDB lineage: Bacteria > Bacteroidota > Bacteroidia > UKL13-3 > UKL13-3 > B1. The sequence continues at coordinate 11,732 of JBILVK010000028.1, forward strand.
AAGTGCTAAAATCAGGAACAGCAAAAGGGCTTCTAGAATTAGATAGAAGATGTAAAGAAATCGGATCAAGCGTATCGATTCTTTCTGAACCAGGCAATACATGTATTTCTTTCGAAATTCCATTGGAGTATGTATAAAATAATTGTTGCCGACGATCACCCAATTACACTTATGGGTACAGAAGCATACTTAAATGCACTTAAACACAAAGTAGTGGGGTCTTACCACAACGGTGTTAGTTGTCTCAATGGCATTCTTAATCTTATGCCCGACATTGCCATTATTGATGTAAGTATGCCTGGAATGAGTGGATTAGAGATTTTAACCATCACCAAATTCAAGAGAATTCCTACTAAAATTATTCTGCTTACCATGCACAAAGAAATGTCGGTGCTGTGGAAAGCCAATGAGGCAGAAGTAGATGGTTTTGTCCTCAAAGATCATGCAGAGGTAGACTTAGCACCTTGCATCAAATCTGTCATGGCAGGCAAAAAATTCTTTAGCCCAATTTTAGACCATACCCAAATCATAGATGAAAGTCCTATAGCAAATACACAAATCAATCTACTAACCAGCACAGAAAAAAAAGTCTTAGAGTTGGTGGCTTGCCATAAATCAAATAAAGATATTGGCGACTTTCTCTTCATCTCCGAAAAAACGGTTGAGTCGCACAAAAGGAACATTGTAGAAAAACTCAAATTGCCCAAAGGAAAAAACATCTTGCTTCAATGGGCCTTGGCCAATCTTAATTCAAAGGAAAAGTAATAATAAAAGTAGAGCCTTCCTTTTCCTTACTTTCAACGCGGATGCCACCTAAATTTCGCTCTATAAAGTCCTTTGTTAATATCAAACCAATACCAGCTCCTGGCTCTCCTCCTGTTCCATAATCTCCAGATTTACTCTTGAAACTAAAAAGGTCCTTCACAAACTCAGGTGTCATCCCTATTCCGTTATCAATAACCCTAATCTCAATATGATTAGCGTCTACCTTAAGTGCTTTAACCAAAACTTTTCCGCCAACTTTGGCGAATTTAATGGCATTAAAAATGATGTTCCTAAGTATAATATCTAAATGGTTTGGATCAACACAAACAAGCATCTCCTCCCCAATTTCATTTTCAAGCAATAGCTGCTTCTTTTCAGCATTGTCTTTAAATAAATCAAAATTGCGTGTAACAAATTCAATTACTTTTACTTGTTCTTTTTGTGGCGACAACTCCCCTCTCATCTGTGTTTTCGACCAGTTTAAGGTATTATCCAATAGAATATTTATTGATTTAAGCTGAATCCTCAATTTCTCAATTAACATCTTAAACTCTTCATCATTCAAATCATTGTTGTCTAATAAATCAAAAATGGTAATGAACGAAGAAATAGGCCCCCTTAAATCATGAGAGAGAATCGAAAAGGTTTTAGTCTTAAACAAATTCAATTCGTTCAAATGAATTCCCTGTGCCTCTATCTCATCTTTCTGGAGCGTAATTAACTCCTTCATTTCTTTTTCTTTTACCCTCTTATAGTTAATAAAATAAATAAAGAGCAGAAGCAATCCAACCAAAACAAACAATGCGGTTGTATATAAAACTTGAAGCTTTGTTTTAGCCTCTTGTATAGATTTATCTCTTTCTAAAATTGCAATTTCACTTTGCTTTTTTTCCAATTCATATTGATATGCTAACTCAAATGATTTTCGAGCATTCTCAATATTATAAATGCTGTCTTTTAGTGAAATCCCTTTTTTTAAATACACAAACGATTGGTCATAATTATTGATCTTTTCAAATGCAGATGCTAATAAAATTACACTCTCGTAGGCATTCGATTTATTATTAACTGAATTGGATAGTTCGTAAGCATTCTCTAAATAAACAATGCTTCTCTTTACTTCTCCTTTTTTCAGCAAGGCCCTACCTATACCAAATTCACACATGGCAAGCCCAAACAAATCGCCCAAACGCAAATCTATTTCCTTGGAGATTCTATAATATGCTTCAGATTTGTCATAATCTTTAAATGAATAATAAACATCTCCCAAATTCTTATTCGAATGTGATATGCCATCGGCATTTTTAGACATCTCAGCCAATGCTAACTCCTTGGAATAATATTCCAAGGCCTTATCATACTTTTTAACCTCATTGCAAACGCCACCCAAAATCGATAAAGATTAAATCATGCCTGTTTGATTCCCAGACTTCTCCTGATAACGGTATGATTTTAAGCCATTATCAAATGCCAATTGCCATTTTCGTAGATAAAAAAAAACACTTGCTATATTGCCATATGAATTACCTATTGAGCCATTATCACCAATTTTTCGCGAATCCTGAGTGCCTTAAATAGATAATCTAATGCTTCAGAATATTTATCTTGATCTGTATATAAGTTTCCTAAATTATTGTAACTATCTGCAATTCCACTTAAATGATTTGTCCTAATTCTAATAACCAAACTACTATCATAATACGCCTTGGCTAATTCATACTTGCCTTCATTGTGAAGGATAATTGCCATATTATTATATATAGCCGCCAAGCCATTCTCATCATTCTTCTCCCTATACATGGCAGCAGCACTTTGGTTATGCAACAAGGCTTCACTGCGATTACCCAAAACATATTCTCCAATGGCCAAATGCTTATATGAATTTGCTATTCCTAGGGTGTAATTAAGCTGCTTTGATAATTCAAGTGAAAGTCTGCCATAATAAATGGTGCTATCTGGACAAATGGTATGATAATAAAAGGACAACTCCTGTAATAAATTTACCTTCACTGTATCCTCTTGCGCATGCTCCTTAAGCTTTGCAAGAAATGTGTTTACACTCTGTCGCTGCGCATACGAAAACAAAAAAAACAAGAAAAACAGAATAGTGAATATACTACGCTTCCAAAATATTCTCTGCAAAATAATTATGCTTAATTACAAAAAGATAACTCCAAAAAACTATTTACTTGCTTCATAATTCTGCAACTCATCATGCACAAAATCCAATTGAACACCCGCCTGCAAAAACATCTGTTCACTCTCGCCCCCTGCATGATACTTGCGCTCGCATACAACACGTTTAATGCCACAATTGATAATCAACATCGCGCAAACTCTGCAGGGCGTCATGCGGCAATACAAGGTAGAACCTTCTAAAGGAACACCCTTTTTGGCGGCCTGGCAAATAGCATTCTGCTCAGCATGAACAGTCCTCACACAATGCTCAGTAATGCTATCATCTTCATGTATCACCTTCTTCATTTGATGACCTACCTCATCGCAATGAGGCAAGCCTATAGGTGAACCAACATATCCAGTAACCAATAATTGATTCTCTTTTGCTATAACACATCCACTTCTCCCTCTGCCACATGTTGCCCGCTTGCTAATAGCATCCATCACTTCCATAAAATATTCATCCCACGATGGACGAACATACTTTACCCCAGATTCCGTATTCATATTATCCTTTTATTAATGCCTTATCAATTTGGGCGTATAACTCCTCAAAAGTGCCATTATTCAACAAATGGTGGTCGGCCAATGCCATGCATGCACTTAAATTTTGCTTGTTCGGGTCTGTAGAACTTAACTCCCTATCCTCATTAGAAGAAAAAGTCTCAAACGAAACGTGGTCCGTCTCTGAACCTCTAAGCAAGATACGCTCATACCTCAGGCTTCTTTCTGTATCAACAGAATACAATTCAAAATCTCCCTTGCCCTTTAATGCCTGCACCTCCCCAACGGTTCTTATACTTTCAATAATGCAATTTCCACCGCTTAATAATGCTTCTTTATAAAGCTCCTCAGCTATAAAACTCGGACTATTATTGGCCCTCAAATCGTTGGCCGTAAACGTCAATGTATCACGGTTTACTTCTTGTCCATTAGCCTTAATGAGTTCTGTTAAGTATCCTCGCACAGAATAATGTCTGAACCCATGATGCCTTGTAAGGTATTCTACAATGGTTCCTTTTCCTGCACCCAAAGTGCCTGTTATTCCTATTATTTTCACTTCTTTAACTTTCTATTTATCCAAACAAAAGCAACATTACTTATTCCATTTCATAAAAAAAATGACTATTGTCTTTTAGCAAACAAAACGAAACCAACCTGCCAGTAGGAGTATAGCAGCTTTTTTGAACCCCATTTGCCACTTTCGAATGTTTCAAAAACACCAATGGATACTCCTTAAAGGGCGTCTTATAATTATTCACCCTAAGCATACCTGAACCTTCAAAACCTAAACTGTCTTGGTAGGCATTTACCATCATGATGGCCGAACCAAACGCCGATACAGAATAAGTCTTTAAGTCCCTTCCTACCGCCTCTTCCTTATCAAAACCTACCTGAAAATAGGAATCGCGCACGTCCAAAAGCTTCGCAGAATCTATCACATCTGCCTTTAACCAAATAGTAGAAATACATGGGTCAACATTCCTTGGTACACTGCACTTTCCTTTCACATCATACGACTCAGAACCAATAAAGGTTTCATAAAATCTAATACCTATCCTATTCCCTAAAGAATCTCCAAAATAAGCCGCAGAACCATACGCATACGGAAATTTACCTAACTCAGAATTCCCTCCTACACAAACCTTGTCTGCATCGCAACAAGAACCAAACAAAGCAAAAAATATGGCACTTACAAACAATAAATAGTTGCTTCTCATTTTAATTCCATGTTAATTTTATCCAAATATATAGTTTTCATTTCATATTTTCGCATTATACCAGCAGCATAATATGTCCTTAATCATACAAAAATCCTATTTAAGCAAAGTATTTTCCTTAATACTACTATTTGAGGTGATTTCGGGTTCTATTCATGCACAACAATCCCAAATTCTAAAACTAAAAGCCCAGCTAAAAGCCCATAAATTAGACGATACTGCTAAGGTTGATTTACTTGCCAATCTCGCTTTTGCTTTCCGACTTGTACACCCAGATAGTACACAGAAATATGGACAAGAATCTTTAGAACTTGCCAAAAAATTATCCTATGATAGAGGCATTGCAAATGCCCTTTCTAAATTAGCTATTAGCTCATACAACCTTTCTAATTATCAAAATGCCTTAAAATACAACAAAGAATCTCTTATTATTTTTAGAAATTTAAACGATAAAATTGGCGAAGCCTCGGTTCTCAATAACATTGCCATCATTTATCACTCAGAAGGCAATTTCGACCCCGCCCTAAGTCTTTACCAACAAAGTCTGCTTATTAGAAAAGAAAACAACGACCAAAGGGGTGTGGCAGATTGTTATAACAATATTGGTAATATATATGTAGACAAGGGAAACTATACCTTGGCCTTAGAAAATTTATATAAAGGACTTCAAATTAGAGAAACACTCAAAGACTCCGAAAACATTGCAAATAGTTATGGAAATATTTCTGGTGTATACTATAGTCTCAAAAAATTTGATGATGCATACTTACATGCCAGTAAAGCATTTAAAATTCAAACAAACATTGGAGACATAGATGGAGCTATTCAATCTTCCGTTGAGCTGGGTGCTGTTTCTAACGAAAGAAAAGATTACCAGAAAGCACTAAGCTTCTTTTACCAATCCAAAGATCTCGCTATAAAATCCAATCATATAGACGGTCTTGCCACTTCACTCATAAATATTGGTGAGGTATTCAATACCATGAATCAACCAGATTCTGCGCTCCATAATTTTACTCAATCACTCAAATTATGCATTGCTAGTAACGACCAACCCGGCAGGGCCTTCTGCGAAATTGGTATTGGCAGATCCTACCAACTTAAAAAAGACTACAAACAAGCAATTAATCACTTGCAAATTGGCTTCAATATTGCTAATCAATCTAACAACAAACTTAATATACTTGAAGCTTCTAAATACCTAGGTGAGGTGTTCGAAAAGAACAATAATCCTCAAATGGCAATTAAATTCAACAAAATATTTTTACAATATAAAGACAGCATTTTTAACGAGGAAACAAATAGAAAAACACATGAAATAGAATTCAATTACCTCCTGCAAAAAAAACAAAATGAAATTACCCTTTTAGAAAAAGACCAATCTATTCAAAAAGCTAATGGCGACTTTCAAAGGCTCATTACCATTGCACTTCTTATACTTGTAGTTATGCTGGTGGCATTTGTGTATTTTATCAATAAATACCGTGTAAAAGAGGTGAATGCAAAAAAACTCATTCTCAACCATAAATCAGAAATTGAAAATCAAGCTCAAAACTTAAAAGCACTCAATTTATACAAAGATAAAACTTTTTCTATCCTCTCTCATGACCTAAGAAATCCTATTTCTTCCCTTACAAATGTGGTAGAACTTATGGACCAAAACGTCTTAAATGAAGAGGATTTTTCAACCATGAGAAAAAGTTTTAGAAATCAGCTTAGGTCTATCAATATTCTGCTAGACAATACCCTCAATTGGGCCAAAAGTCAAATGAATGGAGAACTTACTCCACAAAAAACCATTGTGTCCTTAAATGCCATCGTAGATAGAAATTTCGACTTATTTAGTCAAAATGCACTAGACAAAAATATTACCCTAAATAAAAAGATTGAGGCCTTTTTATCTTTAATTATCGACGAAAATCACCTCGATATTATCTTACGAAATATCATTTTCAATGCCATCAAATTCTCACACCCTAATACCGAGATTTGGGTGAAAGCTTTTGTGCAAGATAAAAACGTAATTATTCAAATTACCGACCAAGGAAAAGGAATGTCGCCAGATATCCTAAATAGCCTTTTTACTTACCATAATCAGCCTGGCACCTATGGCACAAAAGGAGAAAGAGGAGCAGGTATTGGACTGGTTCTTACCAAAGATTTTATTGCAAGAAACCATGGCGAAATTTCAGTAACAAGTACAGAAAATATAGGTAGTGAATTTACAATAAGCTTTCCAAAAAATTAATTAAATAAAATGACAAAACATGCCTTTAGTCATGTTTATCTAATTTATTACAATCTACCTTTGTTCTTCAATTTTTTTCTCACGGTCTGAACCAACTCATATGAAGCCAGAAAGTCTCATGATGTCATATGGCTATAAACCCGAATTATCTGAGGGTGCCATCAAATGTCCTATTTTTCAAACCTCAACCTTTGTGTTCAAAAATGCAGAACAAGGCAAAGCATTTTTTGAAGTAGCTTACGGACTTAGAAAGCCCGAAAAAGATGAAAACTTAGGGCTCATCTATAGTCGAATTAACAACCCTGATTTAGAAATTCTAGAAAACAGATTAACCCTCTGGGATGAGGCCGAAGAATGTGCAGTTTTCGAAAGTGGAATGTCTGCTATTACTACCGTCCTGCTCGAGTTCCTTAAGCCCGGAGACCTTGTTCTCATAAGCGGACCTCTCTATGGGGGTAGCGATCACTTTATTAAAAAAATATTGCCAAAATTTGGCATTAACTACCTAGAATTTACGGTAGGGCAACCCAAACACGAAGTCATAAAAATGATTGATGATTCTGGATTAGCACATAAGCTCGCCCTCATCTTTGTTGAAACTCCTGCAAACCCTACTAACGACTTAGTTGACATTGCTAGCAAAAAAGAAATTGCTACACACTACTCAACACCAGATAAGCCAGTATATTTGGCAGTAGATAATACCTACCTCGGACCTATTTGGCAACACCCACTTCAACATGGCGCAGATTTAGTTCTGTATTCTGCAACCAAATACATTGGCGGACATAGTGATGTAATTGCAGGAGCTTGTCTTGGTTCTCACAAATTAATGTCGCGTGTTAAAGAGCTTAGAACCTTCCTTGGTAATATGGCCAGCCCTAATACGGGATGGTTGCTAATGAGGAGCCTAGAAACACTCAAAGTAAGAATGGATGCAATTGCCCAAAACGCAGAAATTGTTGCATCTTACCTCAACCACCATCCCATAGTTGAAAAGGTTTATTACCTTGGCAACTTAACAGAAAAAGATGGTGAAGCATTCCAAATAAAACAACGTCAATGTCTCACAAATGGCGGTATGATAAGCTTTGATTTACCTGGCGGTGAAAAACAAGCTTTTAAATTCTTAAATGCACTTAAATTAATAAAACTAGCAGTAAGCCTTGGTAGCACAGAAAGCCTAGCAGAACACCCAGCAACCATGACGCACGCAGATGTTGAACCTCACCTCAGAGACAAATTATCTATCACAGGTAAATTGGTTCGTCTCTCTATTGGGGTAGAAAATGCAGAAGACTTAATAGACGATTTAGGCAGAGCACTAGTAGCCAGTACATCCTAATTCTAAACAACATTTTCAATTTAAAACCATTGGATACTTGCCTGCTTTGGTTCAGACCGAAAGAAAATGATTTTACTTTTATAAAAGAAGCTTTGTTAAGTCTTGCCCGCAAAAGCTATTAAGGAATAATAATCTATGCTGCTCTTTGTGCAATAGTTTGCACCAATTCATCTATTTCATCTAATAACTTTGGCACAATACCAGAAATCTCTGGCGTTAACTCAATGCCTTGCTGCTGTAAGCTTTCAATGCTAACCACAAACAAATGTATTTCTGGCATCGTTCCTAACAATTGCAAAGCACCAACCATGTCTTTTAAACCAATATCATGCGTGCTCATGGCCTTTGGAAAATCATGGGCAAATTTAGGCTTAATTAAACGAATGGTACCCAATGGATAATCGCCTAATGTAGCATCTACCAAAATAACCGTTTTATAGAGCTCAAAATACTCCAGCAGGTGAAATCCTCCAGTTCCACCATCTAAAACGTCTACGTGCGCTGGCAGAGGCCTTTTAAGCAAAGCCTCTGCTACATGCACACCTATGCCTTCGTCTCCCATTAGGTAATTACCAATCACTCATAGGTGCATACAAGCCAAAACCTGTTAAACATTGCACCATATAGAAGAGTTGTTAAATAGGTTTGGTTCGGACATTAAATTTTTGCGCGACCCAACACGTGGCGGTGTGGCATCTGTTTTAAACGAAATTGCTGAACTTACTAACTTGGGATTTTTAATTAAGCAGCATGATTTACCTATGGAAGAACAGGTTGTTGGCGCTTGCGAAATGCTGGGTTTAGACCCGCTTTATGTTGCAAATGAGGGTATATTTTTGGCCATTGTTAAGCCAGATATTGCAGAGGATGTTTTGCAGTTATTGAGACAACACAAGCCTTGCGTTGCCGCCGCCAATATTGGAACTGTAAACAATGATAACAAAGGAAAAGTGCTCATCAAAAGTGCCATTGGCGGCACAAGGGTTGTAAACTTCTTAACGGGCGAACAACTCCCAAGGATTTGTTAAAGCAAAAAGAAATTAATAAGCAACCTTTAGGATTACTAGTTTGCTTGTTTTGTATATTATTTTCTTTTTTTCAACTCCTGCTTCCCAAGTAGAAAGGGTATCTTTGTAAAAGATTAATTGCTGCCTTAATTCTCACTATACTTTGCTTCAATGATTCCTTTCCATTGCCTTGTTAACCTTCATTACCTAAATTAATTTTAAACGATTTTGCCTTCAAAAAACACGGAGAATTCTGATAATAAATCAGTAAAAAGTATTCTTGGAATTGATGCAAATCAAGTAGTTGAAAAACTCCTTGCCAAGGAAAGAAGCTTACACGAACTTCTTATAAACACTTCTAGAGGATTTATAAGTGTGCCAATTCAAGGCATAGATGAAATGATCAACAAAACTTTAGCAGATTTAGGGAATTACATTGGTGCAGATAGGTTCTATGTTTTTGATTATGACTTCAAAAACAATTTAACTTCAAACACCTATGAATGGTGCGCCAATGACATTTTACCGCAAATAGACACACTAAAAGATTTACCATTAGATCTATTTAGTGAATGGACAGCCATTCACCTGCAAGGCAAATCTATCATAATTGATGATGTATTAAGTCTTGAACCGCTAAGTCCAATAAGAGACCTATTATTGCCTCAAGGGATAAAAAGTCTTATTGCGGTGCCATTGATTAATGGGAAAAATTGCATTGGTTTTGTTGGATTTGATGCCGTTAATAATCACCATAAATTTACCTCCTTAGAACAAACCCTACTGAATGTTTTTGCAAGTAGTTTTGTTGGCTTAATTAACAGGAAAACCTCAGAAGCGGCATTATTAAAATCAAAAGATGAATTAGACGAGCGCAACAAAGAGCTCGAATGCATCTATAAAATTACCGAGCTTGGAGAGATTGAATCAATCTCATTCAATAGTTATTTTGAAGAACTCTCTCAAATCATTGCTCAAGCTTTCCAATTTCCACAAAACACCTCCGTTCAAATCACCATAAATCAAAAGGAATTCAAATCAAATCCTTACCTAGAAACAAATAGCGTAATTTCAATTGCCCTTAACTTCCAAAACTTAAATGAACCTGGACAATTAACCGTCTATAATCCTAAAAATGAGCCTTTTCTGAAGGAAGAATGCCAGTTAATTGAAACTATCAAGCGAATTGTTGAACAAACCTTTGAGAAAAAAGAATCCCAAAAACGATTAATTGCCTCTGAAGAAAAATACAAGCAACTCTTTATGGATTCGCCAGAGGCATTCCTACTTATAGACAATGCTATCATTATAGATTGTAATAATGCTGCCTCCAAACTTATTGAATTAAACAGGGAAGATATTATTGGTAAATCACCTGTTGATTTATCTCCCAAAGTACAACCTAACTATAGAGACTCTGAGGCTTATGCAATAGAAATTATAAAAAGCGCCTATGCCGAAGGGTATAAATCCTTTGAATGGGTGCATACTAAAGGAAATGGCAAACCTTTTTTAGCACAAGTGCGATTATCTATAACGAACGTAAATGGTAAAGACCTTTTGTTTACGAGTTGGCGAGATATCACCAAACAAAAAGAGACAGAGGAAGAAATGCGCAAGTTTAGAATCATTTCAGATCAAGCTAATTATGGGTCAGCTTTAACCACCTTAGAAGGCCAGATTACATACTGCAATGAAGCCTTTGCTCATATGCACGGCTATCAAGTTGACGAACTAATGGGTAAACAAATAGCTTTCTTACACAATAGCGAGCAATTAAAAGTAGTAGTGCCACTCTTGGAAGACATTAAAACAAAGGGTGGTTTTGACCATACAGAAGTTGGTCGCCTCAAAAAAGATGGTTCTACTTTCCCTACATTAATGACCGCCAAATTAATGTTAGATAACCAAAATACCCCTTTATTTCTTTCTGCCACACTAATAGATATTTCTGAAAGAAAAAAAATTGAACAAGAGATTATCGACCTCAACCAAAACCTTGAAACCAAAATTCAAATAAGGACCAAGGAGATTGAAAACACCAACAAACAATTAATTGAGGCAAGGATAGAGGCAGAAAAAGCAAACCGCTTTAAAAGCGATTTCTTGTCGCGCATAAGCCACGAACTTAGAGCACCACTCAACTCTATTCTTGGCTTTACACAATTGCTCGAAATGGGTGAACTAAATGCAGGCCAGCAAAAAGGAATCAACCACATTCTCAATAGTGGTAAACACCTACTAGAACTAATCAATGAAGTGCTAGATATCTCTAAAATTGAAGCTGGCAAAATTAGAATGTCTTTTGAGGCTGTAGACCTACAAAACACCATTCTTGAGGTTACAGAAACACTTTTCCCTTTAGCAAAATCAAAAAATGTGCGTTTACACATAGATGCCATTAGCACACCATGCCTAGTAAAAGCAGACGTCCAAAGGCTCAAACAAATTCTTATCAACCTTACCAACAACGCCATCAAATACAACAAAGAAAATGGGGAGGTATGGCTGTCTTTTAACAAAGTAATGGAAGACATTAGTCCTAATGGAATCATTCGCATTTCCATAAAAGACAATGGAACAGGTATTGACCAGGCCGACTTGCAAAGAATTTTCAAGCCATTTGAAAGAGCAGATCAATTGAATCTAAATATGGAAGGTACTGGCCTCGGACTTTCAGTTGTAAAACAACTTATCGACTTAATGGAAGGCTTTATTGGCGTTGAGAGCGAAGTGGGTGTGGGTAGTACTTTCTGGATAGAACTCCCCTTATACTTCAGCGGATTAATGCAGCAAACAATTAGCCAAGAAATAGAAAAACCTGCTGTACCTAGTCCTAAAGACCATCAACCTTTACTATAAATAAATTGCACAATACCCTATTAATAATTTAAGCAAAATGAACAACCTTTTATTGGATGCAAAAATATTGATTGTGGATGATCAATTACCCAACTTAGAGGTGCTTGAGCATTTACTTTCCATGAAGGGTTACCTCAATGTGAAATCTACAACAGACCCGAGAGAAATAGACAAACTTATTAAAGACTTTCAACCAGATATACTCCTACTAGATTTAATGATGCCGCATATCAATGGGTACGAGGTAATGGAAAAGCTGAAATCAGAAGATCTTTTGAATGGTTTTATGCCCATCCTAGTACTTACAGCTGATGCCACATTGGAGGCAAAGAAGCGCGCCCTATCTGGTGGTGCTAGCGATTTTCTTACAAAGCCTTTTAACCTTGCTGAAGTAGAATTGCGCATTAAAAACTTGCTTTTCACGGTCTTTCTCATGCAACAATGTAAAAATCAAAATCAGATTTTAGAGGCCAAAGTAACAGAAAGAACCACCGAATTACTGAGAACAAACCAGGCAATTCAAGAACAGAACAATGTCTTAAAGGATATAGCTTGGATGCAATCACATTTGGTTAGAGCTCCACTCGCTAGGCTTATGGGCCTCGTTTCGCTTTTAAAAATTGGCGAAGAATCCGAAGAACTCACCAAAGAATCTATGCTCCAATACATCGAAGATTCTGCCAATGAACTAGATGTCATCATTAAAGATATTTCCCAAAAAGCCTACTCGTCCAAAATTTTTGATTAAACCTTGTGTGACTTTTGTGACGCTGCACTTATTTGCTCTGCCCTATATTTGCACTCAACAATTTTACACAATGGAAATTATTGGATATTTTGCTTCGGCATTAATTGGCATATCACTGGGTCTTATTGGGGGCGGTGGGTCCATTCTTACAGTGCCAGTTCTGGTTTACTTACTAAACGTTCCTGCAGTTGAAGCTACAGCCTATTCGCTTTTCATTGTTGGGGCAACTAGCCTTGTTGGTTCTTATCCAAAATACAAACAAGGGCTAGTTAACCTCAAAACAGCCCTCATTTTTGGGGTGCCTTCTATCATAGCCGTTTTTCTTACCAGAAAATTCCTAGTCCCTGCTATCCCCAATGAGCTTTTCTCTTTCAACAATATTCTGGTTACCAAAAGCATATTAATGATGCTGCTTTTTGCCATACTCATGGTGTTTGCATCTATAAGCATGATTAAAGACAATAAGACACCACAAGCATTAAAACCAGAAAAACAACATTTCAATTATCCCATGATATTGCTAGAAGGAGCCGTGGTTGGCATGCTTACTGGCTTGGTTGGCGCGGGCGGCGGATTTCTTATAATTCCTGCGCTGGTACTATTTACCGGACTTCCCATGAAAGAAGCGGTGGGCACCTCCTTGTTAATTATTGCAGCTAAATCACTTATCGGATTCACTGGCGATATCGGCCATTTTAACATGAATTGGCCACTCCTTTTAACCGTTTCTGCCATCGCCATTGTTGGCATATTTATTGGAAATAAACTATCTCTAACCATAGATGGAGCAAAACTTAAAAAAGGTTTTGGTTGGTTTGTTCTTATCATGGGTGTTTATATCATTGTGAAAGAACTCTTTTTCCCCAAATAAAAATTTTTTCTCATACATCAATCAAATATTCTAAATAGTAAATTATTAAATTTTTGTACAATGCACATAGAGCAAATTTATACTGGTTGTTTGGCACAAGGTGCCTACTACATCGAATCTAATGGCGAAGCTGTAGTTATAGATCCACTACGCGAAACCACTCCCTACATAGAACGAGCAAAAAAATCAGGCGCTAAAATCAAATATGTTTTCGAAACACATTTTCATGCCGATTTTGTTTCTGGACATGTAGACCTTGCCAAAGAAACAGGTGCCCAAATTGTATTTGGTCCTACTTCCATGGAAATGGGATTCGATGCTATTGTGGCCAAAGACGAACAAGAATTTCAAGTGGGTGCAATCAAATTTAAATTGCTACATACCCCTGGACATACCATGGAAAGCTCTTGCTATTTACTTACCAATGAGGAGGGAAAAGAAACAGCAATATTCACCGGAGACACCCTTTTTATTGGAGATGTAGGCAGACCAGACCTGGCACAAAAAGTAATCGAAGAGCTTACACAAGACAAACTTGCTGCTCATTTATTCCAATCACTTAGGAATAAAATTATGCCCTTAGACAATAACCTCATCGTGTATCCTGCACATGGCGCTGGCTCCGCTTGTGGCAAAAATATGAGCAAAGAAACCTTCGACACCTTAGGTCATCAAAAAGAAACAAACTATGCCCTAAGAGCCAACATGACCCAAGATGAATTCATCAAAGAAGTAATCACCGGTCTCGTGCCACCTCCTGCCTATTTCCCAAAAAATGTCATGATGAACATTCAAGGTTACGACAGCATTCAAGAAGTTCTCGAAAGAGGCACACAAGCCCTTAGTCCAGATGCTTTCGAAGCAGCTGCTAATGAAACTGGAGCCATTATACTAGATACCAGAAAACCACAAGTATTTGCCAAAGGATTTGTGCCAAATTCAATCAATATCGGCATCGAGGGTGGCTTTGCTCCTTGGGTGGGTACACTCATTCCCGACATCAAACAAGAGATTCTAATCATAGCTGAGGAAGACATAGAAATGGAAGTGGTTACACGCCTTGCACGCGTGGGTTACGACCATGCCATAGGCTTTTTGCAAGGTGGCTTCAATGCATGGAAAAATGCAGGCAAAGAAACAGATGCCATTACCAGTATTTCTGTTGAAGAGTTCGCCCAAATCAACGAAAACAACCCAAACATCAATGTCCTGGATGTAAGAAAAAACAGCGAGTTCTTGTCGGAACACATACAAAACGCTACCAATACACCACTCGATTTTATCAATGATAGCATGCAAGAAATTGATAAAACTAAACCCTATTATGTGCATTGCCAAGGTGGCTACCGCTCTATGATTTTTGCCTCCATTTTGCGCGCAAGAGGTTATGATAATTTAATAGATGTAGACGGCGGGTTTAAAGCAATTAAAGACGCCAACAAGTTTCAATTAACAGACTACGTTTGCCCTACAACCCTGCTGTAAATTCAAGGCTTTTTTTCGGTCTGAACCAATGAAGGTCTTAAAGGCATGCAGGTTGAATTTAAAGCTTTTGAGGAATTGGGAAAAAGGGTGCAAAAAATTGAAATTGGGGGTTATTTTTTTGCCCCCAATTCCTCCTAAAAAATTTGCGCTCGCAACCGTGATGGAGACGCCATGGATATGATTTGCAGAATTAAAAATGTAAGCGAACCGCAAATTACCCATTTTACCTCGCATACCATTTTATGAGATTATCTAAGCGTAAACTCAACCGCTAAGCCATTGGCTCCTTTGGCCCACAAGGTGTTAGACGCCGCGTAAACCATGCTATCACAGATGTACGGCATAGATTATGAATTTAGGTAAATCATAGTGCCTCGCCCTGCAAAAAAGACATTTTATTCGCTTTAAAATATTTGTGTTTTTGGTTCAAACCAAATCCTTAATATTGTGCTACAAGAAAAGCATATGATAGCACAAATACTTTTTGTTGCCCTAAGCGGCGTTGCAGGCTACTTTTTTGCCAAAAATTTAGGCAAAATCAGAAGAAATATTCTGCTGGGAAAAGACATCGATTTAAGCGACAATAAACCGCTTCGCTGGAAAACAATGCTCAAGGTTGCCTTTGGGCAAACCAAAATGGCAGCCCGACCAGTGCCTTTTGTGCTTCACTTTATTGTGTATGCAGGTTTCATCCTCATCAATATTGAGGTGCTAGAAATTCTCATAGATGGTATTTTTGGAACACATCGCGTTTTATCCTTTTTAGGTCCTGTTTACAACTTGGCAATAGGCTTCTTTGAAATACTGGCATTTTCCGTTTTAGTTGCTTGTATCATCTTTCTAAGCAGAAGATATATTGTTAAAATTGCCCGCTTTCAAAGTCCAGAACTTAAAGGCTTTGCCAACCGCGATGCTGCTACCATTCTCTTTATCGAAATCATCTTAATGGGCGCATTATTAAAAATGAATGCGGCCGACCAAATCCTTCAAGCCCGCGGTGTAGAACATTATATTAATGCAGGATCATTCCCCATTAGCTCTTGGCTCGTAGTGCCTATCTACAATTTGTTTAGCACAGAAATGCTTATTTTGATAGAAAGAATTGCTTGGTGGTTCCACATCATCGGCATTTTTATCTTCATGAATTACCTGCCTTTTAGCAAGCACTTCCACGTAATTCTAGCCTTTCCAAATACTTGGTACTCTAACTTAAATGCCAAAGGTCAGCTCAACAACATGGCTTCTGTTACACAAGAAGTTTCATTAATGCTCGATCCAAGCGCCGCTGTGCCAGAGGGCTACCAGCCTCCAACAAGCTTTGGCGTAAAAGATGTAACAGACCTTACCTGGAAAAATCTAATGGAAGCATACACCTGCACAGAATGCGGCAGATGTACCAGTAGTTGCCCGCAAAACCAAACAGGTAAACTTCTTTCTCCACGCAAAATTATGATGGATACCCGCGACCGTTTAGAGGAAGTTGGTAAAAATATTGATGCCAACAATGGCACTTTTGTAGACGATAATAAAAACCTACACAGCTACATTTCTGAAGCAGAATTATGGGCATGTAACACCTGCAACGCTTGCGTAGAAGCTTGTCCGGTTAACATCAACCCTATGGAAATAATTGTTGAAATGCGTAGGTATAAGGTAATGGAACAAAGCTCTGCTCCTGCCTCTATTAACAGCATGTTTAGCAACATAGAAAACAACCAAGCACCTTGGCAATTTAGTCCAATGGACCGCGCCAATTGGACCCAAGAATAGCAGAACTGGCGCAAAAGTAATTTCATCAAACAAATTGATTAAACCATAATTACTTTTTTAATTCCAGTTACTTTCAAATTCAAATCATTCGGATATATTTGCCTTATAAACAAAACTTGGCGTTTATGAGTGAATTTAAAGTACGTACTATGGCCGATATGGTGGCC
>JBILVK010000111.1:0-8882 GCA_044370475.1 Bacteroidia bacterium
TAGTATATAGTGTATTAGATGCAATATTTACTGAATCCAAAAATATGTTGGCACTTACTGTTCCACCAAATAAACTATCTGTAAAACTTTTTGGCGTTTGTGCCACCCCATTTATTGTCCAGTTTATGGTTGCACTTGTTATAAGGCCAACACCTGCATTTCTTAGTCTGCAAAATACTGCCCTATTTCCAGCTGCATAAGGTGCTACTGGCATAACAATGTCGTTCATTGCAACGTCCAATTGAACTGGTGTGGCTTCAAAAGCACCAATATCCATTGGCAATGAGCGCGGAGCACCTGTTATATCATTTTGCACAATGGAAATTACATTGTCTCCAGAACCATCAAAAGATCCATCTTGAGGAGAGAAGTTTGCGGTAGTAGGATTAACAAAGTTTGGTGAGAAATCAACACTTTGTTGATCAATGGTTGCTACTGCTGCTTTCCATGCAGGAAGGGTGGCGTAATTAACACCTAAATAATTACAAAGATTATAACCAGTTGAACTATTAAAATAGGCATTTTTATTCATGGTACATCCATTTGCCCATGAACCAGTGGTAAACAAAGCATGTTTTGCACCTGCACCTGTTCTGGTAAATGAAAAGATGTTGTTTCTAAAATCTAAGAAACTTGTTGTACTTGTGCCACCCGAAAAATAAAGTCCTTGAGTAACATTGGCACTTGCAACAGAAGTATTATCAAACAAGAAAGTATTGTTTAATATTCTGTTATTGAAACTGGTTAGGAAATAGAAACCAAATAATGGTCCAGCACCAGTCATGTTATAGGCCAAGTTATTAGAAAAAATATTTGGTTCAGATGAAGTACCAGAATAGTTGATAGCCCAGAACAAATAGGTAGTGTTTGCATTTGTTGGCGATCCACCATATAAATTGGTAATCACGTTTGCATCAAATGTATCTGACCTAGAGGAGCTGTTCAAATAGAATACATAGGTTGTTGTTACAGTTGACTTAGTAGGACGAGTAAAGGTATTTCCTCTAAACACTGTTCTATTTCCAGATGTCCAATACACACCTGAGTAAAAAAAGTTCTCTACTCTATTATAAAGAAACCTATTGTTTGAATAATTGGTGGCAGTTGTTTGCGGGAAGCCAACTATACCATAATACAAACCACCTGAAGTTGGGTGTCCTTTAATGGTACAATATGAAATGGTATTGAACCTACCATTATTACCACTGGTATTTGGACTAGAAACACTGTTTGAGAAAACTATACCAGCTGAGTTATTACTTGAAGTTGAAGTTATTGATGATAGGTCTATATTACACCGTGTAATGGTATTTGAGTCTGAATTGGTCATGAAATGAACTCCCCAACCAAAAGATGCATTAGTTGACTTAATGGTTAAACTGTCTATGGTTACATGTTTTGTACCTATAAACCTCACCACAGCGATATTTGCAGCATCGCAATTAAATTGTAAGGTTGCACCATTTCCATTAAACACCACATTATTGGTAGCAGAAACACCAGGAATGGTTCCAATAATTAAGTATTGATTATAAATTCCAGGACTAACATTAAACACAACAGGACCAGAAACACCGCAAGAAGTTAAAGCCGAATCGGCAGCACCAAAAGAAATGAAATTGGATGTTCCAGAACCCGCGGGGTTAATGGTATAAGTTCCAGATAATGGGCCAGAGCAATAGGTAACAATACTCCTACAAATGGTATCATTTGCTGGCGTATTATTTCCAGCCAAATTTGGATTGTCTGTCCAAGCCCTTAATAAATAAGAACCGGTTGAAGGCAATGCAACTTGGGTAGAGAAAGTAGCTGTATAAGTTGCGCCAGGGGCAATACTCAATGAGCTTAAACCTTGCATCACAGGGGTATTATTATCTAATTGATAATACACATCTGCACTGGTTATGGTAGAAGTAGAAATATTGGTAAAGGTAAATGCAACAGTATTGTTACCAACGATTGCATTATTTGGTTGTGTAATGGTACCCGACATTAAATCTGGAGTACTTGCAGGAACCAATAAAGTATAATCTTCAAAGTCTGCAGAGAAAGTTAATGGTCCGCAAGGTTGTGGAATTAACCCTTGTCCATCACTCGCAATCCTTATTCTATAAGCACCAGCAGTGAGGGTAGATGGCAAAATAAAATTACCACTCACATCTGTATTTGTAACAGTTAGGTTAGGAGAAGTAAACACCAACTCTGGTGCAGACGTTCCAAACGTTCCATTTCTATCATAATCTATGTAGATTCTGAACAAGGTTTGGTTACCTGCGCCACCACGAATGGTATAAAAAACAGTGTCGCCTGCAAGCGCTCTAACGATTAAGTTAGTGTAATCAAAGTAAATTTGAGTACCAGTGCCTGCACTTGTTATATTGTTAAATTGGGCAGGAGCCGCAGTTGTACCCATTTGCACCCTTTGAATACCCATTTGATAATTGGCATTGTTGGCAGCAGTAATGTTGGTACAATAGGCAGGGTTGGTATAACACTGACTAAATGCAGCATTACTAAAAAGGATGATTAAAGCAACAAAAGCTAACAAAGCTTTTACTCGAAATCCTGCCCCTCGAAAACCCGTGAGAACAGGCTTTACGAAGCGCGTGGCGCTTTCATTTTGAACTCCATTACTGGAATAATTTAGTAAAACATTTTTCATATTATTAAAGAATTAAATTTGGATTTTCAACTAAACAAATACTCTATGAATTTGCACTTTAGGGAACAAATTCAAATTTCAAGTACAATATTAAATTGGACAAAGTCAAGTAAAAAAAAAACGACCTCCCTATTAATTAGGAAAGTCGTTTAAAATTAAGAAAAAATTAAGCTGAAAAAATCTAGGTTAACTTAATGCTTCAGTTAAATCAAAAATAAGGTCTTCTACATCTTCAACCCCAACACTAATACGTAAAAGGTTATCTACCACTCCGGCTTTTTCTCTCTCTTCTTTTGGAATGGACGCGTGTGTCATGGTAGCAGGATGATTAATTAAACTCTCAACACCACCTAAGCTCTCAGCCAAAGTAAACACCTTAAATCCTGAGGCTATTTCAAAAGTTCTTTGAATATCTGCATCTTTCAAAACAATTGAAATCATGCCACCAAAATCACGCATTTGCTTCTTTGCTATTTCATGATTAGGATGGTCTGTAAAACCTGGCCAATAAACTTTTTCAATAGCAGGATGAGATTTTAGAAAATTGGCAATAATGGCACCATTTTCACAATGAGCTTTCATTCTAAGGTGTAAGGTTTTTAAACCACGCAAAACGAGAAAACTATCCATAGGACCAGGGGTTGCGCCACAAGAATTATGAATAAAGGCCAATCTTTCATGTAGGTCATCATTGCTAGTCATCAGCGCTCCCATAACCACATCACTATGGCCGCCCAAGTACTTAGTAACACTATGCATCACAATATCTGCGCCTAAGTTGAGCGGGTTCTGCAAATAAGGAGATGCAAAGGTATTGTCAACTGCAAAAATCAAATGATGCGCTTTTGAAATGGCGGCACAAGCTTCGATATCAATAATTTGCATGGTAGGATTGGTAGGTGTTTCCACCCACAAAAGCTTGGTATTTGCATTGATATAGGGAATAATATTTTCAGGCTTACTTAAGTCAATAAAATGAAACTTAATACCAAAATTGGCATAGACTTTAGTGAACATTCTATAAGTACCGCCATACAAATCGTTCCCAGTAATTACTTCATCTCCTGGTTTCAACAACCTTACTACCGCGTCTGTTGCGCCCATTCCGCTGCTAAAACATAAACCGTGCTTGGCATTTTCTAATGAGGCTAAACATTTTTCCAAAGCAGATCTTGTTGGATTTTTACCTCTGGCGTAGGCATAACCTTTGTGTTTCCCCGGACTTTCTTGCCAAAAAGTACTGGTTTGATATATGGGTGTCATCACTGCGCCTGTTGTTGGATCTGGCTCTTGCCCGGCATGGATGGCCCTTGTTCCAAATTTTGTTTGATGGTGATTCATGGAGTAATAAATTATGTTATTAAATAATAGGCAAACTTAAGGTTAGAATATGAAAATGAAAGCAAGAAATTCCATAATCGATGATTAGTGATAAAAAAATTGGCAATTCATTATTTAAAACTTAATTTTCGCCATCTAAACCCAAAAAACAATGCCTACTCAATTTATACATAAAATGAACAAGACGGAAGCTGGATTTCATATTTTAATGATGCTAAGTCTTGTTGATGGCTCCATACAAAGGGCAGAAAGCTCTATTATTCTTGATTATTTGGAGGACAAATTTCATGAACCTATTGAAATTATTAAGGAACAAGCCTTTTTGAGAGCTTGTCCTGAGGAAGAAAGATTGCAACATTTTACCGAAACGGCCCAACATTTCTATAAAATCTCTGACCAAGAAGAAAGAAATAACCTCATTGAATTTGCCATGAAAGTGGTGATGGCTGATTCGAAAATGGAAAACAATGAAAATGAGTATATCAATACCCTTTTCGATTGTTGGGGATTGGAATAACTATTTATTTTCCTTTATAGCCTTTACCTTTATTTCTTTAAGGGCCTTTAAATCTTTTGAAACACACTTGCAATTTTCTGGGCTAGTGCTTGCAAAGTACATCAGCTCACTGTTGGCAGCACTTAACACCAATTTATTACAGAACTTTTCATCCTTAGAATAGTAGTAATATACATAACCGTTATCTTGCCATTTAATGGCTTTGTGAATTTCATCTACATCCACTTCTTCCACGTCGCCATCAAACAATGAACCGGCGTCTTCTTTCCCTTTTAATTCTAATTGCTTGTCTTCAATGATCAACTTTTTATCTACCAATTGATTTTTATCGCTCGGGTATTTATTCATCATTGAACTAGCACTTAAGTCGCCATCTTTATTCACTTGAATGGCAAAATTCAAATAGTTATTCATCAATTGAATTGCACGTGTGGTCTCAAACTCCCAATCTGCTGTATCAATTCTATTTGAACAAAAACCATAAAGCAATAAATTATCTGGAACAATACGCTTGCTATATTTCCTAGTAACTACAAAAGCATTCATATCTTCCTCTGAACTCGCAACCTTGGCTTTAATTTTTGAGCCTTTTGATTTGCTAAAATATAAAAAAGCATAATCTCCTTTTTTGTACCTATACAATGAGGTATCCTCAGCGAATTCGTAGCCTGTGAATGTCCAGTAACGTTCAACAGCAGCAATTACTGCGGCACTGTAGGCACTATCTGGCAAAAGAACTACAACCAAACGTGTGTCTTTAAATTTCTCTACATCTGCCTTCTTTTTAAAAGTACCAAATTGGGCAAATGAAAATAAGCCACAAAGCAGGAAAGTTGATAAGACAATAATTTTCTTCATAATTAAATATTTAAACAAACCACGGTTATGATGAGTTGCAATTTGACAAATATTTAGGTAAAAAAAAAGCGGTTTAAATTAAACCGCTTTTTCAAACCAAACTTATGCTACATTTTTCTCTTCCGAATACCCATACATTCTACCGTAGGGAGATAAACTTTTCCTTAACTCTCGTCGGGCCACAAAAATCCTTGTCTTCACTGTGCCAATTGGAATATGCAAAATCTCAGCAATTTCATGATACTTAAAACCCTTCACGTTCATGGTAAATGGCTTTTGAAGATTTAATGGCAATGAATAAATTGCCTCCTCAATGTCTTTTCTTAAAAACCCTTGCTCTCCTTCGTTTCTAACCAGAGGAGCAACACTGTCGAGGTAATAATCGTTATCCGTTTGATCAATGAAAGTGTTGCGCTTTAACATCCTTCTATAATTGTTTATAAAAGTGTTTTTCATGATGGTGTATAACCAACCCTTCAAATTGGTTCCATTTTCAAACTTTTCTTGATAGGTATATGCTTTAAGCATGGTTTCCTGAACCAAGTCGTTTGTGTCTTCAACGTTTCTAGTTAATTGATAGGCATAATGCCTAAGAGGCTTTGCCTCTCTTTGAACCAAATTTTTGAAATCTATAGAAGTCATTTTGTTTAATTATTATTGTGAATTGTTAAACAAACATAGAGGTATTTATATATACCTTGCAAGCTTTTTTGTTTAATATTTCATTAAAAAAGTTAAACAAAACATAAAACTTTGAAAATGAGTCATATAAAATAGCAAAAGGATTTGATTACATCAGATAAACAAGCATATATGGGGAAACAAAATCAAAATTTTTCATAGAATAATTGAAAAAAAACTCAATTCAAAACAAAATAATTCAAAACATTTTGTTTAGTATTATCCTTATTACTATAAACAAAACAAGAGACACAGAAAATGTTAAACATTTATGTGTAAATTTGTACATTAATGGAAATTACAGTATCAAGAAAAGCTCACTTTAATGCCGCCCACAGGTTGCATTTGCCACAATGGAGTGATATAGAAAATCGAGATTTTTTTGGTTTGTGCAACAACCCAAATTTTCACGGACATAATTACGACTTAATTGTATCGGTAACGGGAGAAATAGATCCAGTAACAGGTTATTTAGTTGATATCAAGAAACTGAGTGACCTTATTAAAATTGAAATTGAAGATAGGTTCGACCATAAAAATTTGAATTTAGATTGCTTAGAATTTGCACATTTAAATCCCACCACAGAAAATATAGCGGTGATAATATGGAACATCCTCAAACAAAAATTAGACGACAACTTAAAACTTAAAGTTATACTTTATGAAACAGAAAGAAACTTCGTTGAATACAACGGAAATTAAAAACTTACATAGGGAAGAATTAGGAGATAACCATGTAGGTTTTTCAATGGAAACACCTATTCGCGAGGATGCTTTTGCGCTCGACGATGATTTAAAAATTGAGCTAATAGAAAAGCATTTCAAGGAAATCATGCTTATTTTAGGATTAGATTTAAATGATGACTCTTTAAAAGGGACACCACATAGGGTTGCCAAAATGTATGTAAAAGAAATGTTTAAAGGTTTAAATCCAAAGAACATTCCTGTAGCTAAATTATTTGAGAACAAGTATCAGTATAAAAACATGCTCATTGAAAAGAACATTTCTTTTCACAGTGTATGTGAACATCATTTTGTGCCCATTATTGGCAAAGCACATGTGGCTTATATCCCCAATGGGAAAGTGGTAGGCTTATCTAAACTTAACAGAATAGTGAGGTACTTTGCGCAAAGGCCACAAGTGCAGGAGCGAATGACGGTTCAAATAGTGAATATGTTAAAAGAGGCTCTCAACACTGAAGATGTTGCAGTGATTATTGAGGCTGATCATATGTGTGTTGCCATGCGAGGTGTTCAAGACATGACAAGTAGCACCATTACCTCAGAATTTAGCGGCAAATTTTTGGATGGAAAGACCAGGGAAGAATTGGTAAAAATGATTACCATGAACAAATAATTTTTGGGTAAACGTTTTATTGGTTCGAACCGAAAACGGCTCCAGATATTATTGTTGTTTCTACTTGGTCTACTCCAAAAAAATAGGGCATAATTGCGAGGCTTTCCATAGGTTTTGTGATAATGACATTGCCTAATTTCCCTTTAGTTATAGAACCTACTTCATGGCTTAACTCCAAGGAGTATGCACCATTGATGGTTGTTGCGTTAATGGCCTCTTCTGGACTTAATTTCATTTGCGAGCAAGCCAATGCCACTACAAATCCCATTCTGCCATTTGGCGTGCTTCCTGGGTTGTAATCACTGGCCAAGCAAACGGGCAATCCGGCATCAATCATTTTGCGAACAGGGGCGTATGGAATTCCTAAGAAAAATGAACAGCCTGGAAGTGCAACAGGCATGGTATTGCTTGTTAGCAGAGCATCAATTTCTGCCTCTCCTGTATACTCCAAATGATCTACACTTAAGGCATTGTTTTTTACTGCCACTTGAACTCCGCCAGTATAACCTAATTCATTGCCATGAATTTTTGCTCTTAGGTTATAAGAGGCCGCTGCATTTAGCAATTGATTACACTCCTCTACGCTAAAAAAACCTTGGTCGCAAAACACATCCATATAATCTGCCAGCCCTTCTGCAACAACTAAAGGAAGCATTTCTTCTATAATCAATTTAATATAGCCTTGATGATTTTCTCTGTACTCTTTTGGGAAAGCATGTGCTCCCAAAAATGTGGCTTTAATTGGAATGGGAGAAATGGTTTTAAGCCTCTTAATAACGCGTAACATTTTAAGTTCATCTTGCACGGTCAACCCATAACCACTTTTAATTTCTATGGCACCTGTTCCATAAGAAATTACCTCGAATAACCTTGCTTTTGCCAATTCAAAAAGCTCGGTTTCAGACATGGCTTGCAAGCGTTTTGCTGAATTTAAAATGCCACCACCCGCCTCTGCAATTTCTTCATATGACTTACCTTTAATACGCATCACAAATTCCTCTTCACGCGTTTTTGCGAAAACAATATGCGTATGAGAATCAACAAAACAAGGAAGCACAAATTTCCCTGAAGCATTGATGTGTTGAAAGCTTGGTTCAGACCAATTATGGGAATTAAAATCTGACATACGACCATAACTTTGTATGCGCCCATTTTGAATAACCAAAAAGGCATTTTCTATGCAATTTAGGGTACTCATTTGAGCACCAGAAAGCAGTAATTCTTGGTTTTCGAGAATGCCGCAAAGCGACTTAATTTCTGTTATTACGAGGTTAGCCATGTGGCTTGCAAATTACCTAAAAGAATGGTCTGAACCAAACCCTTTGCGAGAGTAAAATTAACTTAGTTTGCCTCTTGCAAAAACTTCAGAATCTTTTGAGATTCGTCTTCTGTGAGACTTGTTCTTACGCGCATGTGCATCACAATAACTTCCCACTGTGCGTCATTGTAATCTTCTGGATCTGGCG
>JBILVK010000112.1:0-8860 GCA_044370475.1 Bacteroidia bacterium
GACCATGCAGTAACTGCAGTTATTATTTTTCCTTGATATGTTACAGTATCTCTACCTGGATTTGCAGATAACACAGTACTAATAGATGTTGAATAACCAACATCCTTATACTTAATATTAAAGTGAATAGCGCCAGGATATTCTCTAAATGGCCCATAATATGCAGAAAGAGTAATCGTTTCTTTGGTTTTTCTTTCGTAGTATTTAACCCAATAAACTTCTAGTTTATAATAAAGGTTACATGTTCTATTATCCTCTATTGGGTATGCTGTAAAATCATTCCAAGTTGTATTAAATCCATTTCCATAAAAGACCAAGGTATCCAATGTGGTAGTGTTTACAAAACTTAACGTATCTCTACCATTCCCATACAAAGCAGTTTTTTCATACGCTGATATTGCATATAAACTTGTATCTTCTTTACAAACATCTTTGTTTCCTTTTTTGCAATTGCTATGCAAAAAAACACTGCCTAGAAGCAAAAGTATAATTATATTGGTTTTAATTTTAATTTTTGATTATGTAAGTTAAATGGCTTGCAAACAAAAGGTTCTAAAGTATTACTTACTCAATACCAAAGATATAAAAACAGGCGAAATTTACAAGAATAGATTTTTTCAATTTTTAAGTGGCGCATTATAGCAAACAAATGGCAGTTGTTTCGATTTTTATTCTTTCCAATACCACATACATACAAACCAATCTACTTAACATTTAACTATTAATAGCTCCAACAATTCTTGTGGAGTGTTTTTGGTGGAGGGCAATAAAAAAGCGGATAAGCTCTTTAAGAACTTATCCGCTTTTGAGCATTTAGAGGAGGGTGTTTTTATTCTTTCAAGTTTCCTTGAAGGAAAATAAAATCTCTCCTTGTAAGGAATATTTATTTCAAGTAATCAATTAAGAAAACAACCAAGCCAACTATAAAAATAACACCACCAATGGCACCAATGATCCAGAATAGACCTGTGCCCAATATCGCACCAAGAATCCATGCACCTACCCATAAAATACCACCCACAATCATCCATTTTTTGGCATCAATATTAATGCTGCTTTGTGCTTTGGTTACATCCTTTTTAAGGGTCTTAATTTTCTCTTTAACAGATTTAAACTCTGCTTTTGCTTGACTGGCAGCAGAAGCTTTACTGCTTTGTTGTGGCACCATGCTTTGAATGTCTTTTAATACAGGCTCCATTTTTGGTGTTACTGTATTTGGAACTGCTGCAGGTGCTGGAGCTGTAATGGCTGCCAAGGCAGGTGCTTTCATTTCTGCAACAGGCAAAGTTACTTTATCTGCTTTCTTAGCTTCAATTTCCTTGATGCTTTCTGCTTTATTTACTTGAGCAGTTTGTTGATCAACTTTTACCTTGCTGCGGTAAGAATACATTTGGTTGCTGCAAGAAGAAACCAATAAGGTAGCGCCGGCTAAAACGGCAAAGCTTAAGTGTTTAATTTTTCTCATATATATGTTTATTGTTGTCCCGAATTTAAGTGCTTCAAATTTAAATGCAAATAATTACAGGATATTTTTTTATTACCATTCATTCCCTTCCTATTAAATCGCTATTTATAAAACAATCAATAGTAATTTAAACAGCAACTATTTAAACCAAAAACACGTTAATTTGCATCGATTTAGGATAGAAACCTGACCATGAAAAAAACACTCGAACTTACAGTTTTGCCTCACGAGGCCGAAAACCAGCTTACCCTTTCAAGAATGATTATGGGTAACTTAAGAATTAAAAAAGAGGAATTTAAAGGCTTTTCCATTCTTAAAAAAAGCATGGATGCCAGAAGAAAACCCATCAAAATAAATCTCCTCATTACCGCTTTTATTAACGAAGAACCCGAACCAGATTCTTTTGAACTGCAATTAAAAAATGTTAGCAATGCCCCAGAAGTTGCCATTGTTGGTGCGGGTCCGGCCGGATTATTTGCCGCACTCAAATTAATTGAGCTAGGTTTAAAACCCGTTATTTTTGAACGGGGCAAAATGGTTCGCGAACGCCGCAGAGATTTAGCAGATATTACCAAACACAACCAAGTAAATCCAGATAGCAATTATTGCTTTGGAGAAGGTGGCGCAGGCACCTACAGCGATGGCAAATTATACACCCGCAGCAGCAAACGTGGCGATGTGATGCGCATCCTAAAAATACTGGTATTGCACGGCGCAGACCCCAACATTTTATACGAAGCACATCCACATATTGGCACCAATAAATTACCCGCAATCATAGAAAACATAAGAGAACAAATTCTCGCTTGCGGCGGCATCTTTCATTTTAATGCACGTGTTACAGATTTTAAAATAGAAGCAAACACGCTCAAAGGACTATACCTAAGCCAAGATTTCTTCCCCTTCTCAAACATCATTTTGGCAACAGGCCATTCTGCCCGCGATATTTACCAAATACTATTTAACAAGCAGGTTCTGCTCGAACCAAAGCCTTTTGCGCTAGGTGTGCGCATAGAACATCCACAGCTTCTCATAGATCAAATTCAGTATAAATGCACAACAGACCGTGGCGAGTTCTTACCTGCTGCCAGCTATAGCTTGGTTCAGCAAGTAAATAACCGCGGCGTATTTAGCTTCTGTATGTGTCCGGGTGGTATTATAGCCCCCGCCATGACGGCCCCAGGAGAAATTGTGGTAAACGGATGGAGTCCGAGTAAACGCAACAACCCATACGCCAACAGCGGCATGGTAGTCTCGGTTCAGCCACAAGATTATACAGACTATGTAAAGCACGGCGCTTTGGCGGGCATGTATTTTCAGTCACAGGTAGAAAAAGATTGTTTCCAAAAAGGCAACCAAACCTTGCAAGCTCCTGCCCAAAGAATGGTAGATTTTGTAGACAATAAAACCTCCAACACCCTGCCCAAAAATTCCTATTTGCCTGGCACGGTAAGCAGAAATTTACACCAAATTTTACCCCCATTTGTATCGCAAGGCTTGCAAGAAGCCTTTAAACAATTTGGCCAAAAAATGAAAGGCTATTTAACAAACGAGGCCATCTTGCTGGCTACAGAATCGCGCACTTCATCGCCCGTGCGCATTCCAAGAAACAAAGAAACTTTTGAGCACCCACAAGTAAAAGGCTTATATCCTTGTGCCGAGGGAGCAGGCTACGCAGGCGGCATTGTTAGCGCTGCCATGGATGGCGAAAACTGCGCCCAAAGTTTGGCCATAACCATGCCTATCAAAGCCTAAAAAAACAAGCTATTTAAACCCGTGCAAAAATGCATGGGCAAAACCTTAACTTTGCCGCAATGCTTAAACACGCAATCTCCTATTTATTATTTTTGCTAAGCCTTGGCGCTCAAGCTGGCACCATTACTTTATCTGCAGCAAGCTTGCCAAGCTTTGGCAACTGCGCCATCTATTTTGTAAGCGATGCCCAAAGGTATACTGTTAGCGCCACCGGTCTGAACCAAAACCTAGATATAAACGCCCCAGAACATTTCGAAATTTCGCTCACATACAACTACGGCTATGCAAGCAAAATTCAATTGGCGCATACATCCGGCAACATCGGTACCACCACCATCTATGTTCGGTTCAGCCCGTACCTAAGTGGTGCCAAAACAGGCAATATAAGCCACAGCAGCGCTGGCAGTACCACCCAAAACAAGGCACTAGCAGGAACCGCCACCGCCACGCCCGCAACAGGCACCAACGCGGCAACTTACTACAGCACCATTGGAACTAGCGCAACGGGCGCAAGCTTAAAAACTGCCTTATACAACAAAATTTTGGGTCATACCGTTACCTCATACGGCAGCGGCAGCAGCGGCTTGTGGGCCACCTACCCAACAACAGACCCGTATTATAATGGCAAGGTGTGGGACATTTATTCTACCCGCTCAGATGCCAACTCTCCTTTTGTATTTACCTTTAGCGTAGATCAATGCGGCACCTATTCTGTAGAAGGCGATTGCTACAACAGAGAACACAGTTTTCCGCAAAGCTGGTTTGCCCAGGCCTCGCCCATGGTGTCTGATATGTACCATATTTACCCCACAGATGGCAAGGTAAATGGCATGCGCAGCAACTATCCCTTTGGCGAGGTAAGCGCTGCTACCTACACCTCCTTGCAAGGTGCCAAACTCGGACCCAATACCACCAACGGCTATACCGCCCTAACATTTGAGCCCATAAACGACTACAAAGGCGATTTGGCCCGCAGCTTCTTTTACATGGCCACACGCTACCAAAACCTCATTGCAAGCTGGCAAAACAATGGCAACGCCAACGATGTATTAGATGGCAGCAGTTTCCCTTGCTACGATGCTTGGTACTTAAGCTTGTTGGTAAAATGGCACAACCAAGATCCACCCACGGCCAAAGAAATTAACCGCAACAATGCCATTTACGGCTATCAAAACAACCGCAATCCTTTTATTGATAGTCCGCAATACGTAAACAGAATTTGGGGTGGCGCAGCCGCCTTGGAACCTACGCTTGCACCCACTGCATTTTCTCTTAAAAGCAATACCACAAGCAGCGTGCTTGTTTCCTGGAAAAGCGGCAATGGCGCCCGCCGACTCGTGCTAGCCAGAGCCAGCTCACCTGTAAATGCTAGTCCCACCGATTTAAATGCTTATGTAGCCAACCCAAATTTTGGTTCAGGTACACAAATTGGGAGCGGCAATTTTGTAGTTTATAATGGCATGGGAAGCAGCGCAGAAATCCTCGGTCTGAACCAAAACCTAAGCTACCATTTTCTGGTAGTTGAATACAATGGCTATGGCGCCGCAAGCAATTATTTAGTTGGAAGCTCTTTGGCATCTGGCGCAGTAAGCATACCTGTAACCTGGTTGAGCTTTGATGCCGAGTTGCTATCTGAGCAACAAATAAACCTGTATTGGAGCACTACCCAAGAAAAAAACAATGCCTATTTTTTGGTTGAGCGCAACATGGGCAAAGGCTTTGAGTCCATTGCAACTGTAGCTGCTGCGGCTCAGCCATTGGCAGTAAATAAGTATGCCTTTACCGACCAAAGTTTCTTTTTGGAACCAAGGGTAGGTGAAGCTATTTTGTATAGGTTAAAACAAGTAGATAGAGATGGGAGTTATACTTATTCAAAGGAAATTGCGTTGGAGTTGCCGCAAGACCCTTTGTTAGATTTGCGTATTTCCAACCCAATAGATAAAGGTCTAAGCATACGCAGTGCGCAACAAAATTTGAACATAGAACTTCATTTGCGCGATGCCTGTGGAAGGATTATTTATCAGACTAAAACAACATTGAACCATGAAACGTTTATTCCATTGGATACCGAGCTTCCTGCTGGTTTGTATTTTTTACACATCCTGCACGGCACAAGACAACAAACCTTCAAAATCATCAAACCCTAAAATGGTTTCACAAACAAATCACAAGGAAATAAGCGATAAACACAGTTTCGAATTGCAGAAATCAGATTCGGAGTGGCAAAAGACTTTAGACCCAGAGCAATACAGAATATTGCGCGAAAAAGGCACAGAAAGGCCATTTACCAGCGAGTTAGAAGACAATTACGATGGCGGCACATATACCTGTGCTGGTTGTGGCAGCGAATTGTTTAGCTCTAATGGCAAATTTGATTCTGGTTGCGGTTGGCCTAGCTTTTACGAAGCCTTGGATCAAACCAAAATTGTTACCAAAACCGACCACACTTACGGGATGACCCGCACCGAAATCATGTGTGCCAAATGCGGCGGACACCTAGGTCACGTCTTCGACGATGGTCCCAAAGACAAAACCGGCCTCCGCTACTGTGTAAACGGAAAGTCGCTCAACTTTAAAAAATAAAGACTTAACTCTGAAAATGGATAGTTTTGAAGAATATTTGCGTCAAGGCGAACCCAATAAAGCGGATAAAGCAAAAGTATGGAAAACTGCTATCGGGCTGCAATTAGTTGATGGTTTAAAGCCTTCAAACTATTTAATAGCAATTGCTAAACAAAACATTGAAGGCGATATAACTATCGAAAAAGTAAAACAGCTAATAGATAGTTATTACAAGCAGCATCCCGATAAAAATTCTGAAAATCGTACAGAAGAAGCCGATAAAGTTTCAGCACAAATTACTGAAATATTAAGTGAACAAACATTCACCTTTTCATCGGCCGAATACCTGTCCATTCACCGCAGGTTATTCCAAGGTATATACACTCATGCTGGTAAAATTCGAGATTATAATATTACAAAACAAGAATGGGTATTGAATGGAGAAACGGTTTTATATGGAAGCGCCACCAGCTTGAAAGCCACTTTAGAATATGATTTTGAACAAGAAAAGAAATTCAAATACAATGGCCTAAATCAGCAAGAAGTTATAGAACATATTGCACATTTTATAAGTAACTTGTGGCAAGTTCATGTTTTTGGGGAAGGTAACACACGTACAACAGCAATTTTTCTAATTAAATACCTTCGAAAACTTGGTTTTAAAGAAACCAATAACAAACTTTTTGCAGAACATTCTTGGTATTTTAGAAATGCGTTGGTGCGAGCCAATTATGAAGATTTATCTAAAAACATTCACAAAACAGAATTATTTCTCATTCAATTTCTTTCCAATCTATTACTTAGCGAAAATCACGAACTAATTAATCGAAAAATCCATATTCACTACTTTGATTCAGTTAAAGTTGAAAATGACACTGTAAAAATTGAAAATGACACTGTAAATGACACTGTAAAAATTGAAAATGACACTGTACTTTTCTTAATTAACCAGGACAACAAAATTACAGCAAAGCAAATAAGCGAAAAGCTAAACCTTAGCTTGAGTACTGTTAAGCGAAGATTGAAAGTACTTAAAGATAAAGAATTAATAGTACGCATAGGAGGAGATAAAACTGGTCATTGGAAAATCTTAATGTAACCACCAGCATCTAAAATGCATAAATGCATTCCTTTCAGCCATATTTGTATTATTGGGGTAATCATTCATATATACTCTGTCGCGAAAGGAATCCCTAGCTGCATTGCTTTTTACACCATTATATGTAGTTGTATCCATCCAGTTTGCATTTTCATCTAAACCTATTAAGATCCTAGCTTTTACGAAGCCTTGGATCAGTCCAGAATTGTAACCAAAACAGACCGCACCTATGGCATGACGCGCACCGAAATCATGTGTGCCAAATGCGGCGGACACCTAGGTCACGTCTTCGACGATGGTCCCAAAGACAAAACCGGCCTCCGCTACTGTGTAAACGGAAAGTCGCTCAACTTTCAAAAGAAGTAGGTGGCCTTTATTTAATAAATTTACCTTGCAGGGTTTCGCCATTTCTACAACTTAAAACATAGAAATACATACCCGGTGCCAAATGGGTGGTTGGTATAAAGATTTGCTCTTTTTGTTGACTGAGGTTCTTACTGTAAACTAATTTTCCTTGGCTATCTGTAATTTGAATTTCGCCAGAATTTTCATCTGGTTCAAATTCATAGGAGAGAATTCCAAAAGATTCCACAGGATTTGGATAAAACACTGCCCTCATTAAGTTGCTTCCAGAATTAGCTAAAGTAGTATGGATTGGTTTTTTATCTGTTGCTCTTAAACTTCCTCCCCAATGTGCACTATCAATGTAAACAGTATCGCAAAACATGGAAGTACCGCAATTATTTGTTACCGAAAGGCAGACTAAATAGGAAGTATCAAATTTAGGAAATTCATGTAGGGCGTTTTTATCTGTACTTACCGCCGAACCATCGCCAAAATTCCAACTATAGCTATTGCCAGCGGTTTCTGGCAAAGTAAAGTTTTCAAAGATTACTGTGCTATCAAATTGAAATTGCACACCAAATGCGGCGGTAACCATCGTATCCATCCAAACAATGGTTTGGTCTATTTCGGCATAGCTTTCAGTTATTACAGTTTGAATATAGCTACTTGTTATTGTAGGTTCATCAATAGCAATAGAAGATTCCTGTATGGAAGAAGTATAGCTCGTATCTGTATCAGTTATGCGATACCAAGAGATATTTATTGAGCTTAACTGATTTTGCTTAAATTCCTCATAATTTACAAACATTTCATCTATACATCCTCCTAAATTACCCCAGTCATTTACTGAAGTGTAATTACTATTTAATGCAGAGTCATTACTTACATAATACACAAATGTATCTAGTGGATACATAAGCGGATGATCAAAAGCGGTTAGATTTTCAAAATAAGAAATATACCAATTCTGGTGAATGGTCTGCTCTCTATGGAGCAATTCTGTAAAATCTTCATACAAGTTTGCACAGGAATTTGCCCAATCTTTAAAACCTTGGGATTGCATATACAAGCTAAAATACTGAAAATAGGTTTCATCTAAACTAGTTTTAGTTGTATACATATTTCTAAAATCCATGCCTCCTTTAAAGTATAAGTATCCCAGAAAAACAGACATATCATAAGCATTGCCCAAAAGAACTTTACCATGATTGTAACAAATAGTATCACCCACTCCTGCATTGGCCACATGCCTAACTCTAATTATTGCGGTATCATAAGCAATGCATTCATCCTTAAAGGCCATCAGAATATAGGCAATGCTATCTTGCGGTGTACTTGTT
Source organism: Bacteroidia bacterium (assembly GCA_044370475.1). Taxonomy (GTDB): domain Bacteria; phylum Bacteroidota; class Bacteroidia; order UKL13-3; family UKL13-3; genus B1. Next base: position 8,567 of record JBILVK010000112.1, read on the forward strand.
ACAACTAAGGTATCTCCTCTATTGAGCCAAGTTAATGGCTCCCATCTAAAGCTATCTATTGGGCTCACATAACCATGCAATTGCACAGACCTTGCTCCATGAATAGGATTGGCATATAAGGTAGAGCGTTCCATTTTAATATAAGCTCCCAATGGAATTTCTAGTATTTTTTCTTGGGTGCTTGTGCCACAATTGTTTGTGATACTCAAAGAAATATTGTACTTTCTTCCTCCTCTAAAATAATATCCTTCAAACCTAAAACTATCTGGTACTAAACCATAAAATGTTTGGGAA
>JBILVK010000113.1:0-8857 GCA_044370475.1 Bacteroidia bacterium
GTGGTTTTGATGTTTTTATGGCCCATCATTTTTGCTACCGATTCTATTGGCATTCCATTGGTCATTGTAACTGTTGTTGCAAAAGTGAGTCTTGCAACATGGAAAGTTAGGTTTTTCTTTAATCTAGCCATCATTTGTATTTTTTTTAGGTAGGCACTTAGTTTTTGGTTGCTAAAAACAGGTAAAACCTTGCTCTCCGTCTTACGGTGAGTGGGGGATTCGAACCCATTGACCGAAAAATTTTGAATTTGATGAATGGTAATCGTTGGATTGTGTGGTGTTTGGGGTTTCTTGTTTTTCCGAGGGCGGGGTCCCTTGTTTGGGACCATCTTAGCTTGATATTGGGTTAGGTGCTTTTGTTTTTCTTATAAATTTTGCATGAGTTCGCTACCTGAGGGTCCAGTGCTTGATAAGGAAAGGGTAGAAGTTAACTTTTCCAAAAACAATTAATTCTTAAAGCAAATATATACGTTGAGGGAGGTGGCGATGAGGAGCCAAATAAAATAGGGGGCGAGCCAGAGGCTGTTCCAGGTTAGGGTGGAATGGTATTTTGAAAGGATTAAGCCTACCAAAATAGTGAGCGATACAATAAGGATTAGGCCAAACCAGGTTTGTTGCATATTGAAAAATACTGGGTTCCAAGCTACGTTGAGTATCCATTGAAGGATGAATAAGGTAAGTAGCATTTTTTGATTTTCTACTTTTGGCCAGAGGGTGGCTAGGTAGACTGAAAAGGCTACCATGATGAATGTCCAGGCGGCGCCAAATACCCATCCTGGGGGCGTCCAGGGTGCTTTGTTTAGGTTTAAATACCAATCTGATGCCACGCCGTTTTTGGTGGCTAAACCGCCGATGGCCAATGCGGCAAAATTTATAAGTAAAAATAGAAAGAATCTGCCTATCATGGTTTGGGGTTTAATTGCCAAAGGTTCAATTATTTTATCGATTTATCAATATTGTAGCAACTTAAAATTTGGTTGCTTCACTTGATAATATGGTTTATTAATAATTTCCATTAGTGTATGGTTGATATTTAGATTTACTCATCCGAGATGCTGGTTATTTATAATCCAGGCAAAATTATCAATTACTACTTTTTGAGAAACCTTAAATGCTCAATTGATTTTTCCGTAATTACTTCAACAAAATATAGGCCAGTGCTTAGTAATTCAGTATTCACCCTAAATTCACCCGAATCATTCTTGCTTTTTATTAATAACAAGCCGTTCATGTCGTAAATCCTAATAACGGAAGGGATCTTACATCGAATAATGAAATGATCATCACTTGGATTTGGGAATAACTGAGTTGCCTCAAATTCATCATTTTGCAATGTTACATTTACCACCTTTGATATTGAAAATTTTTCATCATAATCGAATTGGCGCAAACGGTAGTATAGTATTCCTTTGCCAATAGGTAATTTACTTGATGCATTTATATCATCAAATGTGTATGATGATTGAGTAATTTTATTTCCATTCCCTTTAACAATTCCTATTATTTCCCAATCTTTATTGTTAATTGACCGTTCCACTTCAAAGCGATTATTGTTGATCTCATTCTGAGTTGTCCAACTAACACGCACAATTTCACCTCCAGAAAATGAGGCAGAAAGTTTAATCCATGATACAGGTAAAGTTGCAGGATTGTAATTCATGACAGCCAAATACTGGCAATCAGTCCCAGATAATGATGTAAATGACCCTCCAAGAATTATTGAGTTTGAAGTAAAACCCAAGTCATTTATTGTTGGTGTATAAATATTATGATTGATGGAAACTGAAAATGGTGATACAAAAGTGTTAGCAGTATCGATTGCTGATACTGCAATACGAGGTTGAGAGTTAAGGGTTCTGAAATCACCACAAACGTAAACTAGTTTGCCCATAGGGTACAATCGATTAACTGTTCCCAATGTAATAGGTGCCCAATTTCTTAAGTTACCTGTAGCTGTATCAAATGCCGCAAGGCCATTCCTAACTTGACTGTTGGCTATATTGAAGGTGCCGCAGCCGTATAAGGTATTGCCTTGAGCCTTTAAGGTATTTACAGATGAGTTACAAGTTGGAGCCCATGTCAGCAAATTAAAGGTTCCTGAGTCAATTGCAGCTATACGTGATCTAGAAACAGAATTAATAGTGGTAAAATCGCCTCCAATGAATACTTTTTTTCCATACGGAAAGATAGTATTTACTTTTCCATTTGTCCCTCCAGATAAGGTGCTTATAATGTTATTTGTGTTAATATTAAATACAACAATATTGTTAATTGTTGGAAAGCTTGTACTAAAATTTCCACCTACATAAAGGTTATTTCCTTGTAAGGCAAGTGCCTTGGCAGGTAGATAACTTGCTGGGTAGCTATAAATAGTCGTAGTTGTTGAACTTAAAGTTCGAATAGACATAATGAAGTTGTTTGACCCATTAGATGCAGAAATGAAAAGTGTAGAATCTCTGAGTATCATATTTGCTATGCCATTACCATTTGAAAGTGGATTGAAAGGTAAGATTTCACCTGTACTAATCCTGAATGCCGCAAGGCCATTACGACTATTTGCACCTATCATGCGATAATTACTCCCAAAATAAATGCCTTGAGAAGTACCAGCAATGCTAGCAGAGTTAACATCAGAAATAGGTAAATCAAATCCAATATTTATTCGCCATGAATCGATGATGCCATTGCTAGTATCGATACGACATAAATAGTTATTCGCCTTTGCATATAGGTAATTTCCGGAAACAAACAATCCATTTAATCCTGCTGGCGAAGATGGAGCCCATGGATAAAAATTTCCATTAATAGCATTGTAACATATCAAATTACTACGCGAAATTCCAGAAATTTGATTGAAATATCCTGCAACAAATAGTTTTTCATTTATTAAGTGCATATCAGTAATTTGCCCATTTGCCGAAGAATTATATGGGTTTGGATTCCAAGAATTGAGTGCACCGGTGGTTGCATTGAGTGATGCAAGTCCAACACGGGCTAATGAACTATTGCTAAATTGACCTGAAACATATACGGTATTCCCATAAACAATAATTTTTTTTATATCACCTGACCAAGTCGATAATGCCGGATTCCAAGTATGTAAAGTACGTGATCTGTATCGAAATGCTTTGATGCCTCCTCCAATGCCACCACTTCCTCCATTGTTAACACCCACATAATAAACCATTGAATCTGTTAGAAAAATGCTTCTTACATGTTGTAAATCCATGTAAGAGATAGGCAGCACAGCTAAAGGTGTAGGGACACCAGTTAAACTTATGGCCCCTATTGGCCCTGTATGAAAATCGCTAACGGCTTTTTGGTTGATAATAATCTTATCACCATTAAATGAAATCTTTGTTTGAACGCCATTATTATGATACCAAGTATAATTGGTCATCATGGTTACATTTCCAAACCCAATTGTATCGACCTTGAAAAAACTGCCTTTTTTATTCTGGTATGCGGCCAAATAAATTTTATCATTAACAGCACAAATACTTTGCCCTATGTATGGTAGGCTTGGGTTAAACTGCCTTAGAGTTAAGGTAGGCAATGAAAAAACTGCAATATTGTTGCGTGATTGACTATTAATTGTTGAAAATGAACCGGTCACAAATAGTAAATCACCTGAAACTGCCACATCATATATTTTGCTTAAGCCTCCAGATACATTTGGACTCCAAATAGCTCCGCCATTACTCCCTTGAAATTTTACAACGCCTGATGAAACGTTTACTCCATTTAGACTTATGGTTCCTACTGCGATTAAATCATTTGCCCATAATTCAAGTCTAATGTTAGAACCTGTTAAAGAAGGGGGATTCCAGGTTGTATCTATCAAGCCAGTATTGAGATCAAATGCTACAAGTCCAGTTCTTGACAAACCTCCTATTTGCGTAAAATTACCTGCCACATATAATCGCAAATTATTACCCTTAATATCATATACATTGTTGTTACATCCAGGATTCCATGGTAGAAGACTACCAGTCAACACATCAAATGCTGCAAGGTTGTTTCTAGGGTATCCGTTAACTGAAGGAAAATAGCCACCTATATAAAGTACTCCTCCTTCAAGATGCAAGGCATTTATAACTGGCAAAGTACCTGGACTGCCTATGTATGGTAGGAAGTTTGTGTAAAGGTCTCCTGAACTATTAATGTGGATCAAACTTGTAGCAATATTTTGTTCTACTTGACTAAATTGTCCGCCAATGTACCATCCCCCAATTTGGTCGGAAATCATAGTATTTACAATTCCATTTATTTTAGGTATTGATAACAATAGCGCTATGGCAGTGTCAAACTGAAGCACTCCATTTTTATAGGAGTTGCCCATTGCATTAAAACTACCGGCCACAAACAATGTGTCGTTTTTTAAATTCAAGTCGTGCACTTCGCCATTGGTACCGATATTGCCTAACTTTCCGTCCACCTGCCCTGTACTGTCAATATGAGCTAAATATAAGCATTGCGTACTTCCAATTTTAGTGAAATTTCCACCCAGATAATACCCTCCATTACCATCGCCAATCACTTTTCGAACAGGTGCGTCAGGCATTGGCCAGTTTCCATACAATTTCCCATTGATTGTATTAACGAAAGCACCAAAGTTACCTACACTGTCTTTCCTACCTATAAACGAGAATTGGCCAGATATATAAGCTGTATCTGAATTCGTTTGTATATTATTTATAAAGCCATCAACAATTGGTGAATTTGGCGAAATAGTTTGAGCCCAGGCATGGAATGGTAAAATCCACATTAGAACTACTATTGGGTGAAATTTCATTAGGCAATTATTTTTAATGATTCAATATTACAAATTATCTTTGGGATTAATATATAGTTTAATCTGAATTTTATTTTGTTTCGATTTTGGGTAAACGGCGCTTTGGTTCGGACCGAATATATTTATGGGGCTTGATTGAGGCAATTCGGATTTTGTTCTATCTTCGCAGCTTGATTTAAGTTTCATGAAATATCAATACGTGATTATTGGTGGTGGAATTGTTGGCCTGGCCACTGCCTACCAAATGCTAAAAAAGCAAGCTGGGTTAAAATTGGCAATTGTGGAGAAGGAAAATGCGGTTGCGGCGCATCAAACCGGACATAATAGCGGGGTTATTCATAGTGGTTTGTATTATAAGCCGGGGAGTTTAAAGGCTAAGAATTGCATTTTGGGTTATGAGATGCTCATTGCTTTTTGTGATGAACACCAAATTCCTTACGATTTATGTGGCAAACTGGTGGTGGCGAGCAATGCTGCTGAGGTGCCCGAATTAGAGAAATTGTACCAACGTGGTTTGGAAAATGGCTTGACTAAAATTAAGCGGATATCGCAGGCTGAGGCCAATGAAATTGAGCCGCATTTAACCGTTTACCAAGGCATGAGCGTGCCTTATACCGGCATTATTGATTATACCGTGGTTTGCGAAAAACTTGCTGAATTGGTGCAAGAAATGGGTGGAGAGGTGTTTACGGGTCACAAGGTTGAAAAAATTGAATTGAGCGCTGATAAGGCGGAAATTATTACGGCCCAAAGAGTATTTGAAACGGATCGTTATATCAATTGCGCTGGCTTGTATAGTGATAAGGTGGCAGGTTTGACCCAAAAATCGATTGATACACGCATTATTCCGTTTAGGGGTGAGTATTATATGCTCAAGCCCGAAAAGCGCTATTTGGTGAAGCATTTGATTTATCCAGTGCCTGATCCTAATTTTCCGTTTTTAGGGGTACACTTTACCCGCATGATTGATGGCGGCGTGGAGGCGGGTCCGAATGCGGTTTTTGCCTTTAAACGTGAAGGGTATAAAATGAGTGATGTGGACTTGCAAGAGATGTTTGAATCTTTGGCTTGGCCAGGTTTTAGGAAGGTGATGGGCAAATATTGGAAAACAGGATTGGGTGAGTTTCACCGTTCGTTTTCTAAAGGGGCCTTTACCAAGGCATTGCAGAAATTGATTCCAGAGGTGCAGGAAGATGATTTGATTCCGGCCGAGGCAGGCGTAAGGGCGCAAGCTTGCGATAAGTTTGGTGGCTTGTTAGATGATTTTAAAATTATTGAAGAGCAGCATGCCATTCATATTTTAAATGCGCCATCGCCGGCTGCAACTTCTAGTTTAAGTATAGGGCTTAGTATTGCCAATATGGCTTTGAAATAAGATGCATGTTTCTGAATGTACAATAAGGGTGCGTTATGCCGAGACCGACCAAATGGGCTATGTCTATTATGGGAATTATGCGCAATACTATGAGGTGGCTAGGGTAGAGGCTCTGCGTAGTATTGGGTTAAGTTATAAAATGTTTGAAGACCAAGGCATCATGATGCCTGTTTTGAACCTGGCTTGCAAGTATATGAAGCCTGCCAAATACGACGATTTGCTGACCATTAGAACCATTATAAAAACGAAACCGGGTGTGCGCATTCAGTTTGATTATGAAGTGTATAATGAGGCAGGTATATTGTTAAACCAAGGTGAAACCACTTTGGTTTGTATCAATATGGAAACCCAAAGACCTTGCAATGCCCCAGCGATATTGATGGAGAAACTTGGACCGTTTTTTGAGGATACTAAGAGCAATTAACGCGCATACGCATTCATGAAGAGCCAGAAAATATTTTTTATGAAGCCCATCAAATGGCTGTTTAAGAAAACAGCAGCCATTAGCATGCCTGGCAACAAGGAAGTATCTTTATATGCGGTATTGGAGTTTTTTATTAGAAATATTGGTAAGAGTGAGTTAAACCTGCGTGCCTCGGCCTTGGCTTTTACTTTCTTTTTGTCGCTTTTCCCTACGGTGATATTTTTCTTTACTTTGATAGCTTACTTGCCTTTAAAATATACCCCCGACGAGATTTTAAGTACCATACAACAAGCGATTCCGCCCAATGTGTACGATACCATAAGAGAAACTTTGGATGATATTTTAAAGAACCAAAGGGGAAGTTTGCTTTCTATAGGTTTTATATCGGCACTCTATTTTTCTACCAATGGCTTTCATAACCTTATGGATTTGCTTAACAAATACAGCCATTTTAAAGAGAATAGGTCGTTTTGGAAACAACGTTTGGTGGCAGTGGGTTTGGCCCTTTTTGTGACTACCTTAATTATACTTTCTGTAACCATGTTAACCTTGGGAACGGTGGTGATTTCTTATTTGGAAAAGGTGAAGTATTTTCCAAGCAAAACCATTCCGACCTTGATTACCTTGTTTAACTTTTTTGTAGTGGGACTTATCGTATTAGGGATTATTGGAGCCATTTATTTTTATGCCCCGGCCAAACAACGCAAATGGAATTTCTTTAGCACCGGCGCGGTGTTTGCCACCGTTATTACGCTGATAACTACGTATGGATTTTCGCAATATGTAAACCATTTTAATAGCTATAACAAAGTGTATGGCTCTATTGGGGTGCTTATTGCCATTATGGTTTTGATTCAAATTAATACGTTTATTTTGCTCTTGGGATATGATTTAAACGTGGCCCTTGATTTGGCATTGAATCAGGCTAGAAAGAACAAGGCCCGCATCAGCGGGGAAAACAAAATTATTTATATACAAGACTCGCCCAAACCAACAGAATAATGGACTTATTGGAACAAAAAAGCATGAAGAAATTTGTGAGGGTGGGAGGAGTGCCTGAGCACTTTAACTTAGCCTGGCATTTGGCCAACGAAAATGGCCTGTTTTCTAACGAAGGAATTGAGATTCAATGGCAAGATATTCCGGGTGGTACAGGCGCTATGTGCAAGGCCTTGCGGGATGATGAGCTAGATATTGCCATTACCCTAACCGAGGGTGTTGTGGCCGATATTATGGCGGGCAATCCAAGTAAAATTTTGCAGTTCTATGTCAACTCTCCCCTGAGGTGGGGCATTTATACGGGCAAGAACAGTGAGGTTAAATCCTTGGAGGATATTCATGGCAAAACTTATGCAATTAGTCGATACGGTTCTGGCTCTCATTTAATGGCTTTTGTGAATGCCCGTAACATGGGATTTACCATTGATGCCCAGAAGGATTTTTTATTGGTAGGCAATATGGATGGAGCCCGCAAAGCTTTGGCAGCAAATGATGCGCAGGTGTTTATGTGGGAGAAATACATGACCAAGCCTTTGGTAGATAGGGGTGAGTTTAGGTTCTTGGGAGAGTGCGCTACGCCTTGGCCTTGCTTTGCGGTGGTGGTGCAAAATAAATTGCTTGAATCTGACCCAGAGTTGGTGACAAAGGTGATGGAGTTGGTGAATAAATCTTGTTACGAACTTAAGTTTAGGGAGAAGGAAGCCACGCAAATGGTGGCTTGGAGGTATCAGTTAAAATTGGCCGATGCCAAGCAATGGTTTAGCGAGTTGGAGTATGCCTATTCTGAGGAGATTGATGAGATACAAATGATGTCGATTTTGAATGATTTAAAATCGCTTAATATCATTTCACGCATACCGGCTCCAGAAGAAATTTGCTATGCACCCAATTTAAAGATTCATACAGATAACGAGTATTAGTGCTTTGGTTCGGACCGAAACCCTGCAAAGGCCTTAAAATGACGCAAATGGAAACAATTGTTGGCATAAAGGCAAACTTCTCTATATTTGCGGTCGATTTTTGATAGCGGAATGGCTGAGAGACAAAAAATAGTATACATAACAAGAAGAGAGCGCTTTAATGCGGCGCATAAACTCTATAATCCCAATTGGACAGAGGCCGAGAATGAAGAATTCTTTGGCAAATGCTCCAATAAGTTTTATCACGGACATAATTTTGAGTTGTTTGTAACCATCAAAGGAATTGCCAACCCAGAAACGGGAATGGTGATGGATTTGAAGAAGTTAAAGCGCATGATTAAGGA
>JBILVK010000114.1:0-8848 GCA_044370475.1 Bacteroidia bacterium
CCGCCCGAACGCAAAGCCCTAAAACGTTAGCTGCCATTATATGAAAATTCTCCAACTGACAATAATAATTTCTATCCTGTCTTGTTCTCCAAGATCAGACAAAAGTGGTAAAACCTTTGATAACAAGAAGACAATTAATGTAAGTGATAAAGAACCTAATAGTAAAAAATATAATCCAGAATATCCATTAGTGAAATTCTATTATGATAAAAATACTGTTGATGAAAACAAAAAAGGGATGAATTTTCCAGAAGAAATTAACGACCTTGTAATTGATACTTCAAACAATAATCTTATCGTATCCTTTGATCGAGATGGTCGAATTGGCTGTCCATTTGAAGGATATATTGATATGAGCAATAAAGATATTGTCTATTTAGAATATCTTGAGAATTGTATAGGTTTTGATGATATTGTGACTGAATCAAAAGAGTTAAGATTTTATTATCAGTTTACCGACGTATTATCATATAAGTGGCGAAAATTTATTCCTAGACAAAAAAGACAACCAAAATAACGGCAGCTAACAGCACCTAACAGCAAATGGCCCGTCGTGGTTCGCTGGGAAAAATTTCCTATATTTGATATGCAGTTCTCACGTAGATTACTAAAATACGGGCCCTCTTCTGTTAGCTGCGAATCGTTAGCGGCAAATTTAGAATGACAGCAACAAAAGACATAAGTGACATTTTTTCAATCTTACATGACGGGACAATCTCAGGATGGATTGGCGACAAAGACTTGCTTGAATTGACGGTTGATTGCGAGTATTTAGCTGAACGAATAGACAAGTCATTTGACAAGTTTTACGTTGAGTTATCAGACCTTGAAAAATTAGAACTTGAACCTTGGACAAATCCAGTTGACCTTCCAACTTTTATCAAAATAGACTTTGCTGACATTTTTAAAGCTGACCTTGAAATACTTTCAGCCGACATAAAAGGTGACGTAGTTGTTGTTACTTGCAATCAACATGACACAAACTTTGACTATTGCGGTGGTAATTTGACAATTGGCTGCAAGTCAATAAAATTGTTCGACCAGAATAAAAACGAATTGTCAATTGACCAAATTGATAAAATATGTAACAAATATTGGGACGAATGGAGCAAAAAGTAAAATCTGCCGCTAACAAGCGCCTTGCGCCATTGCCAAAAATGTGGTTATTGAAAGTTTTGTTTTACGTAGATTATTTTAACTTAGTTGAAAAATTAACCTTCGCAAGTGGCAACGGCGCAAGGCGCTAAAACGTTATGCCTCATGCTTATGAAAATTATCCTATTTAGAGAATAATCCTATTTAGAAATGAAAATATTATTTTTTGCATTTACACTGATTTTTTTTTATTTATCTCATAACTATACTTATGCGCAGAAAATAACAAACGGGGTATATAGGGGTGTTTGGCCAAATTGGGTAATTGTTGCTGACTTAATGAATGACACTCTCACGATAAAACAAACAATAAGTTATGTTGAAACATTGATTTTAGATACACCTATTCAAGCAGCCAAAAAGATTACAATGGATGGAATAGAATATTCAATATCATTTAATACAATCAAGGCCCCAAATTCAGTATTATTTATTTCCCACACAGACACATTGGAACTTGTTAAAATAATAGAAAAAACCTCATCAGGAAAAGTCTTTTGGGAAATTTTTGAATGGCGTTCTTATGAAGACAATGGCCAGCCTGTTGAATTTTTTATTCAATATTATGATACGACTAAACCAGAAAGATATCCAGATTGGCCTACTTCAATAACAAATTATAAAAATGATAGAAAAAAGAATATTTTCTATTTAAAACATGGTTTTGAAAATGAGTATTACATAGCTAAAAATGGTTTTACGATGATTAGCACTAGGCGAAAGTGGAGAAATGGAAAGTTAAAAAAGACAATATATTATGAAGAAGATTAAAATTGATAAAATACAGCGTAAGAAAAGCACGAAGGCATAACAAGCGCCTTACGCCATTGCCGAATTTGTGATAATTGGTCGTTTTGATTTACGCAGAATATTTTATCTTTTTTTGAAAAATTAGCCTTCGCAAGCGGCAACGTCGCAAGGCGCCAAAACGTTATGCCCAATGCTATGACGACACAACAGACACAAAACGGACAACGTAAAAACGAAAAGACAATGAAGAAAACACTTTTAATTTTAACTGTTACTACCTTGACAGCAGCGTTCGGGGCGACAGCTTTTTACTTGGGGTCAGAAAAGTCAAAACAAATTCAGAATGACCCATCACCAAAATTTACAACTGCAAGTTTGCAGACTGTTGAGTTGGGACAACCAAGGTTATCAGTTCCTGCCGACACAAATAAGGTTACAAAATCAAGTAATTCGACTGACTGTTTTACTTATGAGTGTGCTTATCAACAATACGCTGACATGTTAGAGGGGAAAAAACCTTTAGACTTTAAACGTGCTGTTTTTATTTACGAAAACACTTATTTAAAAGGGTCTTTGAACTATTCCGAGTTTTCAAATCATTTTACGACCGTGGCACAAAAGCTAAACGACTACATAAACAAAAAAGGAATTGCTTCTTACAAGACAGCGGCACAATATGCAATTTTCAGTTACATGTATGAGCCTTCTTACCTCAATGACAATCAAGTTTTCAAATACGATTTCAACGACTTTTTAGGCGACAAAGACTGGACAAGTATGTTTGTAACCAAAGTAATGAAAACCAAAACAGGCAACTGCCACGGACTTCCTTACTACTATAAATTACTTTCAAACGAACTTAAAGCCGAATCATTTTTAGCAATTGCCCCAAATCACATGTATATTAAACATATTGACGAGAAAGGAAAGTGGGTAAATGTTGAACTTACAAACGGACACCTTTCAAGCGATGCTTGGATGATTTCTTCAATGGGAATTTCGGCAGAAGCAATAAAGAAAGGAATTTATATGGACGGTTTATCAGAAAAAGAATCGGTTGCTTTATGTCTTTGGGATTTAGCAATGGGCTATCAAAAGGACAACGGCTATGATGATTTCGTTTTAAAATGTTGTAACACCGTAATTAAACATTACCCAACAAGCATTACAGCTATTATGACAAAGCAAAATTGCTTACAATTTATCGGTAAAAAGCAACAAGCAGATGCAAAGAAAAAAGGATTAAAAAAAGATACGCCTGAAATGATTGCAACACACAATCAGTTTAAAGCATTAGACAAACAAATAAAAGACCTTGGCTATCGAGAAATGCCACAAGACTTATATGAACAATGGATAAAATCTGTTGAAATGGAAAAACAAAATACAACAACTAATAATAAAAACCAATAAATTAGCAACATGAAAAAAGCAGTAATAATTTTAGTTGCATTATGTTTTGGCTTCGCCAAAACTCATGCTCAAAATGATAATCCTTATTCTGTTTTCGGTTATCAAGGTAAAGTTTTGAAAACCCCTGAAGAAGAAAGCGGAAAGCAATATTTGTATATAAATACAAATGACACAACTCAAAAGTTAAAGACAATTGCTTTTAATACAAAGAGTCAGTTAATTGAATACATTGACCACAATGATAAAGTTTACAAAACTGATAGTCTGCTTCCAACTTTTGTTTTACGTTTCCTAAGCACAGACCCTCATTCTAAAGATTATCCAAGTCTTACTCCATACAGTTTTGTGAACAATATGCCAATTAGAGCAATTGACCCTGACGGAAGAGATATTTATATATTATTTGCTACAACTGGAAATCACAGAGGTGATGCGATGATGTCTGCTTCTGCTGAAACGAGACAAAGAAATATTGAAGGAAGTAAATTTTTCGACCCCGCAAAAGACAAAGTAGTTGTTTTACAAGTTGCTGATATGGCGCAAATCAACAGTATGGTTTCGCAAACTATATCAACCTATAGTCAGCAATATGGCCAAACTAGAGAAGTTGGCATTTTTTCGCACGGAGGTTGGCAAGGACCTACGGGTTCTGTTCCAACCTCGCAGGATGCAACTGCACCTGGAGCTTTTCAAATGAATCCCGAAGGTTGGGCAAAAATTGACTTTAACTGGGTTGATAATGGAGCAAACTTTACCATGTATGGTTGTAATACTGGCAATGATTTAAACAGAGAAAAAACTGCATGGGTCGGTTCATTCGGTAGAACATTATCCAAGCTTCCAAATTTTGATAATGTTCAAGTTGCAGGTCAATCAAGTTCTGCATATCCTTCATTTTCGCCCTTTGTTCGAGAAACAAATATTGCTAGAAGTGCTTATCCAAGTATAGGATTTGCTATAGGTGATACATATATGGTTGGTGGTAATGCTGGTGAAGGTGGTAGTTCAATGTGGTTTGCTCCAATGGCGGCTCCTGCTGCTAATCCAATGAATGTTTATAAGGACGGTTCAAAAGTTGGTTCTGGTGTTCAATCAACTTCTCCTTCCAATCCAGTTATCGGACAATGAAAAAGGTGATTGTATTAACTACAAGTCTATTAATTCTGTACCTAACATATAGACTCATATATGACTACAGAGTTATTGCCATTTCAAACGATGGGGATTTAAAGTACAAGGAAAGTATCATTACTTATTTTCCTCAACCACCACTTAGTATTATAAATCCCTTTAAAAAGGCAAAGTTGCTTGGTAAAATCCACGATTACTGCAATTCTAACGAATTTGAAAAGTATCATTCCTCAAATAATTATAGAGGAATAACTCATAGAGATTTTTTTCATTACCAGCGACTTGCTATAGAAAATTCTTTAAAGGTCAAAGCAATTAAACACGAAAATGGTTTGATGTTGATTTTAGTTTCTCACTCGACTGACAACGAATTAGAATTAGTTTTTAAGCTAGACATTGAAACGGATAAAATTGTAGGCTTCTATTGACGGACGACAAAAGCACTGGGCATAACAGGCGTTTGGCAAAAAAGCGGGTTCAGTGGTTAATTGAACATTCTACCTCGTATCAAATTTTGTGCTGGGTTGACAGTTTAGTGCTTCGAAATCCGCTTCTTCGCCAAGCGCCAAACCGTTACAAGCAATGCTATGACAAAATACGAACTTAAAAATATCGACCCCGATGATATCGATGATTTACTTTTAAAAGTGGAGACCATATTTGACATCAAATTCGTTGGCGACGAGTTATTTCATATCAAGACCTTTGGACAACTTTGCGAACATGTTGCCAACAAAATTCAACTTGATAATTCAGACGACTGCACAAAACAACAAGCATTTTATAAGTTAAGAGACGCAATTTCATCTACTGTTCAAATTGATAAAAATAAAATATCTCCATACACTACTCTCAAAGAACTTTTTCCAAGACCAATAAGGCGTTTGCAGATAAAAATATTGGAACAACATCTAGGTTTTGGGGTAAATATTTTGCGACCACCTCTATGGTTGTCAAGGACTCTTTTTATTATTCTACTTGCGTCTACCATTGAACTTTTCTTTTATTGGCAATATGGTCTTTTAGGAATTGTATTTTCAATTGCAGGACTTTTGGTTGTATTTAAAATCGGCAATGAACTTGACTTGCAAACCGTTGGACAGGTTGTTGAAAAGATGACAAGAGAGAATTATTTAAAATCAAGACGTAACCCAAGGACATTCAATAAAAGTGAAATTGAAAAAGTACTGACTGACTGGTTCTGTAACGACTTGAATTTAGACAAAAGTAAATTAACAAGAGAAACGAAATTTACATGACAGCGGACAGAAGCACAGCTTGTAACAGCACCTAATCACAAATGGCCCGACGTTGTTCGTGGGCGAAATTTCTCTATATTTGATAGGCGGTTTTCACGAAGTGTGCTCGCATTTGGGCCATCTGCGGTTAGCTGCCAACCGTTAGCGGTCAGGCTATGACGATACAACCGACAGAAAAATATGAATAATAAAATAGCACTTGCCACATTGACGGTAATCTTAAACGGATTCATTGGACATTTTTTTGCTCCAAATGGAATTATGGTGACACCAATTGTTTTGACAATCACTACTCACTTGTTTGCTTCGGGACAAAAAATATCAAAAGCATTTTGTTAAGTGCATTGACATATTTATTTGTAGCGTTAAACGACATTTCAATAAAACTATACTCAGGTGTTTCATACGACAACGAAGGACTTGGATGGATACATATTAAATAAGGTCAAAATTACACGCCAGCAGTTTAACCCAAAATGAAAATTAATTCCTATTTAGACACAAAACTCTATTTTGAATCAAAGTGCAAAAATTCGAAACTATAATACATAATACTGATTTTCTGTGTTTTATTTATACCTTAAAGATATTTGAGCTAAAGGCATAGGTATTGCGGTATTGAGGTAATATATAAAAAAAAATAAACAAATGATAAAACAATATTTTTTAGCAGTGGCTTTTTTAGCATTGATTCAGGTAACATTTACCAGTTGTAAAAAACTTGAAAATGCTGAGCCTAAAATAGAAACCCCTTCATCGATAACTAACTTTAAGCAAATTAAAGTTGATCCTTCATTTAATTGGAAATCGACAAGAAGTGTAACTTTTAATATTGCACCGGCTAATACTCCAGTAACTATTAGCAACACATTGGTAGTTAAAACAGAAACTGGAACGATTATTTACAAAAAATTACAAAAGATGAATGAAGATTTTACCACGTATTTAGAATTACCAAGTAACCTAAAAAAAGTAGTAGTAACTTACGGAAGTATTGTAAAAACAATTGAGGTAATTAACAATAAAATAGATTTTAACTTTATAACTGAAACAACTGTAGTTGAATAATCCAAAAAATATGAAAACAATAAAACTTTTTACAATTGCAGCCATTACCATTTTTTCTATGCAGCTAAAAGCTCAGGTAACTATGGATTTTGAAGCGAATAAATTTCCACTCAGCGCCAATTGTTGGGCTTTGGGTGCTATGACCGGTTATTACCAAGTGACCACGATAATAAATGGAGGTCTTTCGGCTAGAACTAACCCACTTACAAGCGGTTTACCTACCTCAACTTGGGTTAAATCACCTTGGCTAAAACCAGGTAGTGGAAATATTACATTTAAGGTAAGGTTGGATGGAAATGCAGCAACCACGCGATTTTTAAGAGTAAGATTTATACCTTACAATGCAACAGCAGGAACTTTTAAGGAGGGGGTAGCCATCTCAGATTCATTTAACTATACTTTTGCTGCTCCAATAAGTGGTGCAGGCTCTACAAATATCAGAAATGTATCCTACACTTTACCAAACTCAATTGCTAATACCAATAATGTTTATAAAGTTATGATCAGTTTTATGGGTTCGGGTGGAACAGGAAGAGCTTTAATTGATGACATTTCAATACCAGGAACTTATTGGGCTAATCCTTCAAATAACTGCTTGCCTTTAACTTTAATTACAGATGCTGATTCAGATGGCGTTCAAGATATTGATGACGACTATCCAAATGATGCAACAAGAGCATACAACAATTTTTATCCAGCAGCTGGATTTGGCACTTTGATGTATGAAGATTTATGGCCAGCAACAGGCGATTATGACTTTAATGATTTGGTTATTGATTATAGGTATAATTTGGTGACCAATGCCACCAACAAAGTTGTAGAGATGAAAGGGCAGTATGTGACAAGAGCAATTGGTGCAAGTTTTCACAACGGTTTTGCTTTTCAGTTAGACAATTTGCCAGTTGCAAAAGTTACTGCAGTATCAGGAGCTAAATATCATGGTGCCACTTGGTTTGAAAACAGTGCAAATGGAACAGAAAGTGGACAAACCAACGTAAACGTAATTGTATTTGATGATGCCCATAAGGTGCTTCCATCCCCAGGAGGTAGTGGCTCAAACACCATTCCAGCAAACCCTAGGGTTCCTTTAGATACAAGCTCTGTAACCCTAACTTTTACCAATACCAGCGGCCAAATGATTGCTATATCTGATGTTGCCTTTAATCCATACATTATTATTGACCAGGTTAGAGGAAAAGAATTGCATTTGCCTAATTATTTACCAAGTGCTAAAGTAAATACAAACTTTTTTGGTCAGTTACAAGACAATTCAATTCCTGCAAGTGGAAAATACTATAAAACAAAAGACAACTTGCCATGGGCATTGAATGTAACAAGTTCTATCCCGTATACACATACCACCCATGATTTTGTAACAGCTTATTTGAAGTTTGCAGATTGGGCGCAAAGCAACGGTACATTATATACAGATTGGTACCAAAACAGCCCTGGATTTAGAGACACTGAAAAGTTATTTATTCCTTAACGATTTTAGGTTTTAATAGAGAAAGCTCGAAATTAATTTCGGGCTTTTTTTATGATCTTTAAATAGTTTATTAGTTCATCATCGAATAGGTCTATTTCCTGACTTGTGCAACTATAAGCGGTGACACTATTTATCGCAACAACGAACCAATTATGATAGTAAAAAGATTGAATAAAAAATCCAATGAAATGTATATTTACAGAGTCGACGGAAAAACGAATGATACTTATACAAGCACAATTGAATTCACAAAATAAAGAAGCCCGAACCGCTAACACGGGCTTAGCAAAAGTGGCGGTTCAGTTCTCCACAGACACATTTGTGGTTAAATAAAATTTGTACTTCGCATGAAAATTATACATAAAAATCGCCACCTTCGCCAAGCCCGGGAACGTTATGTGCAACCCTGTAAGACAACCAAATAAACCTTTGACAATTTTGACAGTCTTACACTAAACATTTGCAAAATGAAAAAATTATTTTTACTATTCTGTTTGAACTTTATTATGCTGACTTGTTGCTTCGGACAAACAGATGTTTACGACAGCATATACGTTGACAATGTTTGGAGAAAGTATAACATTCA
>JBILVK010000031.1:0-28199 GCA_044370475.1 Bacteroidia bacterium
CCCATGAGGAAGAAAACGGATATCCAGATGGCGATATAAACTTCGCGATCTAGCAATCCCCAATGGTAAGTTTGGTCTGGAATGGAAAGGAATTTGAAGGCAAATGCGAGTTCTAAAAAGCCTAAAACTACTTTAACAGAATTAAGCCAACCGCCCGATTTGGGTAGGTTTTGAATCCAAGATGGGAAGATGGCAAATAAGGTGAAAGGAGCGGCTAAGCCTGCGCCAAATGCGGCCATTCCGAGTAATGGTTTTACAAAATTTCCGCCTACTGCTTCGATGAGTAGGGAGCCAACGATTGGACCGGTGCAGCTAAATGAAACCAATACGAGGGTGAAAGCCATGAAGAAAATTCCCATGAAATTTCCCATGCTGCTTTTGGAGTCAACGGAGTTTACAAAGCGATGTGGCAAGGTTATTTCGAACATGCCCAGGAATGAGGCGGCAAATACAACAAATATGACGAAGAAAAGGATGTTTGGCACCCAGTGTGTGCTGAGCCAATTGCCAAAATCTGCACCTAAGCCAAAGAAGGCAAAAACCAAGCCCAGTGAGGCGTAGATGCCAATGATGCTTAAGCCAAAAGTAAAGGCACGTTGGAGGGCTAATGCCCTAGTTTCGCTGCGTTTGGTAAAGAAGGTTACCGTCATAGGTAGCATTGGAAAAACGCAAGGTGTAACTACCGCGATAAGTCCTCCTAGGAAGGCAAAAATAAGGAATCCTATTAAGGAACTTTCGTTGCCACCAGAGACGCCGCTGCTTTTTATTTCGGTTTGAACCGACGCTGAATCTGCAGGTTTTGCGGTACTTGGGGCGGCTTGTGTTACTATGGGAGAAGCGGTATCTTTTGGTGTTGCGGTGCTAGCAGTTTCTTGGGCGGTATTGGTTGATGCTGGGGCGGCGCCTATTACCTTGATGTTTTTGAATTCAAGATCGTTTTCGAAAAGCACACACATGCCTGTAATTTGTGAGCATTCTTGGTATTCAATAAAGACTTTAATGCTAGGGTTGGCTTGTAGAATTTTTACCTTTTGGCGAAATTCTGCTTTGCCCTCGAAGGTAGAGACCTCACCACCAAAAACATCATCAAAATGTTTGTGGCTTCCAACAGGTTTTACCTTGCCAACTAGCGCGTAGCTTGGGTGTTTGGTAAATTCGAAATGTGCCACAGTGGGCCCTACATCCTCGCTAAAGTCATTGGAATACATGTACCAATCCTTTTGAATTTTGGTGGTCATGATCAGTTCAAGCTCATCTCCAACTTTAAGTTCTGTTTTGCTGGTTTTTGTTTCCCAAACAGGCTTTTGTTGTAATTGGGCCCAACCCAAAAGCGGGTATAAACCGATGAGAATTAAGAGGACTAAAGAGTTTTTAAAATGCAGCATAATTGAATATTGATTGTGAGCTTAACGACAATTGAATGTTGTTTAGCCTTAATAAAATCCTAAAATCTAATTAGGCAAATTTATGAATTGGAGGATATAAAGCAAGTAACCATTGTTACACTGCGTGATTGGAAATAGGTTCAGCAAAAATGCTGGCTGATAAATACCTGGAAGAAAGGATGAATTTTGGAAGTGAACGATGTGGCTGGGCGTGAGGTTTTATAGCACTAGAGCGGTATTTCTATGCTTACGGTGGTGCCCTTGTTGGGAAAAGAATCGAAATAAGTTTTTCCGTTGATGAGGGCAATGCGTGATTCAATATTTTTTAGGCCCACACCCTTGCCCTTTTCCAGAATTTCGTCGATTACAAATCCCACGCCATTGTCTTCTACCATGAGGCTAAGTTCGTTTTGGTGCTTAATTAATTGGATGTTTACCATGGAGGCATTTGCATGCTTGATGATGTTGTTGACAATTTCTTGGAGCACGCGGTAGAGCACATTTTCTAGTGCTAAATCAAGGCGGTTTTCGAGGCCTATTATTTCGAGGTTAACTTTGAAACCTGCAGGGGTTTGGAGTTGGTCTACAAACTCTCTGAGCGCAGAAGCTAGTCCGGCTTTGCGCAAGCCATGTGAGAGTAGATTATGTGAAATGCCACGCACATCTTTTACCGATTCATCGAGCAAGGTAAGTGCATTTTTAAAGAGTATTTCTTGTTGTTCTTGGTTGGGCTGAACCAAGGATTGAAGTCCAGACACATTGAGTTTGGTGGCACTTAATCTTTGGCCCAAGCCATCATGTAAATCGCGGGCAATTCTTTGCCTTTCGTTTTCCTCTGCGGCTAGAACAGCTTTGGCGTTTTCTTGCTGTTGTTTTAGGCGTTCGACCTGTTGCGCTTGCCTTTGTTTGAAGACATGATTTTGGTAGAAAAGGAAGAAAACTACCACAATAAGCAGGAGACTAATTCCTAAGGCCCATTTGGTGGCATTGCTTCTTTGAAGTTCTGATTTGGTAAGGTTATTTTCTATTTGCAATACTTGATTTTGCGCCTCTTTTTCATTGGTTTCGAAGCGCGTTTGCATTTCCGAAAATTGCAGTGATAGGTCGCTGTTGAATAGGCTATCTTTAATGGCAGCGTATTGGTTGTAATAATTTACTGCTTTTGCGCCGTTTCCCTTTAAAGCATTGAGATCGCCAAGGGATTTGTAAACAAGAATGAGGGTGCTAATGATGGACTGTTTTTTACAAATTTTTTCTGCATTAGATAGATTTTCTTGCGCCAAATCAAACTGTTTTAAATCGATATACAGGGAGCCTAAATTTGAGTAGAAAATGGCAAGGCTATTGAGGTCGTTAACATTTTGTGCAATCACTTTTCCTTTGTTGTAATAGTATGCAGCCTCATCATTTTTGTTCATTTGCCTGTAATAGTAACCGAGGTTATTAAGCATGGAGGCCATGCTTGAACTATCATTGAGTTTAATAAATTCTTGGAGGGCAATTTTTTTATATTGTATGGCCTTGATATAGTCTTGTTTTTTTTCGAAGGAGCTTCCAATATTGTTGAGCGCAACGGCAGTAATGGTAGGGTCGTTGAGCTCAATGCCAATGGCATAAGATTGCTTGGCCAATTCAATTTCTTTATCCCATTGCGACAAGGCTGTATACAGGTAGCAAAGGTTATTGATGGTATAGGCCATTTTAACTTTGTCGTTTAGTTCCTTAAATATTTGAAGGGCTTGCAATTGGTTTTTGAGTGCTAGGCCATATAGATCGAGTTCTGAGAGGCAATAGCCTATTTTGCTATATGAAGAAGCTATATCTAATTTTGAAGGAAGAGTAAGCCTAATGTCTAGTGCTTTTTGATGCCAATTTAGGGCCTCTTTAAAAAGACTTTGTTTGATGCAAACGATTCCAAAATCATTGTATGCTTGAGCAATATACTTTTGGTTGTTCGTTTTTTGTGCGAGGGCTAGTTCTTGCTCTGCATATTGTTTAGCGCGGGGGATATTGGTGTTAAGATATAACCAGTTTAGGTCGGTCAATAATTGTAATTTAACAGAATCTATTTGACAATTGTTTAGCTGATTTTCTAAGCTATCTATTTGAGCTTTTGCAGTATAAAAGCTGAAGCAAAATGAAAGTAAAAGAAATAGAAAGTTGCGCAATTTCATGTGAGATAATAAGCAGTGAAATTAATAAATCAGCTAAACAATTGATAAGGTGGTCCTAAATTATTTTAGTTCATTTTTTAGGGAGGAGCCAATTTTGTTTGAGCAGCCGGTAATCATGTTGATATAAGCTTGTTTATTTTGCTCTGTATTATGGGCTTTTTGGGCCTCTGTTTTTTCTTTGGGATTAATGAGTAATCCTTTGCTAAAAGCCATGCGTACACCGCAATAGAAGAGACCTTTGTTGTAGCTATTTCCATCTTTTTTTCCATCCTTTAATTTGATGGGATTTGGTCCAAACAATTGCATATTAACAGCGCTCATCCAGTAACGATTTTTACTCCATTTTTGGTCGCATAAAAGGTTGTTATATACGATAAGCACAGCATCTACATTAAGTGATTTGCACAAGTCGTAGCCAAGAGATTCAATCATACGACCATCAATGCTTCCGTTGAGATTTTGCGGTTCAACGCTTTTCTTTTTAGGGTCGCTTTTTTCGCGCTTATTAATTTTGAGGAGCACAAAGCCATCAGCGGCAGCATCTGTTTCGATGGTTGTTTGAGCGTTTGACATATTTTTCATCATTTTATTGAGCTTATCACCCACTTGATTTAAAGTGGTGTGTTGCACCACAAAATTTTGATAAGCTGTTTTTTTGGACTCATCTGTTAGAAATTCTGAGGGGGTTAGGAGCGTCATGTTATAGGCTAAAAAGCGGGCTTTAAGGGTTTGAATGGATTCTTGGTAATATTGGTTTGCAAAGATTCTTGCATTATCCTCACCAATATTGGTCGTATTCCAGGTAGTGGAAGTAGTAGAATTGGTGGTTTTTGTAAGTCCGGGATCATCAACATAGAAGCTTACTAGGGCAACTCTTGCGGGCATTTTGCCGAGGGCTTGCATATCGATGGAGAAGCCTACGCCATTTTTCCTGATTTTATTTGGGTTATAATCTGGTTTTGCTTTGGAGCTTAGGTCTTTTTTGCTTGCCCAATCGGCCATTTTTGGGGCTGAGCATGCAAGAAGTAATGAGGTGGAAAGAAAGGCAAGTAGCAATTTGTGGTTAAATGTTGTTTTCACGATTATGTTGTTTTATGGCAACAAAATTGTGCAAAGGAGTTGGTTCAGACCATACCCTGTATTTGGTAAATTTATCTAAGTACTAGCACGTAGAGGGGATTAGATAACTTTGTGCTCAATGGCGTATTTAATGAGGCCAGCCACGCTTTTTGTATTGGTTTTGCGGAAGATATTTTTGCGATGAGTTTCTACGGTTCGCTCGCTGATGAAGAGTTTTTCGCCAATTTGTGCATTGTTGAGTTCATCTGCAATGAGGCGTACAATTTCGAGTTCTCTTGGGGTGAGGGAAATGGTTTCTATTTGATGTTGTTTTGGTTGAGTAATTGTTTTCAGCATTTCAACGGTAACGTCGTTGCTAAAGAAGAGTTGGCCATTGATAATTTTTTGGATGGCAAAAAGCAATTCTGAGGTACCTGTATTTTTGAGAATGTATCCATTAACACCTGCTTCAATCATTTCGGTGATTGTTTCTTTATCGCCAAACATGGAAAGGGCAAGCACTTTGATATTTGGGAATTGGTTTTTTACCTCTTTGCACAGCGCGATGCCAGATAGTTGGGCCATATTAATATCTGTAATAAGAACCTCTGGTTGATGCAGGGAAATGAGGTTTAGTGCTTCTAATGGATTTGTGGTAGATGCCACCACTTGGTATTCATTGTTATTAGCAAGGAGGGCCATAATACCATCGATCATAATTTGGTGATCGTCTACAACAATTATTTTAATTTTTGACAAGGTCTTTGGGTTGGCTTATGCAAACAAATGTATTATAAATGAAATAAATACCCAATAGCACGGATATAAATTACCCATTTAAGGGTATTTCGCTGAAAGACATATGTATCTAGGTTTGTAGGCATAATAACCAATAATAATAACCGTATGAAAAAAGCAAGCATGACAGGCTTAGGCAGGTCGTTTATTTTAGCCATTTTAACCCTAGTGGTTTTGAAGGGAAATTCGCAAAGTATAAATTACAAGGTATTGGAAGACGATCCTGAATCGAAGAATTTATTTGTGAGTTTGAATGTAGTGGACGCTACTGTTTACAATCCCAACACAGGACTGGCATTTAACGTGTATGCGAATGCCTTTTTAGGCAAAGTATTTCAAGTGGACATTGATTTTAAAAAGGCATATACTGATGACAACCAGCAGGCGGTTTTTGCGCCAGAAGGCTTAAAGAAGTATAGCCATTTTAGGGTTGGTGGAGCCTTTAATTTGAGTACGAGCACAAGGGTTAGAAATACACGTGTGGTATTGTCGAGTTCAAGAAGTGGCAATTATACCCATACCCGTTTTATCAATGTGCCGGCCAATAGAAAGCGTATTTGGGCAGTACGCGGGGGTATTCAACGATTTTACCAGAATTGCCAGGTAGACAATGATCCTTTTAAGACATATGGAGAGAATGATATTCAGTATAAAGATGCCAATGGAGATTTGCAGTATATAGACGACAATGTGAATTATGAGACCGTGAATTATACCATGAGCAGCACTGGTTTTTATGCTGGAATTGATTACAAGAACCTAGTAGATATTCGCATTAGGCCTGATGGATATAAAGACAAGGGCACTTGTACGCGCAATAATTTTTATTTGGATGCGCTTGTTACGCCAGTTGTAAATTATGAATTGAAGCCAAACGACAAGCAAGGGCAGTATGCCAATGCCGACATTAACATAAGCGAGAATAAGCGCAGTAAATTGGGTTGGAGATTTGGCTGGCAGTATGATACAGGCAGGCATGCGGGCCTTTCGATGAAGGCGGAGGTTGGACAGCAGCCGGGCAGACCCGATGATAAGTGGTTTCTTAGCGCGGGTGTTGGCTTGCATATTGGGGGTAAGTTAAAGATGTAGTTTATTGAATTGCATAATAATCTATACAACTAATTGGTACTGTTTACAAACGAATGAAATAGAAGCCTTAGGTAATTGTACTTTTGTAATATTACCATGAAAAAGCAACTATTTCATTTTGTTTTGTTTCTAATTCCATATTGGGGATTGGCTCAGACCGACAGTACGGGAGAGGTTATTATAAAAATTACTGTAGACCAGTACATTGAAAAATACAGTGCCATAGCGGTAGATGAGATGTATAGGAGCAAGATACCGGCATCTATTACTTTGGCTCAGGGCATATTGGAAAGTGGCAATGGGAATAGCAGATTAGCGCGTGAAGCAAATAATCATTTTGGCATTAAGTGTAAATCGACTTGGACGGGCAAGACTTTGTATGAGGATGATGATGCGCCCCAGGAGTGTTTTAGGAAATATGATGCTGCGATAGATAGTTACAGGGATCATTCTGATTTTTTGATGCGCAATACGCGGTATGCCTTTTTGTTTGATTTGGAGCGGACAGATTATAAATCTTGGGCACGCGGTTTAAAAAAGGCAGGATATGCAACGAATCCTCAGTATGCGGAATTGTTGATTACTTTCATAGAAAGGCATAAGTTGGATCGTTTTGATTGGGTTAAATTAAGTGAGGAAGAGGCGCGTGAGTTGAAAGAAGGGAAGGCTGAAACGGTTAGAAGTTATGGGGTTGAATTTGTAAATAATGGGGTATCCGCTACGATAGCGAAGCCGAATGAGAGCTATGCTCAAATTGCCTTGGATTATGAGCTGCGTGTTTATCAATTGTACAAATACAATGATTTGAAGAAAGACGCTGTATACAAGGCTGGAGATACGGTATATTTAAGGTCGAAAAAAGCCAAAACAGACAGTATTTATTACCAAGTGAAGGGTTTGGAAACGATGCATTGGATTAGTCAGCGTTATGCGATAAGGTTAGATAAGTTGTTGGAGAGAAATTTGATGGATGAGGGCATTGAGCCAGCAACAGGGGAGATTATTTTCTTGAAGAACAAGCGAGATAAAATGCCACTTTTAAGGGATTCTGTGGTTATTTTGATTGCGCCAAGCAAGGTGGTTGGAGAGGTTGCAGTGATGCCATTGGTTCAAGACACCCAATATAACCAGAAGGTTTATGATAATGCGGTGCAAAACATAGAAACGCAGGAACCTATTGAGGTGGTTGGGGAAGATACGTCGCATGATTTTAAGGAGAACTTGAGCTTTTTTCATACTGTACAATCTGGAGAGACCTTATATGGCATAGGTAAAAAATATGGAATAAGGGTTGATGCAATTCAGTACTTAAACTTATTGCAAGGCGATAGTATTTCGGTAGGTCAGAGATTAATTATTAATCCAGCAATAACAAGTGCCGATACTAAAGAACCACAAAGTACAGCGGGCATGCATGTGGTAAGGCAAGGGGAGACCTTATTTTCAATTGCGAAACAATATGGGTTAAAGCCAGCAGATATAATGGCTACAAATAACTTGAGCAATAACAAGGTTTTTATTGGTCAGAAGTTAGTGGTGGTTAAAAAAGCGAAATCAGGTAAACAATAATTTTGGTTTGTGGCTTTGATAAAATGAGTGTCAGTCTCATGAGTCATAGAACCAAATCAATAATTTTTTGCCGAACAAATTAGTCTTGTGGATTCCTATTGAATTTGGCTGCAACTAAATTAAATCCCAGATTTGCTAAAAGGCTTAAAATAAGGGCTGTTGGTAATAAAATTGATAAACGAGGCCAGAATTTCTTTTTAGTTTTCACGCATTTTTTTACCAATTCAAAGCAAGCGGTATATTTTTTTTGATAGTTTAATGAGAGTTGTTCCTTATAAATAACAATTGCTTTTTCGTAAACATTCATGGGATTAATGGGCTCACCATAAACAAAACCGCCAGCAGCCCTTGGCCCGGCATTTTGGGTTAATGACTTTTTTAAGGTATCGATATCGCTCATATCCTTATTTAACTTAAGTGCCATTTCTTGGATATTTTCGATTCTAATATTTCTGCTTTTAGAATAGTAGTCGCTATTTTCAATGTAATTGTAAATTGCTTTTTGAACGGTATCAAAACTTGTTCTATCATAGGAATATATTTCTATGATAATTGAATTAATACTATCCGTGTATTTAAAATATTTATTGGCTTTGATCAATTCATTGTCGATTTTAAAGATATTTTCACAGATTGATTGATCTAATTGAAGCACATTAGATAACTCCTCATAATCGTCGTCTTTTATTAAAACTTCAATATCATTCAACATACCAGCAAAATTTAAGTCAAGTTGATTGGCAGGTTTAAGCACAAAATGTGATTTATAAATTGGAGGAGCCGTGAACCTAACGATAACAGCTAATATAGCAAAGATGCCAAATAGAAGAAGAAGTCTCTTTGTATTGAGGAGCATCAGTTTAAAAGGGTATAAAATCCAGTTAATTACCTTTTTAAAAAGTAAAAGGAGTTTGTAAAGCATTTCTTCCATATCAAACTCATCATCCTTTAATTCGTGGTTCTGCATATCTATTGTTTAAAGAGCGAAAATATTATAAAAAGCTAAATTTTGTATTAAAACTTTTGTTTGTTGATTGTGATGAAATTTTGAAGTCGGTTCATATAAAGTTTTCTAGTTATATTCGAAACATTGTAATATAAAACGTTTTAAGTTGAGCAAGCTAAGAGCAACTAGATATCAGTTATTGGCATACCTATACTTTTTTTTTAATAGTGTGGGTTTGGCTGGAGGCTTGTTATATACCAACATTCTTAGCCCGCTCATTTATTTTTGGATATTGAAAAAAACGAAGAAGCCCATTTTGCTTCCCTTGTTTTTTGTACTGATTCCTTACGACCTCATTCACTTAATTTTGGGGGTTGAATTGAAGTCGTTTATTGTTTCAAATTTACTAATTGTAAGCACTTATATTTTTGTAGTGGGTTTCTATTATTTTATTGAGCGCTACCATGAATTAGAGGAAATTTTTAAGCGAATTTTGATTGCTAATTTTTGCTTTACCCTAATAGCTTGTATCATTTATTTTACTCCGTTTAGGGAAGTATTGTGGTATAAAAACAAATTCACTCAATCTGTTGAAGGCTTCCATCGTTTGGCCTTATTGACTTTTGAAGCATCTTATTATTCCTTATTGTTTGCGCCAATTGCTATTTATTATTTAGCGAAAATATTTTTTAGGATCAACACAAAGCCAGCAAATGGAACCTTGATACTTGTTTTAGTTCCATTGTTTTTATCTTTATCGATGGGTGTTTTAGGAGCTATTCTGATTGCATTTCTAGCTATCTACATTATTCATTGGCAAAAGGTTTTTTATAAAAGAAACTTTTTTAACTATTTGATTATTTTCCTTGTGGTATTGTTTTTCACGGCAACAATTATCTTGATTTTTTTTCCGAATAACGTTCTATTAATTAGGATAAACAATATACTATCAGGTATAGATACCTCTACTAGGGGAAGAACCAATGAATCTTACAAATTGGCATGGATGGTTGCAAAAGAAAAGAGTATTTGGTTTGGTTCAGGATTGGGGCAGGTAAAGGAATTGGCTTACGACGTTGTAAAGCGGTATCTTAATTATTGGGGTGAATTGGAGGTGGTTAGAATCCCCAATGCTGTTGCAGAGACCATGGCTATATTTGGAATTTTTGGAATAGCTATTCGTTTTAGTTTGATTTTCTATTTTTTTATAAAAACCAAAGTGCTTGAAAACTATTACCGCACCTTGTTATTTGTTTTTGTATTTGTTTATCAATTTACTGGCAGTTACATCACCAATATAGTTGAGTATGTTATTTGGGTAATTGCATTTTCAACTGTTTTTAAGCAATTTGATGTTAAACAAACGAATACTAATCAAGTCTCAACACAAAAGCCTTCTGAATAAAGAAATTTCTATCTTCACCTTGCGCAGTAAAATCGTTTGTCATTTCAAAAACAAAATGAGTTGGAGAGCCATCCGTTTCAAAGGTAAAATCAACTTGTTCTATTTGAGGTTTGGGGATATATTCAGCAAGTTTTTTTTGGTTTACTAGGATGTTTATTTTTGGGTATTCGCCATTTACGGATGTGCCTTTTGAAAATAGTTTTAAAGAGTACTTTCCTTTTTTAAGTGTTAAAACTTCTGATGCCATTTTACTACCCCATAAAACAACGAAATCTTGTTTATCTATGTTAAAAGATAATGAAGGGTGAAAAAATACTGCAGAATATTTATCAGATAGTGAATTTGTGGAAATATATTGTTGAAGCCAAGAATCAAAATAATTTAAATCTATTGTTTGAATATAATTTGATGAAATAGATTTTTGTTGTTCTTCGGTAAGTTTTGGTGGATTATTATGCGAACCAACCAGCCAAAAACCCTTCGTTACTTTTGATTGAATAAATGAATCAATTAGGTGGTCTGTGTTTTCTCCTAAAAGTTGATTTTCAATTTTATTGCTTTTTGCATAGTACTGGAAATGCCAAGCTGTTTTTGGATTGATAATGGGGAGCTTCAGTTCATTGTGGTTGGCAATGTAAGCTGTAATTTCTCGAAATTGCGTTTTATTTGGTTGAGAATAATACTTTTTTAAACTAATTATATCGAGAAGAGAAATAAAAATAAAGACACCGATAAGCATGTTTCTGATAACTTGATTTTGTATATTTTGAACACCACTAGCAATAATCAATAAAATAGCAGGTAGAACAACAATTGTGTACCTAGGATGCAACATAGGAATAACAAAAATAGACCTTAAGTATGGGATCAAATATGTTATAAATATCCAAGCAACCAGTATAAAGAACCCGAAAAAAAACGGTTGTTCTTTGAGGTTTCCTTTTATTGAAAATAGTTGCACAAAAAATCCCATTAAAAATAAGTAAAGAAACGGTTTCAACAAATCGGAATTACCAAAGTATTCAAAAAAGTAATCTGTTGCAAAGTTCGAGGATACATTAGTAATCCAGAACGACTTGATTAACTTCATGTCCATAATATATGGAGTCCAACTTGCATATATCAGTCCAATTAGAATAAAGCTACCTAGTATATGCTTGAATAAAAGGGATTTTTTTTCTTTTTCCAGTAACCAAAAAGACATTAGTATAAAAGCTTCCGCAATTGTTACGAAAATACCGTAATAATGAGTGAACATCATAAGCAAAGTGAAAAGGCTAAATAGAAGAGTGTTTTTTCTATTTAGGTTTTTCACCAATCGAACCAAGTATAAAAATGAAAGAGAAGCAAATAAAAATGCGAGTATGTATCCTCTTGCTTCTTGAGAATAATAAATACTATAGTAGTTTACACAAGTAAAAGCAGCAACCGTTAAGCCAGTTTTTGTATTGTATAATTCCCTACCTAACAAGAATATAGCCCAAATGCTGGTGGTACCTGCTATTGCTGTTAAACTTCTAGCAATCCATTCTGAATGACCAAATATACTAAATGATAGTCTCTCCAGAAAAAAGAATAGGGGAGGATGTAAATCGCAACAAGACAAGTAATTTAAGAGCTCTTTAAAACTAATTTTAGGATCAGTTTCAATCATTGTATGCAATTCATCAAGCCATAAACTTTGAAATGTTAAATTATAAAATCTTAATAAAAGGCCAATAAGTATGATTAAGAATAGTAGTGTTTTTTCTGTTTTTGTCATTTTATAGATTTGGTTATCTAATAATAGTATGTTTTGATTGAAGGTCTTTGTTTTTGTGATGTATTAAATTGAGCAATAAAATCCCAAAACAAAAAATCCCAAATAAAGTATAGTTAAATATAAATGACTTAATGATAGGGTGTTAAACCAGCAACAAGGGAAATAAATTTTTGGCACAAAAGATTACGCTTATCCTTAAGTTTAATTTGGTTTTTGTCACTATTTAAAAGGCAAATTGATTTAAAATTGGTGTTTCAATATATAAATATATTTTTCAAAATTAAAAATTATAAGCTCTGATTATTATTTAGTTTGCTAATTTCCTTGGAAATTTTAAATTGAAATAATTTTAAAAGTTCTTCGCATATTGCATTTTATTAGATTTATGAAGGTGTTATTTTTAGCTAGGTCAACATTATTTTCTATCCCGGGCGGTGATACTATACAAGTTAATAATACTGCAAATTTTTTAAGAAAAATAGGCGTAGAAGTCGATACTATTTTGTCTAATCAATCAAATATAAATTATGCAAAATATGATTTATTGCATTTGTTTAATATTATTGATTGTGAGGACCATTTGGGCCATGTTTTAAAGGCTAATAAGCCATTTGTGATCTCTACAATTTATGTTGATTACAGTGAATTTGATAGATTTCACAGAAAAGATATGATTGGATTTTTAGCAAAGATTTTTTCAAAGAACTTTATTGAGTATACTAAAACTGTAGCAAAATTTTTATTAAGGTCTGAAAAAGTTAGCAGTTATAAGTACTTTATTTTAGGGCACGAAGGCTCTATTAAGTATCTTTTGAACCATGCTTCTTATTTATTGCCTAATTCAAAAAGTGAATACCATAGATTATTGAGAGAGTTTAAGATTGAGGTTCCATATCATGTTGTTGTAAATGCAGTTGACACCAGTTTGTTTAGTTTAGGTTCAGACCGCATTCAAAAAAACAATAAAGAAGTTTTATGTGTGGCAAGAATTGAAGGACGTAAAAACCAAATTAATTTAATTAAAGGCATTTCAGGAAAACACTATCAGCTAAAAATAATTGGTAGTTCTTCAGAAAATCAGAAATCCTATGTAAATGAATGTATTGAATCTGCCTCTGATAACATTCAATTTATACCTCAGGTTAAACAAACAGACCTTATTGAATATTATAAAAACGCAAAAGTTCATGTTTTGCCAAGTTGGTTTGAAACTACAGGACTTTCTAGTTTGGAGGCAGCAGCCATGGGTTGTAATATTGTGGTAAGTGATAAGGGGGATGTGCGTGAATATTTTGGGGATTTGGCTTATTATTGTGATCCTGATGACCCCAATTCTATAGCTTCGGCCATAGAGTTGGCTATGGGAAGCCCAATAAATAAGGCCTTGCAGGAAAAAGTTCAAAACGAATATACATGGGAAAAGGCAGCTGACCAGACACTTGCAGCATATAAAAAAGTATTGGAAAATGATTGATTTCGAAAGATTAGAAAAAAACAAAGAAGAATTTAGGTTAGCCTATTTATTGGCTAAGCCGTTTCCTCATATATGTATTGATGCCTTTTGTGATGAGCAGAAGGTTGAATTGTTATACAATGAAATTCCAGATATTCAAACAAAAAGTCGAGATTATGTTTTTGCTGCCAATAAGTTTGAAAAGTCCAAGATAAAGGAGATTTCCCCCTTGTTTGAAGAGTTGTATAATGACTTAGTTTCGGATCGATTTAAGCAATTCTTGCAGTTTGTAACCAATGAAGATGTTTTTGTAGATAAGGCTTTTCATGGTGGGGGTATACATCAGGGTAAGAAAAGCAGTTTTTTGGATATGCATGTGGATTTCAATTATCACCCTTTGCATCCAAATTGGTATAGAAATTTGAATTTGCTTTTTTATTTAAACAAAGATTGGAAGCCAGCCTATGGCGGCCAATTAAAATTAGAGGATTTGCGATCGGGTGAAAAGGCAGAAATTGAGGTCCCATTTAACAGAATGGTTATCCAGCAAACAAGAAAATATACCTTGCACGGATATGGTTTAACCTCCTTTCCAGAGGGTGTTTATCGCACTTCTATTGCCTCTTATGCCTATACTATACATAAAAGACATATAGAAAAGCCTAGAACAACAGATTGGCATCCTAATGACGACGAGCCGTTTAAAAAGTTCCTTGCATTGATTTATGATCCAGCTGTAAAAGTAAAAAACAAGTTATTTGGAAGTTCTACTGCAAAACATTGATGAAAGTAGCAATTTTAGGCACAAGGGGAATTCCAAATAATTACGGTGGGTTTGAACAATTAGCCGAATACCTTTCTGTAGCCTTGGTTGAGCGTGGCCATGACGTTTTTGTTTATAATTCATCATTACATCCCTATACCGAAAATCAATATTTAGGGGTAAACATTATTACTTGTAAAGACCCTGAGGATAAGCTTGGAACCTTTGGCCAGTTCATCTATGATTTTCATTGCATTAGGGACTCAAGAAAAAGAGGTTTTGATGCCATTATTCAATTAGGCTATACCAGCAGTGCTATATGGTGGTTTTTGTTGCCAGCCAAATCAACCATTTTTACGAATATGGATGGTTTGGAATGGAAGAGAAGCAAATATTCTAAACCTGTAAAAGCCTTTTTGAAGCTATCGGAATGGATTGCTGTTAAATCGAGTAATTATTTGATTGCCGATTCATATGCGATTAAGAATTACTTACAACAGACACATAAAGCTGATTCGTCTTTTATTCCTTATGGTGCTAAAGTCTTTTATGAGCCTAATGTAAACGAAATAGCACCCTATCATGTAGAGGCAAAATCGTATTATTTGGCAATTGCACGTTTTGAAAGGGAAAACAGTTTAGAATGTATTATTGAAGGGTACTTATTAAGTAATTCAAAGCACCCTCTTTTATTGATAGGGTCGTTAAAGAATAAATTTGCACAGTACTTAAAAGAAAAGTTCGAATCTGATAAAGTAAAATTCTTAGGTCCGATATACAACCTGAACACCTTAAACAATTTGAGGTATTATTCTAAAATATATTTTCATGGGCACACGGTAGGTGGCACTAATCCCTCCCTACTGGAGGCAATGTCGTCGCAGGCTTTTATTTGTGCCAATGCCAATGAATTTAATAAAGCGGTTCTGGGGGGTGATGCCTTTTATTTTAATAATCAAGATGAGATTTGCAATTGGATAAACCAACCAGAGGATTTAAATTTTGTAAATCAATCTATCAAAAATAATGTGTCTAAAATTGAAACTGACTATTCATGGAATAGTATAGTAGATGCATATGAGAACCTAATTACAAGTAAACGATGACTGTTTTAGGCAACAAAATTTCAAGACAACAAATTGATGAAGCCTTACTGGTTGCTGTATCTTCGAGTGTTTTTTTGCCTATAGGACTTAGCAGCTTAATAATTATTTTGGCAGCGCTTAACTTTTTGTTCGATAGAAATCTTAATATCAAACTTCAACAATTGCTTACAAACAAATTGGCCCTATTGGTGATGGGACTATTTGTGATTCAAATATTTTCTGCCCTCATAAGTCAAAATAGCCATGAAGCTTTTTTAGTTGTTGAGAGAAGATTGTCTTTCTTGCTTTTTCCTCTCTTATTACTGGGTCATTCGTCAGGCAGCACAATTAAAAAGGTTTCTTTAAGCTTCGTGTTTGCTTGCCAGGTCTCAATACTTATTTGTTTAGGAGGTGCATTTGTGTTGTTTATACATTCAAATGATTGGGGTGTTTTTTTTTATCATAACTTATCTTCCATATTAGGTCTCAATGCAATTTATCTATCTATTTATTGCTCTTTTAGTTTATTCGTTTTACTTTATTATTATAAAAACTTTAGCATAGTTGAAAGGCGCATTAGCCTTGTCTCTATGGTTTTTTTAATGTTTGGCTTGGTGCTATTAAGTTCTAAAATGTTGCTATTTGGGACATTAATAGGCGTTGTTTTGTTTTTAGTTTGGAAGTTGAGGTCAAGGTATCATAAAGGATTGATTTTTTCTGGCGCTATGATTTTTTGTTCTTTAGTATTGATCCTAAAGCCAGTTAGGCAGCGGTTTCAAATTGAGTTTAATTCAAATACCGAAGTATTAAAATTAAATCAATATCGATATGATACTCCATTTACAGGCTTAACTTTACGATTGGTAATTTGGAAGTTTTGTTATGAAATAATTAATGAAAAAAGGGCGTGGATTTCTGGTGTGGGTGTAGGAGATTTTCAGGATTTATTAAATCAAAAATACACTGAAAGGGGACTATATATTGGAAACAAACAATTGGGAGACACGGGTTATATTGGCTATGGCCCCCATAATCAATGGGTGGAGACCTTTATTTCAATGGGTCTTTTAGGGCTCTTATATTTTATTTTTTTAGTTTCATTTGTTTTTAACCATTATAAAAAGCAGGGAAATGTATTATCTATTTTGTTTTTCATGATTTTTATAATGGTTTCTTTTACTGAATGTGTTTTGAGCACAAATAAAGGAATAGTGTTTTTTGCATTTTTTATTTGCTTGTTTAACGGATATAATTGTAGAACAATTTCAAGTAACGATAGAAATGAGTAGTATTGTTATTATGAAAGAATTGGTTACTTTCTTATGATAATTGAAAGGATTTGGATAAGAGTATAAACAAGGTAATGAGCGGGAACAAGGTATTGCTTGAAAGTAGAATAAATAAACTTTTAAAACGTTCGTTCGACCTTTTTTTTACCCTATTTGCAATTCTTTTTGTATTAAGTTGGCTAGTACCCATTATTGCTATTTTAATTAAATTGACTTCTAATGGCCCTGTATTTTTTGTGCAAAAAAGAACAGGAATAGACAATAAAGAATTCCCTTGCATTAAGTTTCGCTCGATGTATGTAAATGAGCAGGCACATGAAATACAGGCATCTAAATTTGATCAGAGGGTTACGAGCATTGGGTTTTTTTTACGCAAATTTAGTTTAGATGAATTGCCACAATTCCTGAATGTTTTGGTAGGACAAATGTCGATTGTTGGTCCGCGCCCTCTGATGATAAAGCACACAAAGGACCAATCCCAGCAAATTGACAATTTTCAGCTAAGACATCAAATTAAACCTGGAATTACAGGCCTATCTCAGATTAGAGGCTTTAGGGGAGAAATGGTAGACAACAGGATGTTAAGAGGCAGGTTGAAAATTGATTTATTTTATTTGAATCATTGGAGTCTTTTTTTGGATTTTTTTATTATAGCTAAAAGTATAAAGCTAATGCTTTTTGGTGATGACAAAGCATATTAAAATGTTTAGACCATTAGATTAAACGAAAGATAAATTGGGCTTCAGCAATTCAAAAAATGTATTAAGAGTTTATAATGTATTAGGAAATGCACTGAGTATGTTCTTGCCCAGCGCAGCAAACATTATTACATCTGCCATTGTGATTCGAATGCTTGTGCCAGAATGGTGGGGTCAAATAACTGAAATGCAGCTATACATGTACATTGCCACTCAATTTTGTGCATGGGGAAATAAAGATGCATTAATGAAATTGTTTAGTGAAAATCCATCGGAGATTCAAGGGAATTGGATGGATTCGTTGAGTAGTAGGTTGTTTTTGTTGTTGCCAGTTTTGTTGGGTGTGTATTTTATATCTACAGATATACAGGTCATTTTACATTTATCTTCATGGATCATATTGCGATTTTTCATGCAAGCGTTTGAGGCTCCGATTTTATTCCTAAGAAAATTCACGGTGAATGTTATAGCAGAAACCGTGGGTTTGTTAGTTAGCATTTCAACGCTCTTAATTTTTCGAAAGAATCTTTCATTTAACGATGTGTTGCTTATCATAACGATGGGTTATTTTTTAAAAACCAGCATTCAAATTTTTTACTTTCGGTCGTACTTTACCCTTAGGCATTCTTTTAAGCCTAATTATTCAAAGTTAAAGGCCTTACTTCCCTTTATGATGTTGGGGTTTGCAGCTGTTTTACAACAAAAATCGGACATGATTTGTGTGGTTTGGATGTCGACAAAAATTGAGGTAGCCCAATACCAAGTTTTTAGTAGTTTCTTACTATTTATGCAATCCTTTCCAGGGTTAATAGCTGGTCCATTTATTAAGAATTTGTATCGACTACCAAAGTCATCTTATCCTAAAATTCAGCGTTATTTTGTTGGAATTGGCCTGGTAATCTCTGTAATTGGGACAATATTAACCTACTTAATAGTTACCTATATATACCATTTTAACTTGTCATTCACTATTTATGGTTTAGGCTTTTTATATGGTTTGCTTACCTATTTTTATATGCTGAGGATTTATTTATTATTTAAGAACAATAAGCAGGAAGATGTAATGAGGTTTAGCTTATTATTTATTATCATTAATGTTCTGCTTTGCTTTTTATTTATACCAATGTTAAACATTGAAGGGGCCGTTTTGGCCAATGTAATTACGCAGGTTTTGAGTTTATTTTTATATCAATATTTATATAAGCACCATAAAATTGGGATGTTTGAAAAATGATAAAGAATATCAAATATCAACACCCATATTTTTTGCTAGTACCTACCTTGGTATTGGGATTGTTTTTTATCATTAAAAACTACTCGGCACCTATTGGCGATTTTGGGAATTACTATTATGGATCAAAATTTTTATTGGGTGGAAATTGGGGTTTATGGATTTACGATGTTGCCTCGTTTAATTTAAGAATATTTGATTTGGGACAGAGGAGCTTCTTTTTGAATTATACACCTGTACCTCCTTTTTCTGCCATTGTTTACCTGCCATTTGTGGGATTTAAAGTTGAGGTAGCTAAGGCAATTTGGAATATGTTAAATTTGACATTATTGCTTTTTACCCTTTATCGTTTAAACAAAGAGTATTCACTCCCTTCGGTTTTTTGGTTGTTTTTCCCTGTACTTTTTTTCATGCCATTTCGAAACAATATTGCTGAAGGGCAATCTTATTTTTTATTACTTTTTCTTTTGGTAGAAGGCTTTGTTCAATATCAAAAAGGAAACCTTTGGTTGATGGCTGCTTTGTGGGCATTGGCGATACATTTGAAAGTTAGTCCTGCCTTTGTTTTTCTTTTTTTGGCATTCAATAAGGATTTCAAGGCTATATTTTATTTATCTCTTGTTGGATTGTTTTTTCTGTTGGTATCGTTTCCATTTATTACCATTCCGGTTTGGGTTAATTACCTTTTTTCTGTTTTACCTAGGCTATTCAATGGTGAAATTAACGACACGTATGCGTTGAATTATCAAAGCATGCAAGTGTTGCTTAAAACACTTTTTGTACCAGATGTTTTAAACAATAAAAATGCTTGGTTTAATGAACCCATGATTTATTTAAAGGCAATATTGGTTTTTAAGTTCATGATTGTGGGTTTGAGTGTTTTGTGTTCAAATTCAAAAAAGATTGAGCAGCCTGCTAAGTTTGGGATTTGGATGCTTTGTTCGATGTTGATCAGTGGTTATGGAAATAGCTTTAGTTTGCTGTTGCTGTTGCTTCCTACTGTTTATTTTTATTCAACAATCAAGTCCTTTTCGGCCGAGTATTATATTTATGTATTGTTGTTATTGGTAGCAGTTAATATCCCATTTTATTGGTTTCCCCAAAACTTTATCTTGTTTAAATTTCCCCGAATGTTTGCCATGATAGGTTTATTTTTGATTCTGACTTATTTCTCAGGAATTACCATCAAAAGACATTATTTATTTACTTTATTGTTAGTTTGTTTTATTCCTTTAAAAGCCCAGGTATTCCCACAGAATTATTTTTTTAAGAAGGAAGAAGCTTTATTGGTTTACGATTTCGAAGTCTTTGAGAACCATTTACTCATCAATTATTTCGATTTTGATGGACCCTCTAGCAAGCAGGTTCC
This sequence comes from Bacteroidia bacterium, assembly GCA_044370475.1. Taxonomy (GTDB): domain Bacteria; phylum Bacteroidota; class Bacteroidia; order UKL13-3; family UKL13-3; genus B1. The sequence continues at coordinate 20,076 of JBILVK010000031.1, forward strand.
AATTGATTTTTTGGTTAGACAGACAAAGTGTTTTGAAATGCCACCTAGAAGTTTGGGCATTAACGGCTTAAAGGCTTGTAATGTAAATGATAGTTTGACGCTATATTTATCGGATGAAAATAGGGGAGTTGGTTTTTATACTATGCGGAAAGCCGAAATGGGCAGAACGAATTTTAAAGAATAGACTATAGGGTGCTGCAACATAAGTAATGAAAGCAATATTGGGCATATCGGCATTTTACCATGATTCGGCAGCGGCAATTGTTGTTGATGGAAAGGTTGTTGCTGCAGCGCAGGAGGAAAGATTTACAAGGATTAAACACACGGCCGAATTTCCAATAGAATCGATTAAGTATTGTTTGCTTGAGGCAGGAATTGAATTAAATGATTTAGATGCCGTTGTTTTTTATGATAAGCCCTTTTTAAAGTTTGAGCGACTTTTAGAAACCTATTATGCGTTTGCTCCCAAGGGCTTACTTAATTTTATTAAGGCAATGCCTATTTGGCTCAATGAGAAATTGTTTCTAAAAAAGCGAATTTATGATGAGCTGAAAAAAGTAGCCGATATTGATAAAAGGAAAACAAAGTTGTTGTTTTCTGAGCATCATTTGTCTCATGCAGCAAGTGCTTTTTATCCTTCGCCCTATCATAAATCTGCTATTTTGACCATTGATGGTGTTGGCGAGTGGTGTACTGCCTCTATAGGTGTTGGAGAAAATGGGAGAATACAATTGCTAAAGGAAATGATGTTTCCTCATTCTGTGGGATTGCTGTATAGTGCCTTTACCTATTACCTGGGTTTTACCGTAAATTCTGGTGAGTATAAATTGATGGGTTTAGCCCCTTATGGCGAAGGTGATGCATTGGAAACAAAAAGATTTATTCAGCTGATAAAAGAGCAGCTAGTTTCTATAAAAGAAGATGGTTCTATTTGGCTAAACCAAAAATATTTTAATTACGCTACGGGATTAAGAATGGTTCACGAAAACAAGTGGAAAGCGCTTTTTGGGTTTGGGAAAAGATTAGAGGAAAATGAATTACAACAGCATCACTGCAACTTGGCATTAGCCATACAAACAGTAACTGAGGAAATTGTTCTAAAAATGGCTTATGAAGCTAAACGCCTTACAGGAGCTGACTATTTATGTATGGCAGGCGGTGTAGCGTTAAATTGCGTTGCCAATGGAAAACTGTTAAAGGAAAACATTTTTAAGGCCATTTATATTCAACCTGCCGCTGGAGATGCTGGTGGTGCTTTGGGTGCGGCATTGGCAGTTAACTATATGTATTACGCTGAACCAAGAGTTTTGGTTGATGGTTTTGATGGAATGGAAGGCACTTACTTAGGGCCGGGATTTTCACAGATTGAAATACAACAGATGAACAGAAAGGTATCTGCTGTTGCCAAGCATTTTCAAAACTTTGAAGAACTTACACAATTTGTTGCCTCTAAGATTGCAGAAAAAAACATAGTAGGTTGGTTTCAAGGGAGAATGGAATTTGGTCCGAGGGCTTTAGGCAATAGGAGTATTTTGGCAGATGTAAGAGATGAAGGAACGCAAAAGAAATTAAACTTAAACATCAAATACAGAGAGGGTTTTAGGCCTTTTGCCCCTTCTGTTTTGGCAGAATATGCAAGCAATTATTTTGACCTTAACAGTTTTTCACCCTATATGTTGTTTGTGGCTCCAATAAGAAAGGAGCTTCAGAAGAAGCTACCAGAGCATTATAATCAATTGTCAGTTTTAGAAAAATTATATGTAACTCGAAGTGAAATTCAGGCTGTTACCCATGTTGATTTTTCTGCAAGAGTTCAAACGGTTCATAAAGAAACAAATTGGCGTTATTGGGAGCTAATTAATGCCTATTACAAGCAAACAGGCTTTCCATTAGTAGTAAACACAAGTTTTAATGTACGTGGAGAGCCAGTAGTTTGTAGTCCCTTTGATGCCTACCAATGTTTCATGGCAACTGAAATGGATTATCTGGTAATAGATAATTTTGTGTATTGTAAAACCGAGCAAGCTGAGTGGCAGAAAAAAGAAAAATGGACTAAAACATTTACTCGTGATTGATGAGAAAAAATGACCAGCAATTAGGATTCGATAACTTACAGAGGGTGAGTGATCATTTTATTTGCATGTTATAGGAGTATAGTTGATTAATTTTATGTTTGTAAGGAATTGGGTAGGATGGAATTTTTAAAAGATTTATGGTGCTTTATTAAAGAAAGAAAGGTGTATTGGTTGGCACCCATGATCCTAGTTTTATTGTTACTTGGCGTAATCATTGTTTTTGGAGGTGGCAGTGCGGTGGCTCCGTTTATTTATACCTTGTTTTAGTGGCAATTCAAACACAAAATCCGTATAAAGTAATTTTAACCCTTGTGGTTGTTTTACTATTAATTTACCTAATAAAAGGGGGAATAGGTTTTCTATATGCCTCTTTCATTATAGGAGTTATAGCCCTGCTTTCCGCTGATATTGCCACATTTATGGTAAAAGGTTGGATGAAACTAGCCCATATTTTGAGTTTTATATTTCCTCCCATATTGCTTGGTTTAATTTATGTATTGTTTCTTACACCTATTGCTTTCTTATCGAGATTATGGAGAAAAGAGAGTTCTATAGCATTAAAGAACAGCAGCTCAACACAGTTTAAAGAAGTAAATAAAGTATTTGATACAAACACATTTGAAAAAATGTGGTAGGGAAAAATAAGCTCAATTTTATGGCGGGCTCTATTATTCATTATTATCGCTAGCAGAAAAGAGTTTTCAGTTATATCAAAGTGTTATGTTACAAGTGCAAGCGAACAAACTTTGCCAGTTCCATATTTCCTCTGTTATTTAAATGCAAGTCGTTTTCAAAATAAAGCCTATTACCAGTGGAATCTAGTTGTTGCAAATAAGGAAGTGGATTTAGAATTTCAATGGAATTAGGTTTCGTTTGCACTTTTAATTGGGCAATAAAAGGATAGTTTGTATCAAAGGTATTACCCTCATTAAATTGCGCCCCACAAGCCTCTAAGTTCATTTTATAATAATTAGAAACCTGGCAACTAGCGGGTATTACAAGAATTTTTATCGGAATATTTTTACTTAAACAAAGCCTAGCAATTTGGTTTATTTGTGATATAAAAACGTCAAATCTATTTTCGAAATCTGGTTTTATTTTTATTGATTTTTCATAATAATTTGGGTCGGCCTGAACCAATAATTTTTCTCTTTTACTCATTTTGTCGGGGGAGAAAGAATCCTTGTTTTTAAGAAATTCAGTTTCAAGAGACTGTCCACTAACTTGTTTTATTTGACCCAATTTGTAGTTTAGAAACCGAAAGGAATAAATTTTATTTGCAAGCAACCAATAGGCATTTCTAGCAAAGGAAATGGTATTCCAATTAATAGGTTTTTCAATATCGATTAAATCATTCCCAACATATACTTGAAGAATAACTAGAGAGGGGTTTATTTCTTGTATTCTGTTGTTTGCGATGCAATTCATTTCTTGGACGCCGATGCCAGGAATAGCAGCGTTAACAAATGTTATATCGTTTAAGCTATCATTTAAACTATTCACATAACTATTTGCAGCGGCTGTGAATGAATCGCCAAAGACCAACACTTTTTTAGAACTATTTTTTTGTAAAGCTATTTTGTTGAGGTAGTTGAATTCCGACTTGTAAAAGTCGAATAGCTGGTAGCGATAAGTAACTTCAATAATTGTAATACAAACTAAAACAGAAATACTCATTAATAATAAATTCTGGAAAAGGCGCAATATTTTATGAGTTGTTTTTTGTTTCATTTGAATTGTAAAGAAATGAATTAATTTTTTCCTCCAGGTAAAGTGGTTTTTTGTAGGATCAATTCTGCTAATTTTTTATTCATTGATTTTGAGTAATGAGTAAGGTCCACATATGGATGCGGACAAAGCTCATGTGCATATGAAAGGTCGTAAAAATGAGGAAGTTTTTGTTGCGTAACTTCCTCAACAATTCTTTGGTACGCAGGAGCAATATTTTTATAAAACCGAAAGCTTTTCTTTATAACAGAGGTATCTTTAACAAAAGAATTTGTTGGTAAAAACAAGCCAATTGGCTGCATGAAAACGGTATACTCAAAATGGTATGCCTTGCTTAAGGCATCTAACAAGGTTAAATTTTCTTTATAATAATTTAATATTTTATCTGAAGTAACTGTTGTGTTTTTAGGTTGTTCTAATAAAACCTCACAAAGGTGGTAATGTAAAAAAGGCTGTGTATTGTATAAGGAATTACTTTCATAAATGTTATTAAGCATTTCAGGTGTTATATTCCCTTTTTTAACCATGCGGTATGCCAAGAATTCATAATATCGTTTCAAAACAGGAAGCGCATAAAACAAGTTCTTATTGATTGTGATTGAGCCAAGGCTAAAGTCGTTGCTATAGGCATTGATAGGCTTGTTAGGCGTTTCAAAAGGGCTATAGTTACTTTCGGTTAGTTTAAACAAATCATTTAGGCCATCCAAAAAAATGACATGTTTGGGGCGATAGCCTTTTTGCAGCATCAAAACCAGTTTTTCTATTTCCATTTTTTGGTGAAAGCTGGGGGCTCCAAAATTGATGTAAGTATTTGAAGTATCTAGTTGATTGAGAAAAAATGCCACTGTTTCATCATCTGCAACACCATATCCAAAAGTAGTAGTACCCCCTAAAAGCCAAGTGCTATTGTTTATTCGCTGCTTAATATTGCTGTTGGTTACAAATGAGTTGTACCTACAGTTTTCAATACCTACATGGTAAAAGGTACTTGATGTTGGTATAGTCATAAACTCGAGTGTGGGGTGTGATTTTACGTTAGGTGCCTGCAGGTATAAGGTGGCGATATCCTGCGTTGACTTTCCCTCATGAATATGCTGCAATAGAGTAGGGTTTTGCTGAAGCAGGTCTTTTGGCTTTATGATCATCCCTTCTTCTTGTTTTTTTAATAAAGGTGAAGGAACAAAGTGGGCAATAAGATTAAGCAAAATAAACAACACAATAGTATTGGTAAGTATAACAGCAACTTTAGAATAAGTTGGAATGTGCTTTTTAATACTTTTCTTGTGTGAGGACATAATAGCTAAGACGAGGTTTTGTTAATTCAATAATATAAATTTTATTTGTATTGATGGCAATGCATTATATAAATCACTTGGGTAAAAGGGGAGCAGATTTTTTGCATTCTGGAGGAAAACAAAGTACTGATTATTTGTTGGATGAAGTTATTAAATTAAATCCCTCAAGTGTAATGGAGATAGGCTGTGGAACTGGCGCAACTTTAGTGAGCTTGGCATCTAAAAGTAACAAAGTTTTTTTGGTTGGAATAGACTCCTCTGCCTCTCAAATAGAAATGGCAAAAAAGCGCATAAGGCATTGCGAATTAGAAACGCTTATCCAATTAAATGTTGGTGATTTATGTGGTAAGCTAAGATTTGAAGACCACTCTTTTGATGTTGTATTTGCAGAGTCTGTTTTGGGTATTTTGGATCAAAAAGATTTATTGAATGCTATAAGAGAAGTAAAGCGCATTTTAAAGCCTGGGGGCATTTTTATTAGTAATGATGCAATTTGGAAAGCAACTGTTAGTAAAGAGATTGTTGAATTGGTAAACAAGAGAGCTATGCATGATTTTGGTTTGATCCAAAGCGCATCTGAATTAATTGGAAAAAGAGCATGGCAAGAATATTTTAAATTGGCAGGGCTTACTTGTAATAAGGCAATTGATATTCATGAGTTAAAGCGAAATCAGGTTATAGCCCAAAATTCTATTGAAAAGAAGTCTCACGATTTTACCAGAAAGGAAAAGTTTTTTTCTGTTTTAAACCCGTTTCAACAGATAAGGGAAATGAATTACAGAGCTAGGCTAAAGTTATTTCATCAACATGATGGTAGTTATTTGGAGCATTATATATTTGTTTGGCAATCTTAATTTGCATTGATTAGGTTATAAATGATTCATGAAGAGTAGGAGTATTTTATATTTAGCATTTATGTTTTTATGCACTGTCATGACTTTTGAAGCATGTGTGCATAAAGAGGAGCCTATTTTGGATGATGATAAGTACAGCATAGATTTAAAATGGAATAAGGCATACGAGATTCAAACAAAGCAATTAGCACAAATAGGCTTTGTGTGGGCATTAAGTTTTTTAGGTGCAGATTTACCTAAAGGCAGTATAGATGAGGCAATTGTTTGGGAAAACAATATTATGCAGGTTGATTTTTATAAGTTGGGTTTTAATTCTGCTGGGCTAGAAGCTCTTTCTAAGTTGTTGTATTTGTTTAAGCAAAGCGAAGAATATAAAAAGACTGGAGCCATAGATTTGGGGAGATTTATAGCTTTAACGCTTAATTCCTCTAATCATTATTATGCCATTACGGGTGTAGCAAACAACTTTTCCCAGTTTAAAGAAGGCAAAAAGTTTGATGCAAAGCAATTTGCTGCTACCAATTCCAAAATTTCTTTGCATGATAGAATCATAGATTTACCTGATAGCACCAATTTAAATTATTTGGAGGATGCCTATGTAGCCAATGAGTGTGATAGAAAGATAAAGGATGGGGCTTATAGGATTACTTCGTTTGAGGTGCTAGAACAAATGCAAAATGGGCAATTGAGGTTTGCTATATATGACACAACTGGAGTTATTTTGGCCGCCGCTAAAGGTCCAGCAGGCAAGCCTGCCAATTGTTTGTGGTGTCATGAAATTAATATTCAGCCTTTGTTTTTTGAGCAGATAGACGAACCTGGTTTTTATGGCGCGGATGAATTCAACAAAATTGTTGCAACTAAAACAACAAAATTGGAAGCCTATAGAAATACCTTAAAAAGCGATTTGGATTTTACAAGGAAACAAGATCATACTTATACAGAGCTATTGTATATTTCTTTTATGGAGCCAAGCGCAGAAAGGTTAGCTTTGGAATGGGGAATTACATTAGAAAGCGTAAATGAGAAACTGAAGGGCATACCAACGCACATACACCATGAATTTGGGTATTTAGGTAATTTGTATTATCGCGATGAAATTGAAGTTTTTGCTCCATTTTCAAGCATTAGGCCACCAAGTTCGGCTCGCAATAAGTCGCAGTATGAACCAGACCTTATTAAAAATTAAACGCAATGCAATTAGCAAAAAAGCTTAAGTCTGTAAACGCCTTAGTTTATCCTCAACATTTGTTTTATGGACCAGAGTGGTTGGTATTGGGTGTAAACAATATTTGCAACCTGCATTGTAAAATGTGTGATGTAGGAATAGGTTATAACGAAAGTAATTTTTCAACCAATTTAATAGGAAGTAAGCCATTGCATATGCCACTTGAATTGATTAAGAAAGTAATTGATCAAGCGGCAGAATTTTATCCTAACGCCAAGTTAGGATATGCATTTACGGAGCCCTTGGTGTATACACATTTAGAGGAATCGCTTTTCTATGCGCAGCAAAACAGACTATATACTGCCATAACAACCAATGCTTTAACTTTACCCCAAAAGGCAAAAATGCTATGTGATGCAGGTTTGGGAGAGATAAATATTTCTTTAGATGGCACTCAAGAAATACATAATGAAATTCGTGGAAATGCTAAATCCTTTCAGAATGCAATAAAGGGAATTGAGGAACTGCTTAAAGAAGAACGGCACCCAGACATTTCTGTATTCTTTGTTATTACAGAATGGAATATTGCTAATATGAAAGCCTTTGTTGATTATTTTAAGGAGTATCCTCTAAAGAGAATTGGGTTCATGCACACCAATTTTACGCCAGCGCATATAGCCGAAAACCATAATAAAATATGGGGAATAGACTATCATGCCACCCTATCAAATACCAATGAAATAGACATAGATAAAATGGATTTATTGCTATTGATGGATGAGATTAATGAAATTAGAAACACCACTTATCCCTTTGAAGTGAGTTTCTCTCCTAATATTTCATCGATGGAACAACTCAAAAAGTTTTATTTAAGACCAGAAGAACTTTTTGGAAAAAAATGTAACGATGCTTCTCGAAACATCATGATTAAGTCGGACGGCACTGTTATTCCTGCCCATGGAAGGTGTTATAATTTGAAGGTTGGAAACCTTTATGAGCAAAAT
>JBILVK010000115.1:0-8826 GCA_044370475.1 Bacteroidia bacterium
TAAGCAGTATTCGTTTTTGTGTATTTAAATTTTCGTGTAGTTGCATTGATAAAAACTTTGTTAATAGAGGCCGTTGGTGCAAAATTTACCACCAATCCTAAATTAATAAGTGTTTTTCCTTTAAGCGGGCAAGCTCTGTCTCTAGCAATAAAATTCAAATAATAGGGCTTACTGCTTGCTAAAATATTTGGGGGTGTCCAGCAGAATTTAACTGAATCTTGCCTCGGACCATTTGATCCACGTGTTGCAGCATTGTAAAAGGGGGTAATTATGCCTCCACTTGAAGTTATCAGGGGATTTACACTCCAAGATATATCTGTGGTATCTGATGCATCAGCATCCATAGCAACAATTGTTTTGCAATAGGGTTGTAAAGAACAAATTGTGTCATACATAGAATAAGTATAACTCGTTTGAATACTCGTATCTATTTTGATAATTGGCGTATTATTAGCCGGCGATGCAACTGAATAAAAATTGTGTTCTTTTCTAGTTATCCCCATCAAGGTAGGCACACCAGCAATGGTTTTCCATTGTCTTATTTCAATAACCATGGGTTCTACAAAAGTCCCAATCGGTCTGAACCTATAATTGCCATTTATGGGATTCATATTTATGCCAAGTGGCGGCAATATAGGCGGGCCTTGTCCAAAACCTAGGTAAGGAAACGGATCGTATTGTGAAAAAGAGGATGCATAAGGAGCTGGCGAACTAGGACCAATCAATGCCGAACCCATGTGATAACTCAAAGAATCTCCATCTGGATCTGTTGCTCCTAGGTTCAAAATAAAATCTTTTCCAGAAGGTACTACAAATTCTGATTCTAAAGCATAGGTTGGACTGCTGTTACATGGTGTAGCACACCTATTAATGATTGCCTCAGAGAAAAAGTTTAAAGAGTTAGGATTTGCCAAGGTTGTACTGGAGGAATTCCTACAACATGTTGAAAAACCAATAGAAACCAAACAACAGGATGCAGGTAAAGATGATAAGTTTATATCGCCTTGAAAAGTGTAAACTTCTATTCCTGGCGTAAACGTACCTGGGGTTCTGGTGCCACAATTGGAGCAAACCGTTTTTACGGTATTACATAATTGCACCACATCAAATCCGCTTACAGAAGTAACTACAAGTGCGTTTTGTGAACCAAAGCTAACACCTGCGCAAGGGCTAGTTGGCAATCCAGACCCTGCTGGTGAAGCAGCACCTTTAATGTTTAAGGTCTTACTACAACTTGGACTTAATGATGTTGGACAATTTGCACATAATTGAATACCATAACAACCTCTATACACTTTTAAGGTAACTGAGTATACGCCTGGCGTGCCAGTGCAACTATAGGTAATTTGCGAGCCCAATTCATGGTCGGCTTTTGAGTTAAAAACACTTATTATTAAGGCTAAAAAAAAAGCAAATTTTAACAATGACAATTGTTTGAATTTCATAGGAGCAGAATTTGTTTTACGCCGCTAAGATAAATAAACAAGCTAATTATCAAAAAAAAATGACAATCTGCGCAATAGGCTGGTTTTTTCTTTTTAGGGCTTTCGGTTTGAACCTAGCTTTGGATCAAACCGAAAGAATTAAAGGAATCAAAATCAAAAGTTGTGGCAAAAGAATAAAATGCTGTTGTTATAAAGTAGGAATAAAAACATGACGAATTTGAGTCTTCATTGGATTGTCAATATTGATGGTTCTCTCTTTTACTTTTCCACCTCCGATAAATTTAACAGTGTATTTGTTTTGACCTGCCACAAGCGGAATTTTAACATAGGATATGCGAGAAGGCAATGACAACCATTGTCTATAGTCGGCATCGGCTGAAGAACCATGTCCCATAAGCTCATAATAATAACGTTTGCCATAAGCACTTACCATTTGGTAATCTAAGTCCATTAACCTAAAAATTGGATAGGAACCTTTGCCGCTTGAAACAGAAGTTATTTTTGGTGAATCAGAAAATGAACTTAGGACATATTTTGCCATATAGGGCGGATAAAATACTTGTGGTGTATCTGCTTTTGGCATATTTGCATTTACTGAATTTTGGTTACCTTTTGATTGAAGGGTTCCCTTTGATGGATTAGCCACAACTTGTGAGTTTACTTTAATTGGAATTGGCTGAGCCTTTGGAATTGCTGGCAAATTGGCTCTCTCTAATTTAGATCGAACGACACCTTCCTCTATCATTAATATGAGTGAAGGGGCATATTTTTCATCAGGCAATTTTTCTTTAAATCTTTTTTTCCAAACCTCTTCTTTGTCATAAAATCCCATTTTTTTGTTTAAAATCAATATATCAGACTTCAATTGTTGGGGCATTTTTAAACCATAGTATTCTTGGCAATTTTTATTTTCAAAATCATAATAAGCGTTTTCGTAGCTAATGAGTGCATCATTTAGCATTCCAGACGCCTCATAAAACAAACCAGCCACTGTTTTAAGAAAAGGGTTTGTGGAATAGGGTAAATTTAAACTAGAAGCTGATTTGTATTGATCCATTTGTTCTGAGAGTAAACCCAAACGTTTGGCTTCAACAGTTAACAAATCAGTTTTCTGATAAACACTGCCCAAGCCAACGTAAAAGTTTACTAATGGCTTTTCCATGTTGTTGCATATGTATTCAGTATACAAAGCATTCACAGGATATGTGGAGGAATGCCTCATCATCATTGAATCTTCCTTGGTAAACGGTCGCGGACCAAAATAATTCAAATCGTTTAAAGAATGGCCAATATAATTAGGGTGAAATGGGTTGTATATTTCGGCTGTTCCTGCAAAAGCATCTATATATCGGTAGTTTCTTTTGTCCTCTATTTTGTATTCTGTTGCTACCAATAATTTTTTTGATTCTTCATACTTGTTAGAAAGAAATAGGATCCTTCCCAATTCTACCTGTAATAGCATTTCACTTTTTGGCAGCGTGTGTGCCCTATTTTGTTTGGCATAAATCTGGGCAGAATCAAATAACTCGTTTTTGATTGCATGAACCAATAAAGATTGCGTATTGGTGGTTTTAGGAGCCTTAAACGCTTTAAAAAAGTTTCCACAACTGGCTAAACATACTAAGACAAAAAGAACAAAGGCTATCTTTTGTGTTTTCATAGGGGTTCACTTTATGGGTTTTAATATGAGTTGTGGAACATAAAAAATATTCACTCCAATTTCCTTTAGGGTCTTTCTTTTATTTCAAATATCGCAAAGTTTCTAAAATCATTTCATTCACCATGAATATTTTTAAAACTAAAATGCTCAAATTGTATCGGCCATTTTTCCTATTTGAAGATACCCCAAAGACAACACCGCCAGAGATTCACAGATTAAAATTTATAAAAAAAACTCATCCTTCGCTAAAGCTTTGGTGAACTATTTCGGCTGACAATGCAAAAATAAGCTCTGCGGAATCTCCCCTAATCTAAAAAATCTGCGTGATGGTTTTGGCTACCTAACACCTAAAAGATAAATTCGAGCCTTCGCCATAGCCTTCCAAAAATGGTTTTGTCATAAAAAACAATTTGAAGAACTTAATTACAGATGCTGTGTTATTGAAACAAATATCTCTTTATGAAATCATTCTTTTCAAGCATTTTAGCCTTATTGGTATTCCAAATAAGCTTTGGACAAACCAATTTGAGCGGTGGAATATACACAAATACCACTTGGACACTTGCAAATAGTCCCTACCTCATGACCGGAAATGTAGTTGTTTTTCCTGGAGCAACCCTCACTATTGAGCCTGGTGTGGTAGTTCATGTAAAAGAAAATGGCAACTCTGGGGCAGAATATTACTTGGAATCGCGTGGAACTATCAATATGATTGGAACTCCAGAAGCACTCATCACCTTTAAATCTGCAACTGCTCCTAAAATGGTTGGTGCCTGGAAAGGGATTGTTGTGAAAAATTCTCAAGGTGGAAAAGCTAACTATGATTATGTAAGTATTTCTAATGCCATCTATTGTTTTGCATATGATGCCACAGTTCCAGCCTTAATCAAAATACATCAATCAAATTTTAATTACAATTTTACCGCAATAAACGTTGGAATAGAGCTCGAAGCCGAAAACTGTAGATTTACTGGAAACCAAATTGCGATGAATGGTTGGAGCATCTTTAAAATCACTAATTGTGTTTTTGATAGCAATACTGCCGCAATGTCTATTTACGCTAGTAGCTTAACTATCAAAAATTGTCAATTCAAAGGGAATGCGATGGGGCTTTCTATTAATTCGGGTGCCCTCAATGGGGTAAACATCAATAATTGCTTTTTTAGTGGAAACAAAATAGGAATTGATAATGCAAATAATGGCACAATTGATTCATCTGTTTTCTCAAATAATGAAGAAGCCATTAAAAATACAAATTCCCTTACTATTAGAAACTGCGGGTTCGATAACAATATAACCGCCCTTCAGGTTGGTTTTGGCACAACTGTGAAGGAGTGTGAAATTATTCAAAACAAAACAGGTGTGGCTGTTGGACCCATAAATTTTGGACAAGCTATGCCCATCATAGAAAACAACAGTATTTGTAATAATGATAATTACAATATAGACAACCGCACAGATCTTAATATTTTTATTCCCACCAATTGCTTCTGCACTCCCGATTCTGCAGAAATTGAAAGTAAATTGTTAGATGGTTATGATGATATTGCAAAAGGATTAATTAGCTATGCCATTTATGATACAAGTTGTTCAAACATTATAAATGTGGTAAATAAAACGGGAACAACTTCACTTGCCAATAATTCGGAGAAAGGCGAAAAAATCATCCTAATCCCTAACCCTGCTACCAACAAACTCACCCTTCAATATACAATGTCATTAGAATCCTATAAAATAAGTAATATACAAGGTGTAGAAGTGCTTTCTGGCAGTCTAACAGAACCTGAAACCACTCATATTGATGTCTCAAATCTTCCTATTGGAACTTATATAATTGCCTTATATGGGTTGGATAAAAAAACCACCTATTTAAAATTAGCCAAAAACTAAGTTTTGATTGAATAAGCCGATGTTTACCTTATGTACCCTGCATAAGAACATTTAATAATTTGGGCACGAAAGCGAGTTTAGCCTTTCAAGTTCATTTAAAACAAACCTTGAGCATGTTTTAAAACAAACATGCTTATATCTTGTTATGCGTATATCAATATTCATAAGCATGAAAAAATTAATCCTCTTCTATTTCTTTGCTACAATTACCTATCTGGGATATTCGCAAACATTAGACACCCTTGATTATGTAAATCATTTTGGTACTGTGTTTCCGGTAAAATCAAATGAATCTCTTTCAAATCCCGAGCTCAAACAATTGGTAAAAGATTACCCAGAAGCCTACAAGGAATTTAAAAAAATGAGGACCCTAAAACATATTGAAGTCACTTTGTTTTTTGTTTCTTTGGTGCCTTTAACCTATGCCATAGTAGCAGAAAATTCGCAACAGTTCTGGATTGGAGTAGGAGTTTCGGGATTAATTTCGGGCTTATCATATACCCTCTTAACCGACCCCTACAATAGAAGGATGAGAAAGACCATCGACACATACAATAAGTTAAAACGTGAAGAGTATCAAAAGACCAATGAGTCACCTTCCCATTAAATAGGCTTGGCGTTTATCTTTTTGAAAATATTTTACCACCCCAAAGACTCTGCCTTCGCTAAAGCTATGGCAGACAAAGCAAAGACTAACGATAAAAGACCTTTTTCGCCACAGATTCACAGATTAGAATTTGCAAAAAGGCCCAAAATATGCTCTGCGAAATCTCCTCTAATCTCATAAATCTGCGTGAAGATTCTTTAGCTAACAGCTAATTGCTAAAGGCTAACAGCTAAAGACTCTCCCCCAAAGACCAAAGACCAGCACCCAAAGACATTTTTTTTCCTTACCTTTGTCGGTTCAAACAGAAAAACAATGGGTAATATAGTTGCGATAGTAGGAAGGCCAAATGTAGGGAAATCAACTCTCTTCAATAGGTTGATGGGTGAATTTAAAGCCATTGTGGACGATTTTAGCGGCGTTACCCGCGATAGACACTACGGCAAAGCAGAGTGGCAAAATAAGGAGTTTGTATTAATTGATACAGGCGGTTACGTGCATAATAGCACCGATATTTTTGAAATTGCGATTCGTGATCAGGTAAAAATTGCCATTGAAGAGGCCGATGTAATCTTGTTTATGGTAGATGTGCAAGTGGGTGTAACCGATTTGGATTCTGCTTTTGCCAATTTATTAAGGCGTAGCAAAAAACCAATCTTAGTGGTAGTAAACAAATGCGATACTTTTCAGAAAGAAGACGATTCGTATGAGTTTTATAGCATGGGCTTTGAGAAGTTGTTCTGTATCTCTTCTGGCAGTGGTAGCGGTACTGGCGAGCTTCTAGATGAAATAGTTTCTTTGATTCCAGAAGAGGACTTGGTTATATCTGATGATAATGGAATTGAGATTCCTAAAATAGCTGTTGTGGGAAGGCCAAACGTAGGTAAATCATCATTGGTGAATGCGCTTTTGGGCGAAGAAAGAAATATAGTAACCGAAATTGCAGGTACCACGCGCGATACCATTAACTCGCATTACAAGGCATATGGAAATGAGTTCTTGTTGGTTGATACCGCTGGTATTAGACGCAAGAAAAAGGTAAATGAGGATATAGAATTTTACTCGGTGATGCGCTCTTTGAGGGCATTGGAAAATTGCGATATTGCCATCTTGGTATTAGATGCGCAACTGGGCTTGGATCAGCAAGACCTGAACCTAGTTTCTTTGGCTGTAAAAAATGGCAAAGGACTCGTGATTTTGGTAAATAAGTGGGATCTAATGGCCAAAGAAACCAATACGGCTAGGAATTTTGAAATGGAAATTAAAGAGAAATTGAAGCCATTTGATGATGTGCCCATTATCTTTACTTCGGCCATTGAAAAACAACGTATACACCGCGCGGTGGAAGTTGCCATGCAGGTTTATGAGAATAGAACACGCAGAATTACCACTTCTAAACTCAATGAGTTTATTGAAAAAGTAATTGATGCTTATCCCCCACCTTCAATCAAAGGAAAATTTATTACCATTAAATACGCCACCCAATTGCCAGGTAGGAGTCCGAAATTTGTTTTCTTTTGCAACCTGCCTCAGTATGTAACAGATAGCTACAAACGCTACCTAGAGAACAAAATTAGGGAAGAACACGATTTCTCTGGTGTGCCAATTACCATTTATTTTAGAAAAAAATAATTTTTTTCTTGCGTAATACATTTTGATTCATATCTTTGCACCGATTTTAGAAACAATATAAAACCAAGTAAAATGAAAAAAGTATTATCAATCGTTGCCGCTTCTGCTATGTTGGCTATCGTAGCATGTGGTCCTTCAGCTGAAGAAAAAAAGAAAGCTGACGAAAAAAGAGTTCAAGATTCTATCGAAGCTGCTCAGCGTAACGCTGATTCTTTAGCTGCTTTAGAAGCTTCTATGTTGCCTGCTGATTCAACTGCTGCAGTTGAAGCTGCTCCAGCTACTGAAGTTGCTCCTGCAACTGAAGCTCCTGCTGCTCACTAATCTTTAGTGTTCGACAGAATCCAAAAAAAAGAGTCTCGACATTTCGAGGCTCTTTTTTTTTCACTTTTTCACAAAAAATATTTGGCATCCGGAAAATTATACATATTTTCGCAGTCCTAAAAAATTAAGGCAATGGCTCAACCAACATTTAATCCATCTATAAAGAAGCGCAAAAACAAACACGGTTTTCGCGAAAGAATGGCTAGCGTATCTGGCAGAAAAGTAATCAAAGCTCGTAGAGCTCATGGTCGTAAGAAACTTACTGTATCAGACGAAAAACGTCACAAACATTAGTAGAAACTGAGGTTTTGTCAAGAATCTATTGCTGCAAAGGCATTGGTTCGGACCGAAACTTTAGTAGCTATTTCTCTTAGTAAACATGTTGCATGATTTGCTAATACTTTGTACCCTATTGAATCCCGCATTTGCGGGATTTTTTTGTTACGTATCACCCAAGCAAAAGTGAAATTTACCTTAGAAAAATCGGAGAGATTGCGGAGTCAGAAGGTAATAGATGCCCTATTCACCAAAAACTGTGCAGCCACCTTGGCCTTTGGCTTTAGGTTCTCTTGGGTATTTCTGTCGGAACCAAGCGCCCATAACTGCGCCGTTTTGTTCATAAGCTCCAAACGCAAACTCAAATTAGCCAAAGATAGAAACAGAAGAAAACGTTTGCTAAGAGAATTGTATCGCCTCAACAAACATCCCCTACTTCAATTCTTAGCCACCAACAATCTCTCCATTGCCCTTTCTATCAATTATGTTGGCGCCAAAGAATTAGATTTTAATTTGCAACAAGTGGCCTTTCAAAAAGCCATTCAAAAGATTATCCTTGAACTTCAAAAAACTCATACAAGTCCCCTTCATCCTGCTCATTAAATTGTACCAAGGATTGATATCGCCCTTGCTTCCCAATGCTTGCAGGTACACGCCCACGTGCAGTGAATACAGCATACAAGCCATTCAAAAATATGGTGTGCTCAAAGGCATGTGGATGGGCATGAAACGCATTGGCAGGTGCCATCCGTGGGGCGGACATGGTCACGATCCTTTACCTTAACGGTGTTTGGTTCAGACCGAAAAATAGCTAGGACAGTTTTAATAGGCAGGCATAAAATAGACGGTGAATTTCCTTGCATCTTCGCAAGAAATGGCAAAATACAAGTTCGGTCTGAACCAAAACTGAGTTGCAGTAATTTTCCTTTTATCAAATTTTCTCAATAATATGTTAATTGGTTGGGCGTTTTGAATGGTATCTGTTAAATTCGACCAAT
>JBILVK010000032.1:0-28145 GCA_044370475.1 Bacteroidia bacterium
TATGAATCAAGTTAGAATCGTTCAACATATTATAAATATTGTTGTTTTGCGTTACCTTATGTTCCCTAATCCAATTCTCCTCAAACTCCAATCTATACCTATCACAAATGGGCAAAAATTGGGTATTCAAAACCAAAAAAGTAACAAACAAAATAGTTGCTCCTATAAGGTAGG
Source organism: Bacteroidia bacterium (assembly GCA_044370475.1). Classification (GTDB taxonomy): domain Bacteria; phylum Bacteroidota; class Bacteroidia; order UKL13-3; family UKL13-3; genus B1. The sequence goes on from JBILVK010000032.1 coordinate 175, forward strand.
GTTTCAAAAATCTGCGGTAGCTTAGTCCGCTATTCAATATGGCAATTATCTCTGTATTCTGAGCCAACTTGCTGTTAAAAAACAAGGTCGATAAAAAGATAAACACCGAGCTAAACAAGCCCATAAAATAGGGAATAAACCAAATATAGTAATCAAAAATAAGCACCGACAAAGGCGGCTTACGCTTAATAAAATCGTCCATTTTCTCACTAATATCAATAAAAATGGCAATAAACGTAAACAACAAAACAGAATAGAAAAAGGTCTGTAGGTATTTCCCAATGATATACCTATCGTAAATTCCTATCCCTATTTTATCTAAAAATTTCATTCAATTTTACTCGCAATTTTAAGGCCAATAATTATAATTTACGCATTACTATTGGCAATATTTCCTTTTTCCACGCTAAAAAATCTCCCGCAAGTATATGTTCTCTGGCGGTCTGAACCAACCACATATAAAAACTAAGGTTCTGTATACTTGCAATGGTGGCTCCCAACATTTCGTTACACTTAATCAAATGCTTTACGTAGGCTTTAGAATACTCGGGTGTAAAGGCATCGTCGAGCGGACTATAATCAAACTTCCACTTTTCGTTTTTGATGTTAATGATGCCTTTAGAAGTGAATAAGAATCCGTGGCGGGCATTGCGGGTTGGCATTACACAATCGAACATATCTATGCCTAAGGCAATACATTCTAAAATGTTTTCGGGGGTACCTACACCCATTAAATACCTAGGCTTATCTGCGGGCAAAATAGAGCATACCAAATCGGTCATCTCGTACATTTGCTCGGCTGGCTCGCCTACGCTTAGGCCTCCTATGGCGTTTCCTGGCATGTCTTGATCTGCAATGTACTTGGCAGAATCTGCCCGCAAATCTTTAAACACAGAACCTTGTACAATGGGAAACAAACTTTGCTCTACACCATACAATGGCTCGGTTTCGTTGAAGCGGGTTATACACCTGCTTAGCCACCTGTGGGTAAGGTTCATGGAGTCTTTGGCGTATTTGTACTCGCATGGGTAGGGCGGACATTCATCAAAGGCCATGAAGATATCAGCGCCAATGGTGCGTTGAATATCGGTGGCAATTTCTGGAGAGAAGAATATTTTGGAGCCATCGAGGTGGGATCGAAACGAAACCCCTTCTTCCTTGATTTTACGAATTTCACTTAAGCTAAATACTTGGTAGCCGCCACTATCTGTTAGCATGGGCCTATCCCAATTGATATACTTGTGTATGCCGCCTGCGCGGCTTACCACTTCTAAGCCCGGACGTAAAAAAACATGGTAGGTATTGGCCAATATAATTTGTGCCTTTACGCGCTCTGCTAAGTCTTTTTGGGTTACAGATTTCACCGTACCTTGTGTGCCAACGGGCATAAAGATGGGTGTTTCAATTACGCCTCTGCCAGTTTCGAGGGTGGCAGCTCTGGCTTTCGTTTCAGTATCGGTTTTTAATAAGTTAAATTTCATATGGGTTCAGACCGAAACATTACTCAAAGTGTAAAGAAATTTGAATGAGTTGGGGCGATAGATTTTCAATGTAGTTGGTAAAAATATAGCCGTCTCTATACATGGCGTTGCCAAAGGTATTGCATACTTTTATCTCTGGCGAGAACTTAAAATACTCGAAGTACATATCTAAGCCAGCACCGGCTTCCCAACCATAGCTTACAGGATTTAAGGACACAACTGGATTCTGAAGACCCCTGTTTTTATTAATGGTGGAGGCAAAATCGTAGCTTGCTCTTACGCCACCAATAACATACACACGGGTGTTTTTGCGTCGCATAGATTTGTATTTTACCAGCAAGCTGGCATCGCAATAAGCCGATTCAATTTTTACTTCTTTGGTACCTGTTGGGAAGGTATAAATGAGGTTTCTTTGCACAAATGAGATTACTGGTGTCATCAGACGTAAATCCCAATAATCGCCCAAACGCAAATTGGTGATAGCGCCAAGGCCAATACCAGGGAAGCTTTTAGACGATACATTCATGAGGGTATCGTAAGGGAAAGTTGGCTTCATATCAATGAGCATACGACCAGAATTGGCAGCCAATGTAAATCCAAAATGGATTCGTTTAAGGTCGTACTGCTCCATATTGGGTTGGGCAAATGCCCCCCAGCCCAAGCCCATTGCTAGACTAAACAGTATTATTTGTCGGCAATATAGAGCGAACAAGTTCCAAAAGTTAGAGGTTTTACAATGATATCTTTATAGCCAGCATCTTTCAAGAATGCTGCAAATGCTGCACCTTCTGGAAAGTGCTTTACACTTTCAGGTAAATAGGTATATGCGTTTTTGCTGTTGCTTACCATATTGCCCATTAATGGTAAAATATAGGTAAAATAAAAATTATAGACTTGCTTGTAGGGAAATCCAGCAGGTTTTGAAAACTCCAATACCACCAATCTTCCACCCGGTTTCAAGACCCTATTCATTTCTTTAAGGCCTTTGGCCAAATTTTGAAAGTTGCGCACACCAAATGCAACGGTAATGGCATCAAAATTATTGTCGGCAAAGGGTAATTCTTCACTATCTCCCTTAATCATTTGAATCTTGTCTGACCAGCCTTTGGCAGCTATTTTCTCTCTACCATACACCAACATTTGCTCCGCAATATCGAGCCCAATAATTTGGTCGGGATTCAGCTTCATGGCCTCTAGGGCTAGGTCGCCAGTGCCAGTAGCCACATCTAGAATCTTTTTGGGAGCCAGGGGTTTAAGGTAAGAAATTGCCTTTTTACGCCAACCTTTATCAATGCCCATCGACAAAAATCGGTTCAGGAAATCGTATTTATGGGCAATGCTGTTAAACATATCCTCTACCTGTTCTTTCTTACTGGTATTGAGGCTTAAGTCTGGTTTTACTTCTTTTATCATCCGGGTGCAAAGGTAATAAATAAAACGCAAATATTTTGGTGGGCGGTTGTTGGGAGTTGGGAGTTGGTCTTTAGTCTTTGGTCTTTGGTCTTTGGCAGCTGGGCGTTGGGAGTTGGTCTTTGGTCTTTGTGTAATGCAAACAGCTAATAGCTAACAGCCAGCCAGAGGCCAGAGGCCAGTTGCTAGCAGCTAGCAGCCTCCCCCCAAAGACCAAAGACAAACGACCAAAGACGTATCGCCAATGCCACGCAGATTAATCTTTTAAAAAGCACCCCAATAAAATATCTGCCAAATCTACCCTAATCTAAATAATCTGCGTGAGGCTATAACAAAATGCTACCAACTAAGTAATGCCAACAGCTAATAGCCAATAGCTAACAGCCAGCCAGTTGCCAGAGGCCAGTTGCTAGCCGCTAGCAGCCTCCACCCAAAGACCAAAGACCCAAACACCTCCCCTCTACCCCGGATCAACATCGGCATACACAATCACCGAACGAAACTGCTTCTCTGTAGCAAGTTCAGAAATAGACTGTTTAATATTAATCTTACTCTGCTCTAAGGAAGGCGATTTACGACTAATTTTAACAAGTATCTCTTTGATGTGAAAATTGCGAATCTTGCTTACGTGCGGACTTTCTGGACCAATGATATTGCCATCTACTTTGCCAGTTAACAGGTATTTTAGGCGCAATGCTGCTTGCTCAACCGTTTTGTAATCCTTGCTCTTCAAAACTAATTTAATGAGCCTGTAAAAAGGAGGGTAGGCAAACTTTTCGCGCTCTTCCATTTCCCTTTCCAACAAGGCCATGTATTGGTTTTGCAATAAGGCCTGCAAAACAAAATGATTGGGCATAGAGGTTTGTATAATTACCCGGCCTTTGCTATGCTTTCTTCCTGCCCTACCTCCTACCTGAATCAACAATTGCATAGCCCTTTCATGTGCCCTAAAATCTGGGAACGACAACAATCCGTCTGCATTGATAACACCTACCAAACTCACATGTTCAAAATCTAAACCTTTGCTCAACATCTGCGTGCCAACCAATATATCGAACTGCCTTTCTTCAAAACTTCGGATAATTTCTTCGTGACCGTTTTTGGATCGAGCCGCATCTAAATCTAACCTTGCCACACGAGCTAGCGGGTATAACTCCTTTAACTCATCTTCTACTTTCTCTGTGCCAACTCCCTTTAAGGTTAAATGTGTAGAACCACATGCCGTGCAGGTCTTGGGCAATTGCTGGGTATAACCACAGTAGTGACATTTAAGCGAATCTATGTACTTGTGGTAGGTGAGACTGATATCGCAATTCTGACATTTAGGAACCCATTCGCATACATTGCAAGATAAAAATGGCGCATATCCCCTTCTGTTTTGAAACAAAATTACTTGCTCATTTTTTGCCAAAGCAGCCGTTATTCCTTCGTGCAATTGAAGACTAATATCCTCCTTTACCATCGTTTTCACCCTGCGCTCCTCGGCTATATTTGCAGTTTCAATTTGAGGCAAATCCACCTCATGAAATCGCTTATCCATATGCACCCATCCAAAGTGATTTTGCTGAGCCAAATAAAACACTTCCAAAGAAGGTGTAGCAGAACCCAAGATGGTTTTACAAGCACTTAAACGAGCCAACATCATAGCCGCATCGCGCGCATGGTAGCGCGGCGCAGGATCATGTTGCTTATAACTCCCCTCATGTTCTTCGTCTACAATACACAATCCCAAATCTTTAAATGGCAAGAAAACAGCACTGCGCGCACCAATAATAATTTGGTACTGACCGTCCTTTACCTTTTGCCAAATTTCTACCTTCTCTTGGTCGTTATACTTACTATGATAAGAGATACATGCCTCCCCAAAAAACTTACGAATACGTTTAATAATTTGGGAGGTAAGTGCAATCTCAGGAAGCAAAAATAACACCTGCTTGCCCAATAACATTTGCTCCTGAATAAGCTTCACATACACATGCGTTTTACCACTGCCCGTAATGCCTTGAAGCAATACAATATCCTTCTCTAACCACTTTTCTTTAACCTGCGAAACAGCCTTCTCTTGATCGGCATTTAAATCAAATTCCTCAGCAACAATTGCCGCAATTTGAATTCTATCAATGCTAATTTGATACTGCTCAAAAACACCCTTTTTAATAAGCGTTTGCAAAGGAGCAGCAGTACCATTGCAAGTTTTCATTAGGGTAGATTTGTCAATATCAACCATCCCATGTTGCTTCAAAGAAAGATAAGCAAGCAGGTAATTTAACTGCTTTTCATTCTTCTCTAAACTGGCAAAAAGCGCTTCCATCTTGCCCTCATCAGCATACAATTCGTTTAACTTGAGACAGCTTAATTTCTTTTCTTTATAACGTTCTTCAAGCTCTTCTTTGATGAGCACAATTTCCTTTTTCACCATGCTCTTGAGCAAAGGAAAAACATTCTTCAACTGAATAATTTCGGCAATTTCCGATAGCGTTAACTCATGCCGTATCTCCAAAGCTTCATACACCAAATATTCTTTATCATCTAATTCGGTTTGATCCAACACAAAGGATGGATTTGCAATAACTCGAGTCTCACTCTCTAGCTTAAAAGCCGCTGGTAACGCGGCCTGCATCACTTCTCCTAAACCACATAAATAGTATTTACTGATCCAATCCCAAAACAAAAAATGCTTGGCTTCCAAGATCGGAGTCTCATCCAATACACTGTAAATATACTTTGCCTCATACCCTTTGGGTGGCTGATGATGTATCTGATAAATTAATCCGGCATATACCTTTTTGGGACCAAATTGAATGGCCACACGTTTGCCAATGGCAATTTCATTTTCCCATTCTGCGGGCACACGGTAAGTGTACACCTGTTGCAGATGCAAGGGTAAAATTACATTAACAAATGTGGCAAAGTTATCACTCATATAATAAGAGAAAGCAGCCTAAGCTGCTTTCTACCATCCTTTAATTTGAAGGAAATTGTTGTAATGTTTCTAACAAAAATTTCCAGAATTTTTGAACCGAACTAATCTGCACAGTCTCATCTGGAGAGTGCGCCCCTCTAATGTTTGGACCAAAAGAAATCATTTGCATTCCCGGATAATTGGTCCCTAAAATACCACATTCTAAGCCGGCATGACAAGCATTCACATGTGGCAAGGTGCCAAATGTTTTTTCATATTGAGCGCTCATTAATTTTACAATCTCTGCATCTGGCAAGGGTGTCCAACCTGGATAAGAACCCTTTAACTCTGTGCTTGCACCCAATAAATGAAAGGCAGAATCTATGGTATAAGCCAAATCCATTTTCTCAGAATCTACACTGCTGCGGGTTAAACATTGGATGGTTAAGTTACCTTCATTTACCAATACACGGGCAATATTATTAGAGGTCTGAACCAATCCATCAATCCCAGGTGTCATGCGATAAATGCCATTTGGCATCACATGAATCACTTGCAACAAATGGGTTTGGAAATGTTTTTCCATCACCTTATCAATGCCCGAAACTTCTTCACAAACAACTTCTAATTTTGGGTCGGTAATTCTATACTCTGCCTTAAACACCTCAGTTTGCTTTTGAATAATTTGGGTAAACTGTGCTTTGTGTTCAGACAGAACCAAGAGCGTTGACTTAGACTCACGAGGAATTGCATTGCGCAAGCCGCCGCCATCTAGTGAAGCAAGTTCTATATGTACTTCTTTGTTAAGGGCAAGCAATAACCTATTCATTAGTTTATTGGCATTGCCTCTACCCAAATGAATATCCATTCCAGAGTGACCGCCTGTTAAGCCTTTCACGGTAATTTTAAATCCTATACAATCAGGCAATGGTTCTTTTTCTGCATAATGTCTAGTACCTGTAACATCTATGCCACCCGCACAACCTATGGTTAATTCATGGTCGTCTTCGGTATCTAAATTCAATAAAATCTTACCGTCTAACAAACCACCTTTTAATCCCATTGCACCTGTCATGCCCGTTTCTTCATCTATGGTAAACAGCGCTTCAATGGCGGGATGCGGAATATTGGTAGATGCCAATAAGGCCATGATGCTTGCCACTCCAATGCCATTATCTGCACCCAAGGTGGTTCCTTTTGCTTTTACCCAATCTCCGTCCACAAACATCTCTATTCCTTGGGTATTGAAATCAAATTGGGTATCGGCATTTTTTTGATGCACCATGTCGAGGTGACTCTGCAATACCACCGTCTTCTTGCTTTCCATACCTGCAGTAGCAGGCTTTTTAATGATAACATTTCCTACCTCATCTTGGTAAGTATATAGGTTCAATGATTGTCCAAAATCCATCATAAAAGCAATGACTTTTTCTTCTTTTTTGGATGGACGAGGAACAGCGTTAAGGGCAGAAAAATGCTCCCAAAGCGCTTTGGGTTCTAGTGTTGAAAGTGGGTTCGACATACGATTAAAATTGAGATACAAGTTTACGCAAATTTGCCCAATTAATTGGGGTGATTTAAATCAAATTTGGTAATTTATTTACTGCGATTATAATTGAACAAGTTGTTCATAATAAGCGTTAAGTTCAAGGCATTGGTAAGCTCATTGGGGCTGGTTTGGTGAAAGATTATTCTATTTACTACCGCACTTTCTAGGGTTACATGATTGGTAAAACAATATCCCAATCCAATACTCAACCTATTTTGGTCTAATAGTGCATCCTTGTTATTTATATCAAAAACAAGCTCATCCGATAAAATCAGATAAAGTGTCTTTGCCCTAATAGTCTTAGAGTTTAAACTCACAAACAATTTAGGCATATACCTTAACCTTGCAATATGCCTATTGGTATTTGCATCTGTATTATGAAGAAACCTGCTTTCGTACCTTAGGCGATTAAATAGGGTAAATCTATTGTCTACCCAAAAATACTGAGCTTCTACCGATGGCTTATACTCTACAAATCTTTGTTGCTTGAGTTCTGGCACACTGGGGTTAATATAGGTAGAAAACGATGCCGAGAGCCTTAACTTGGGTTTTATAAAATAATGAACCATGCCCCGCATTCCATAATTGGTTAGGTAATCAGTCAAAAAACCACCCTCTTCTTTGCTATTGCTTGTATTCCATTCTAAACTTAATCTTGCTGCAAATTTTTTGCTCAAACCCTGACTCACAGCCAACTCATTCCAAAATTGGTAGGGAGTTGAAACCAATCCACCATCTTCTCCCTGAGCTTTTGTGCTAATGGATGAAAATAAGACCAACAGAAAAACGAAAATTCTTAACACAACTTTCCTTTGAGTTTACAAGATTATCAGTAAATTTGGAATAATAAAAATCATGAGAATCAATTTACACACATTGTTCTTAACTGGACTTTTTATCCTCATAAGCTTTGGTATAAATGCACAGTGTAAGATTAGTCAGGAAATAACCCCAACAGGCATTTATAATACGCTTACAGAACATGAGCTTATCTATTTTAACAACAAATACACTATTACCGCACAAGTGCTTTTTGATGGCGATGATTACTTTGCTGTTTTTATCATGAAGCCATTCTTTAGCGAAAAGGGCAAGCTTGGGGCCATTCACATTGTATTGGAAAGCAAAGACACCTTAGAACTTCAATTTTATGATGCCAATAAAAAATCTAAGGATAGCACACTTAATCTTTTTTATAAAATTGAACCTTCACAATTTACCCTCCTAAAACAATACAATATCAATGAAATCTACACTGTTTTTAATGAGGTTAAGCGTGAGTTTATTTTAAAGCTTCACAAAGACGCAATAAAAAATCAACTTAATTGCCTACTAAATCAATCAAAAAAGTAAGCTTATTTATTTTGTTTTGGCAGGTGTTTTTCCAATTGGGATGCCCACGTTAAAATAGATTGCCCTGTTGTATTGCATTAATGTTCCATCATTTTTTACAACATCCACCATGCCATGGTAATACCGCATACCCAGATTCATCCCATTTCCACTTAACAATCTATAACCCAAACCAACAGTTAAACCAGCATCTAACATCGTGGTATTGTCTTTTATGCCATGGGTATGCTGGGTATCATCTTCCTTGTCTATGGTTTGCTTAAAGGTATCCAATGCCTTGGTTCTTAATCCAGCCTGCAATCCGCCTTCTGCATAAAAATTATGTTTAAATTTATACTTAAACATAACTGGCAAGTTAAAATAAGTTAACTTTCTGGTATTGGTTCCTGAACCAAAAATGGTATCGAGTCGCACATCATTGAGCGAATAAGTGCTTAAATTATCTGCCCCTAAGTTCGACTTAACCATGAGTCCGGTGGTAAAAGAAAGATGTGGCTTATTTTTAATACTTAAATCAAAATAAAAACCCAAATTAAAGGTGCGTAAATACTGTCCTTTAGATCCCGCAATATTAGAAAGGGTAAGCCCACCGTCCATGCCAAATTCGAGCTTATCCGAATTTAGTTTATCTCCCAATAACAAGGAAATTAATATCTGAGAATTGCCAACAAAACTGCAAGAAATTAATGCAAACAAGAGTATTATTTTTTTCATCCTTTTTAAAATATTTTGTAATTATAGGTTAATTGGTTAAAGAAATACATAAGCAATGAAATTGAAAGTACCAAAGCTTAATTAAAAGGCTCTGCTCACTCCCAACACCCATCTAAACATTAAGTTCTCTCCTTCTTTGGCAGGTGCGTTGCTTAAGTATAATGGAATATCAAACCTGATGCTTAATGGCTTCACTTCATCTAAAACGCCCCAACGCTTTATGGTTAATACCAATCCGTGTCCGCCACAAGCCATCATTCCAGTATTCAAATTCAAGGTATTGCTTGTTAAAGTTTGCTCCTTATTACTTAAATTTCTGGAGGCCAAAATACCTGCATCCATAAAGAAATAAGTATCCAATTTTAGGTATTTATGCGTAGGTAAAAAACCTAAATATTGATCGTAATCTAATTCTACATTAACCGAAGCTCCCGCATTTCCTCTATACATATACACTTGGTTTATGCCGTCCATTACCGGTACCACATACCCCGCATAGCCGCGTAGGTTCAGACCGCCACCTGCTTGGTAATGATTGGTAGCTGCGCCATATTGAGACCAGGCTGCAGGTACAATGCCGGCAGAGCGGTTAAACTTATTCTCTGCCATTTCTTCCATGTTTGCTCCTGCTAAATACAGTTGCGATTCTGGTGCAATATTGCCTCCAGTAATAAGTTGTGCGTAGATTCTGCTGCGCAATTCAAACCTCAACAAAGGATGGGTCTGAACCAATTGAGCGCTAAAAGATGCATAATCATAATCTGAGCCAAGCATGCTTGTTTTAAGTCCTAGGAATAATTTAGCATTGCCTTCCCAATAGCCAAAAGCCCGCTCATACTCTATGTTTAGCGTATTGTTCCATTCATCATAAGATGAAATGTTTGGCACAAAATTGCTGTAATCCATGTCGGTAAATTGATAGCCTGGCAAATAATACAACTGCACCCTGCGCAATGATTTTGCGTAGATGCGATAAGTGTTTTGTTGCTTATTTTTCTCAAATCCAACTTTATTCGTTAACAAACCATCGAGCATTCTGCTTTGGAAAAACACATCTGTTTGTTTGGCAATTCTATGCTTGTAATTTAAGGCATAATGAACGGGGTAACGCTCACTGCTCCTAGCATACATAGCTTCATCATAATTGGCCATAATGCCCGAATTATACCATGCCGTGAAACTAAAAACATGTCTCATTTTCATGTAATGCCCATTAAAATGTAAACCAACTTTTAGTCCGTCGTAATTGTTATACCAAACATCTGGTCGCCATTTTAAAAAGTATAATTTTCTATCTGGTGGATTGCTAATTTGATGGTCGAAAGTGAACAATACCGGACATTTTAAGCTATTGTCTAACTCATTGATATCGGCCAAACGGTGACTTGGATCAATCTGTATATTTTCTATTTTTTGAGAACGCGGAACAACCAATGTATAGGTAGGATTTAACTTGCCCCAACCTATCCACCTTATCCAAGGTTTGCCAAAATCTGTTTTGCTATAATAGGTATTGGGTATGGTTAATTTGAGGGGTGTGGTGTCTTTAAAAGTAATGAGAACATCTAATGGCATCTGCATTTCGCCTTTGCGTTCCAACTCAATTTCCCATACCAACTTCTTATGGTGCTTGGCCTTTTTTACGCCATAATCAATAGACTTGGTAGTCTCTAACCATTGGTCAAAAAACCAATTTAAATCTACATGGGTATAACCAATAATGCTGTTTCTAAAATCTTCGGTGTAGGGATGCGCCATTTTCCATTGGTTAAAATAATGCTGCATGGCCTTTTGAAACAAAGTATCGCCCAAAACATATTGCAAATTATACAACATGGTTGCTGTCTTGTAATACACATTTCCGTAGCCTCCACCATGATTTAATGCGCCATTAAAATCGTCGCTATGTGTGTTTAATGGCATATCATTTTGGTTCATGGCATCGCGCATGTAGCCTTGGTATATGGTCTGATCCAAAGACGACATAGGTCGGTAATATTTGTTTACCCAAGGAGATCCTGTCTTCACTTGTTTAAGCTCTTTGGAGAGTCTACTCATGCTCCAATGAGTTAGAAACTGCGTAAAGCCTTCATCTAAACTTGCCCTATAGGTTTCATTATTACCCACCATTCCAAAGAACCAATTGTGGCCAATTTCGTGGGCAAATAGGCCATAGTAACCCGGACTCCTTCCTCCATCCAAAGTAATCATGGGATACTCCATGCCATCTCTGGCATCTGCACATATCATTTTGGGATAGGCATACACTCCAAATTCTTTGCTATACAATTCAATGATTTTTGAATTGAACAAGGCAGCATCTTGCCAGCCTGAAGCATGTGGTTCTTGCACCAAAGCAATACATCTTACCTTACCTCGTGGATTTTCTGGCATGGGCAAAACTACCTCTCCTATTCTATAGGTAGGGTCGCAGGTCCAAGCAAAATCGTGCGTGTTGAGCGATTTATACTTCCAGGTTTTTGTGGTTCCATTTGGGGCTACAATTACACTTGCTTTTTCGTCCCACGGCTTGCTTGCAAAGTTCTTTAAATCGAGCTTTTGCCTGAGGTCGGCAGGCAATACCTCACTTTCATTGAGCAATTCACCTGTGCCATCCATAATATAGTGATTGGGCAAGGTGATATTAACCTCATAAGTACCAAAATCTCCATAGAATTCTTTGCCCAAATGCTGAAAAGTTTCCCATCCAAATTTACGATCATACACACAAATGCGCGGGTACCAATGCACCACATCAAATTGCTTGTTACCTGCACCATCTGTAAACATTTTCATTCGCCTACGTTGGTTGCCGCCATTATCAAAATAGGTGGCAAATTGAATATCAAAAGTGATGGATGCACCAGGCAAAATTGGTTCGGCCAAAAACACTTTCATGATAGAATAATCTATCCAATACTTCAGAGGTTTTGAACCAACTTTTACATATTCAATCTTGGTTCCTAAGCCTGCAGATTCATACTTTCCAAACTTCTGGTGAAAATCGTTGGCTATATTTAATTGTTCTAAATACCCTCCTTTTAAGAAGGCATTTTGGTATAAATGGAAATAAACTTCTTTTAGTGTATCGGGCGAATTGTTGTAATAGGTTAATTCTTCTGAGCCAGCCACCACATCGGTTTCATCGTTTAAGGCGACATTCATTTTATAATGCACATCTTGCTGCCAGTAGCCAGTGTAGGGTGTTTTATTCTTCCAATAAAAAGGGTTGGCATTACTGCGGTACTCAAAATCTTGGGCCAACAAATATTGCCCCATTAGGAGAGAAATGAACAAAAAGATATTTTTCATGTTGGGGCAAATTACAAATTTTGATGCGTATTTTAAAGCCAATTGTCACAAAAAAGAAATGGCATTTTTATTTCATGGGAAGAACGCTTAAATTCGAATATTATATGGATGAATATCAATGAAAAAAACTACGCATATCGTTAGCCTATTGTCTATTTCCCTTGTGTTGTTTTTTTACTTTCTGGCTTTTACTTCTTTAGAAATTGTAAGCTTTAACAAGCAGGGTATTGCCTTTAATACAGAAACAAAGGTACCCAAAAAAGACCGCATGGATTTGGCTTGGGAGCAAGAATTTGAGTTAACCAAGGATCCCAAACTAAACATTGTTCCACGCGAGAGGTTGCTTGCAGCGTGGCAATACCAGCAGCAATTATTGGTTCAGACCGGATTAGGAAAAGCTGCCATACCTGGAGTTAATTGGGTGGAGCGCGGACCAAAAAACTGCGGTGGTAGAACTAGGTCTTTGTTGGTTGATTTAAACGATCCTACAAAAAAAACAGTTTGGGCAGGCTCTGTGGCGGGCGGCTTATGGAAAACAACAGACATTACTGATGCAAGTCCAAATTGGAGTACCATAAGTGATTTTTTTCAAAACTTAGCTATAACTCACATAGACCAAGCGCCTCGCAACCCGCAAATAATGTACTTCTGCACGGGCGAGGGAAATAATAATTCGGATGCAGTGCGTGGATTAGGAATTTGGAAAAGCGCTAATGGTGGATCCACTTGGACGCAGTTATCTACCACCAATAACTCCAACTATTATTATTGTCAAAAAGTAGTTTCTTTAGGTATTGGCGATACGGTTTTGGCCCTTACTAAAACAGGCTTGTATAGGTCGGCAAACGGTGGAACAAGCTTTACCAAAGTACTTGGATCTGGAATTGCCTCAGCGGGCAATATTGCTTACGACTTAGAGGTTATGAAAAACGGAACCATCTATGTAACCATGAGCACTGGCGCTAGTGGTGGTGGAACCATACACAAGTCTTATAATTCTGGAATTACGTGGACAAATCCATTGACTTTACCTTCCTATTTTGGTAAAGATGAAATGGAAATTGCAGTTTCTGGTAACGATACTAATATCGTTTATGCCTTGGTTGAAAATGCGAGCAGAATTCAAGGCATATTAAAAACGAGCAATGCGGGCGTTTCTTTTGACACTGTTGCGAGTCACCCAATTGACGACGATGGTGGAGTATCTCAGGCGGCCAATATCAAAGATTTTAGTCGCAACCAAGCTTGGTACGACTTGAGTTTGGCTGTTGACCCAAACAATCCAAATGTAGTGGTTGTGGGAGGAATAGATTTGTTTAAAACTACCAATGGCGGTGGCTCATGGTCGCAAATCTCCCATTGGTATGGTGGCTTTGGATACCAAGAAGTTCATGCCGACCAACATTATGCTTATTTTGAGCCCGGCAGTTCAAGTGTTTGTTATTTTGGTAATGATGGTGGTGTTTATAGATGCGCCAATTTTACAGCCAGTATGCCTACCATAGATAGTAAGGAAATAAATTATAATACTACGCAATTTTATGCTGGTGATATTCATCCTATAGCTTCATCTAACCTATATTTGGCAGGAGCACAAGACAATGGTTCGCACTCATTTAGTGCGGCTGGAATTAACAATACCAGTGAAGTTACAGGTGGAGATGGCGCTTTTTGCCATATTGACCAAAACCAACCTAACTATTGGTTTACCTCATATGTTTATACCAGTTATTATCGCTCTAGCAATGGTGGAAGTTCATTTTCCAATGTTCTAAATACAAGTGTAAATGTGGGCAGTTTTATTAATCCGAGCGATTACGATGATGTAAACAACAAAATGTATTTATGTGGCAACAATAGCTATTTTGTTAGATGGGAAAATCCGCAAACAGGAAACTCATTAACGTACGATACTGTTGCGCTCTTTAATGGAGGAAAAATAACTCACGTAAAAGTATCTCCAAATATAAATAACCGTGTTTATTTTGGCTTAAACAACGGACGTATTGTGCGCATCGACAACGCCAATATTTCAGCAACAATAGACTCTTGTATTAACAATGGAAAAGGTATGCCATCAGGCAGTGTTTCTTGTATTGAAGTTGAAACAGGAAACGACAACCATATTCTTGCCACCTATAGCAATTACGGCGTTGCCAGCGTTTGGGAAACCAAAGATGGTGGTTTAACATGGACAAATGTAGAAGGCAATTTACCCGATATGCCAATTAGGTGGGCGCTGTTTAATCCGAACAAAAATTGGCAAGTTTTATTGGCAACAGAATTAGGTGTTTGGAGTACAGATTCATTAAGAGCAGCTAGCACCAATTGGCAACCCAGCAACAGTGGTTTTTCAAATGTGAGAACAGACATGTTAAAGATGCGTGGCTCAGACAAACAAGTATTGGCAGCCACGCATGGCAGAGGAGTATTTACCAGCAGTGTTTTTTCTCCGCCTACCGCAGACTTTACGGTGGATAGACGTATTGCCTACCAAAGTTCTATACTCAATTTTACAAGTAACTCCAATGGAGCAAGTACCTATTCTTGGAATTTTGGTGATGGAACTTTTAGCACCGCACAAAACCCAACCAAACAATATTTGTTACCAGGATTTTATACGGTAACACTCAATATTAATAGCGGACTTTCAATCAAATCTCAAACAAATTACATACAAATTTTACCCTACAGACCCGTTCCTTATTTAGTGGCTTCAGGGGGTAATTTTGAATCGAATCCAAATGATTTTGGACCAGAGACCATTAGTGGAATTGGCTTTGTGCGAGGCAACGCAACCACCACGGGAAAAAATGGTGTAGCAAGTGGAAGCAATGCTTGGGTTACGGGATTAACAGGCAATTACAGCGACAATAACGAGGCTAGGCTGTATACACCTAATTTCAATTTTGGGGCATCAGGAACCTATACCATTAGGTTTAAAGTGAAGAACAAATTTGAAATCAATTACGACGGGTATATTGTAGAGTATAGTTTAAACTTGGGCAGTACTTGGGTTAAATTGGGCAACTCGGTTCAGACCAATTGGTATGATTTTGCCAATGGTTCTGGCTCAACTGCTTTCCCCATCAATACCTCATTTTTTACTGCAACCAATAGCACCTATACCAATAAGCAATTTGATGTCTCCTTCTTAGCGGGCAATCCCAAGGTTTGTTTTAGGTGGGTGTTTAAATCAGATGGAGGAGTAACAGATGTTGGAATGGCCTTAGATGATTTTGAGGTATTAGGTCCAACAAACGCCGCATTGCCAGTATCTTTAAGTAAATTCCTTGGCAATAGAATAACAGAAAAATTGGTTTCATTGCATTGGCAAACCAGCAGCGAAGAAAATAACAAAGGATTTTCGATAGAAAAAAGTACAGATGGATTCAACTTTAATAAAATTGGTTTTGTAAAAGGCGCAGGTCAATCCAATTCAATTTTATCCTACTCTTTTCAAGACCATGAAGCAAGCCAAGATCATTTATATTACCGTTTGAACCAAATAGATTTTAATGGAGATTCTCATTACAGTAATATTGTTTACATAGACCAAAATCAATTGAATGAGAAGATTTTCTCCATTCAATATTTGTTAAACAATGAAGGAATATTAATTGAGGGCAGCAGTAAGAATATGAGTTTAAAAATATGGAACCAGGGCGGACAATTAATTCAATCAATTGAATTAATTGAAGAGATAAATAAGGTTAATTTAAACCATTTACCAAAAGGAATTTACTTGTTAGAAATGGCAGATAAAACAGGCAATAGACAAGTGGAAAAACTCATCTGGCTTGGAGAATAATTACAATTTGAGACTAAAAAATATACACCAGTTTTTTTGTCTCAAAAAACTCCTCTTCAAAGTAGCTACTTAATGGAACTTCCTCTATAACCAACTTCTTATTTATCTGCTTTAGGGCTTTAAATTCTTCACGTAAATCGCCTCCTTTTAGAAAAATATATCCGTTAATTTTTGAGTTAAATTCTTCCTCCACTTCAACATACTGCTGTGTCCACTTATACAACTGATCTGTAGGTGCAACCGCACGCGCTGTAATAAAATGAAACTTCTCTTTTAATTGCTCTACCCTACCTATTGCAAAATCTGTATTCTCTAATTCAATAGCTTCAGAAATGCCCTCTGCAACTTTAATTTTTTTGGCAATAGAATCTACCATGGTAAAAGTAGTTTCGGGAAACATAATAGCCAAAGGAATGCCTGGAAATCCACCGCCTGTGCCAATATCCAGCACTCGAGTACCAGGCTTAAACTGAATAAATTTTGCTATAGCTAAACTATGCAGCACATGCTTCTCATACAAAGACTCTATATCCTTTCTAGAGATTACATTTATTTGCGCATTCCATTCCTCATATAACCCTTTTAAGGCAGCAAACTGCTCCAACTGTTTGGCAGTTAATTGAGGAAAATATTTGTTGATGATTTCCAATTACCAGATTTTTTTTTGTTTGCTAAATAAACCTATTGTTCCAAAGATGTAAATGTAAAATAAATACATCACATCTAACAAGGGAATAAACCAAATAAGTGACATTGCTTTGAGGCGCTTCAATACCCCATAAAAGATAACGGTCTGAACCAATATGCGCAAGCCATAAATCCCTAAAATAATGCGGTAATCGAAACTCGTAAACAACATGAATACAAACAATACATAGAAGAATAAAAGCGATGTAAAATAAGCCCCAAGAAACCATTTATCCCTCGATTTGTAAAACTTACCGGTACTATTATGCCTAGATTTTTGTCGCTGCCAAGCATCATAATTGCGCTTGGGTTCTGTTATCATAAAACTATTGGGATCAAGTTGAATAGATACATTTGTTGAAGTGGCAGATTGGTTCACATGCAAATCATCATCACCACTTAAAATATGCTGGTGTTTAGCAAATCCCTTATTTCTAAAAAACATATCTCGGGTATAGGCCAAATTTCTACCAACTCCCATAAAGGCATGTTTACCAATGGCTGCAGAGAAATAAGCCATAGCGGTAAATACAGATTCAAATCGTATAAATAGGTTCAGAAAGGAATTGTATTTTTTATAGGGTGAATAACCCAATACTATTTCCTTGCCTTGGGTAAATTGCGCTTGCATTAATCTCAACCATTGATTGCTGGCTGGAGCACAATCTGCATCTGTAAAGAACAACTGATTGTATTGGGCCGATTTTATGCCGATGGTTAAGGCAAATTTCTTTCCAGTAGGGTACTTTTCTTGCTCTATTAATTGACAGATTTTGAGATGCGGATTCTGCTCTTGGTAATACTCAAGAAGCTTCTGACTATCATCCCAACTGCAATCATTTACTACAATAACCTCAAAATTTGGGTAATCTTGGTTCAGAAATAAGTGCAGGTTTTTTTCTAAATTTTTATACTCGTTTCTTGCGGCAATAATAATAGAAACAGGCTCTAAGCTTCCTTGAACCTCCTCCTTTTTAACAGGATAAAATGCCAATCGAGAAAACACACCTAAGTAATATCCCAACTGCACCAAAGCCGAAAGGCAAAAAACAATTAACAAAAAAATAACCCAATTATTATTTAACTCCAACATACCGCGCAAAGGTAAAGCCTACTATTGGGTTTGCTGAGATTTATATCAACACCTTGTGAATAGTGTATTAAAACCTATAACCTACTTGAAATACAAACCGATAGTTAAAATTTGCAGAATAGGAAACATCCCTCGAACGCATGCTATGTCCTTCGAAAACTATATTTGCACCTGGGTATTTTTCGATGAGCACATTTTTGATTGCTTCTAAAACCTTTCCTTCGTTTTCTAAACTTAAAGAGGTTCCAAGGTTGGCATTGTATTGGTAAAAGCCAACACCCGGACCCAGTAATATTAAATCGAGGGCCAATCTATCTTTTAAAAAGACAAATTGATAGCCCAACTCAAACCCAGTTGCAATGATGGTAAGTTGATGGTTCAATTCTAGATTAACCTCAGAACCATTGTCGAAAATTGCATCCAAGGTATTTCTGCGTTTCATGAGGTTATAAGAAAAGTATGGGCCAACATATATGCCCCTTGGGGCTAAATGGCGGTTCTCATTTTTCAAATAAAACCGATAATCAAAAGCCAAATTAAACCCAGATCCAGTACTTGCTTTATTGAGTTCTATACTATCTAATGAAATGCTTCCTAACTCAGGAAAAGAGGCCAACCCAAAATTAATGGAAGCGGTTTGATAGGGTTTAATAACCCTTTCGTATCCAAAAATCACATTGTTTGTTCCAAAAAACCACTGGTTGGTTAAATTGTAACGTATGGTATTTTTATACCCATAATCGCCTTTTTTTACTAAGGTATCATTTTGACTTAAACCAATAAACGGTAGACTTAAAAATATAAAAACAAGGTATCTAGAAAAAAGTATATCAAGTTTCATAAGGAATGGCGTTTTACTTTTGATTATTTAAACCTCAAAGTTAAATAATTGCCTTCTTACTAACAACTGCAAAGCCAATCTCACCTTTAATCGAAACCCAATTGCTTAATAATTTGTTCTATTTGCCAATCTTCTATAGGGTCGTATTCTTCTTTTAAATTGGCATCAAACACCTTGGCCATTCCTTGCCAATAAATGGCTGTTAAATCGCCTCTGTAAGTTTGCAATAAATCATAAGTTGACTTGCCTGTTTCACGATAAATAAGTTTAATTAGAATTTTCCCTTGACTCCGAGTAAGGTTCTTTAAATCGTCCATAAACTGATCCTTAACGGCCTTTTCGGTCCGCTTTAAGTATTCCTTTCTGGCTTTATCGCTAGGTAAAACTTGCAAGTTTTGTTCCATCAATTGAAACCTAAAGCTAGCCATTTTAGCATAAGGCAAAACCTTTTTTACATTATACACCAAACGCAAGTATTTCTTCTGGTAATTAGAGTCCTTTTGTGCTTCAACTATAAAATCGGGCAAGGTGTATTGATAGTCTACACTTGGCGAATCTACTTGTGCTTTTGCACTTGAGCTCAACAATATTCCTACGAAAGAAAATAGCAATAAAAATACTTTAGGTAGCTTCATGACTTTAATTTTATTGTAACAACGAAAAGATCATGCCAATTTGCGCTTGTCCTTGTTATATAGGTAAATCATACCCAAAACTGACCCAATGATAAACACAAATGATATGATTTCTGCTTGGGTAATACCATTGCCCAGAATTTTATAGGTGGTATTCACACGTATCTTTTCTATCATAAATCTTTCAATGCCATTCAGCAATAAATAGAAAAGGAAAAAGGTTCCAGGTATGGTAAATCTTTTTCGGATCGACCAGAGAAAAACAAATAAAACAATACAGGCAACGGCTTCGTAGAAAGGAGTAGGAAAAACTGGATTTAAAAGCTGATTGCAATGCTGCCCTTCACAACCGGGAATGGGAACACCTTCACCCAATACATTGTTTGGATACCTATATGCCCATGCCCAATCTGGCAAAAAGCTCAAACTATTGGGTTTGGGTGCTAAATTGTCAACTCCCCAATCACCATCGCCACTCAAATGGCATCCAATTCTCCCCATCCCGTAACTCACCATTAAGGCTGCTGCTGCTGCATCAGAGATGATCCAACCACCAATGCCATGCTTTCCTACGTAATAAATAATACCTACTGCGGCAACTATGAGTCCACCATAGAAAGTTAATCCACTAAACGAAATCAGCGAGCCTATTGGATCAGCCAGAAGCTCATCTAAATTCTCTAAATTATGGAAAATCTTTGCCCCTAAAATTCCGCCAATGGCAGCTATAGCAACAATATTCCCCATTAACTCATAAGGATGAGTTAGCACTTCAATTATTTGTTCTTGCTTACCTTTAAGTGCATCGGCCTCCTTTTTCTTTTGATAATAACTATAGGCTCCACCTAAAAGAGCACCAAACCAACTGCCTTTGGCACTTAGAATAAATTTCTGTGGGTTTTCTACCAAGGCGTCATAATCCAATACCATTTCCAAGAATTTAAACCCTATAAATGCCCCAATGGTAACAGCTGTCACGTAATCTACTAGGGTAACTTTTTCATTAATTTTCTTCTTAACTTTAAATGGCTTTAAAAGTCCGTTTGCCTCTTTTCTTTTAAGCTCTGAGGTCATTACCAAGTAAGCTGCCACAAACGACAGGGCCATCATAAAACCAAATGTTTGAATGGGCAGTGGAATGTTGATTCCAAACAAATCCCTCAATAAATCTGAAATTGTTGCGTACATAACTTTCTTTGCTGCGAATAACGTCAAAATTCAATTAAGATAAACACTCAATTTATCTAAGCGGTATGCATTTTTTGATATGATATAAGTTTTTCCGACTTTTGGCCTATATAATTCAACAAAAATGAACGGCATAGCACCCATATTTATCGATTTAAGAAGCGACACCCTTACCCAACCTACAGAAGAAATGCGAAACTTTATGTTTGAGGCAAAAGTGGGTGATGATGTCTTTGGGGAAGATCCGAGCATTAACGAACTGCAAGAATATGCTGCCGATTTATTTGGCATGGAAGAGGCTCTTTTTTGTAGCAGTGGAACGCAAACCAATCAGATTGCCATTAAATTACATACCCAACCTGCCAGTGAGGTTATTTGTGATGCATTGGCGCATGTTTACTTATATGAGGGTGGCGGAATTGCCTACAATAGCGGCGCTTCTGCGCGTTTAATACATAGCAATAGAGGAATGTTTACAGCCCATGATGTGGCAGAAAATATCAATAAAGATGATGTCCATTTCCCCAATACGCGCCTAGTTTGTATAGAAAATACCATGAACAAGGGAGGCGGTGCCTGTTGGGATTGGCAAGAGATTTTACATATCAAAGAGGTTTGCGCCAACAACAATTTGGCTTTCCACTTAGATGGTGCGCGACTGTTTAATGCGCTCATTGCTAAAAATCAACATCCAAAACAATACGGACAAATTTTCGATACCATTTCTATCTGCCTAAGTAAGGGTTTAGGTGCCCCTGTTGGCTCTTTATTGCTAGGTTCAAAAAGTCAAATATTACAAGCAAAAAGATGGAGAAAAGTAATGGGTGGCGGCATGAGACAAGCTGGATTTTTGGCTGCTGCAGGTTTATTTGCACTTCAAAATAATGTAGAAAGGCTGGCCCACGACCATGAAAAAGCAAAAAATATTGAACAGGTTTTACTTACGCGCAAATGGGTTCAATTCGTTATGCCTGTTGAAACAAATATTGTAATTTTTCAACTAAATTCTATTCTGCCAGCCGACCAATTCATTAAGCTCCTATTAAAAAATGGGGTTAAGGCCGCAAGCATGGGTAAAAATATGGTCAGGTTTGTTTTCTGTCTGAACCAAAGCAATGAACAAATAGATCAGCTAAAAAACATACTCCTCCAACTCCCAAATCCTGAGTAGAATAAGGGAGTTTGAGGCATATTATCGTTTTAACACAATTTTCATCTACTATTTATTATCGATATACCTGTCTAAAAAAATGGGTAAACACCTTAACATGTGAATCTTAATATTTACTAAATCATATGATTAGTAAGGGCAAAGAGTTAATTTGTGCCTTTATTTTGTCAAGTAATTATTTAAAAATTAATAGCATGTTGAAAAAAATACTATTTGCAATTCTTTTTCTTGCAAGTTTTTCAGCTTATTCTCAGTTCACTAATTCAATGGGCACATCGCAATTACCGTCCACCGGCGGAATGATTCTCGATGTGGTGGATTACAACAATGATGGGTTTGAGGATGTAGTGTATCAGAATGGTTTATCGGGTAACATAGAATTGTACCGCAACAAATTCGGGGTGTTTACAAACGCTAATCCGTCGGCCAATTTCCCTGTTATTACAGGCAGTGGCGCGGGTAACGAAGGGGTTGTTTCTTTCGATTACAACAATGATGGATTTCAAGATATCCTTGTTGCTACCACTGGAGTTACAGGCAGCATGCGTCTTTTCAAAAACAATTGCGGTGTAAACTTTACTGAGGTTACCACACCAACTAATATGCCAACATCCATCTCTTTAGTGGCCCAATACATTACCAACGACCCCATTATTTTAATTACAGATTTTGATAAAGACAAAGATAATGATATCGTTTTTGTTAGTAAAAACACCTCCAATGATTTTGAAGTTAGCATATTAAAAAACTTAGGTAGCTCATTCTCTAACCCAATTTCATTTTTAACAGGTTTTGGCTCAACCATTATACCCAATATTACCATTATAGATTTTAATAATGACAGAGCTGAGGACTTACTGGTTATTAGAAATACTGCCATTGGAGATGCATGCCAAATAGACTTATACGAAAACAATGGTTCGGGAATTTTCACCGTTCCATCCACTCCTACAGGTCTCGCAAATAGCAGTCCCATTGGTTTTGCCAATGTGTTCGATATCAACAATGATGGCTTTAACGACCTCTTATTAGGAACAAAAGAAGTAGTTGGATCAGGCCCAGGAAACCTAGGATTAAAAGCATTTTTGAACAATGGGGGTGATGGCACCTTTTTTCAAATCAGCAATTTCAATACGCAAAATGTAATTGGAGATTACTTTCAATCGCATACCTTAGACCTAAACAATGATGGTAATCTAGACATTCTATGGGAGGTAAATAGAAGCGCTGCTACCTCCATCCCAAATGTTCAAAGATATGTTAGTCCGCTTGTCTATAGCAACGCAAGACCTACCACCATTCCTAGCGCTGTTACCACCTCGGGAGCACCCGTAAAATATGTAGTATTCGATTTTGATAACGATGGACGTACAGATGTTTTTGTGCCAGGAACTGTAGCAAGTGATGCTCAATTACTAAAGAACAACAATACCTCAAATTACTTAGGACTTCGTCTGTTATCTTGTAATGGTCAGGCCGATCCAATGGGCACCAGAGTGATGGTAAAGGCAGGAACCGTGCGTCAATTCCAAACCTATAATGGTATGGGAAGCTCAAGTACCACCACTGGAAAAAGCGAGAGATTACTGTTTGGTATTGGTTCAAACGTAACCATAGACAGTTTAATTATTTTTTGGCCAAATGGAAATATAGATATTCAAACCAATGTGAGCGCAAACCAAAATCTCACAATTTACGATGGCTCTTGTAATGTTGGCAAGCCTTTGGTTTTTGATTTAGGTACTGATACCATCAACTTTTGTAATCAAAAATCGGGAACCATAACTGCTCCAGCTGGATTTGTAAGCTATGCATGGTTAACAGGTGAAAGTACTCCCGACATTAGTGTAAATGCTGCGGGTTGGTACTATTGTACTGTTACCAATACAGATGGATGTTCTGCAACTGATAGCATTTTTGCCATGTTTGGAGTAGGAAGAATTTTACAAGCAGATACCACCATGTGTTTGGGTGCAAGCATGCGTTTAGATGCATTTCCAAGATACGATTGCTCTCCATTAGGAGCACCTGCAAAACGCGTTGTTAAAAGCGGAGATAATTTAGGTCCGAACCTAAAATTTGTTGCTACCTTTAATGGTCATCATTACTATGTTTTCAGAACAGCTTCAACCTGGACTAAAGCAGAAACAGATGCTTTGGCTGTTGGCGGACATTTAGCTGTTATCAACGACCCGCTAGAGAATGATTTTATACAAAATGATCCAAACTTGGCTAATACGAACCTTTGGATTGGGTTATACAGAACAGGTGGTGTGGGTACGGCTTACCAATGGGTTAATTGCGATACCTTAGACTTTACAAATTGGTCTAATGCTACCAATTCTCCTACCAATGGAATTAACGAGAACTTTGTTTATTTAAGAGGTGTTAGCAGTTGTTCTGATTTAGGTAAGTGGAAAAATGCAAATGAAAATATCACTTTGCCCGATCCATGCGAATCTAATTTCTTCGGCTTAGTAGAAATTGATCCTTCTTACAATGTTTCTTATTTATGGAGCAATGGAGATACAAACGTGTTTACTACAGTTACTCCTTTAACTTCCAATATTCATACCGTTGAGGTAAAACAAAATGGATCTTCGTGCTTTGGTACCATTAATATTGAAATAAAAGACCCAAATAACTTTTTCCCTTCCGATACATTTGCTGAGTGCAAATCTTCCTTTACGTTCTTGCAAGGACCTGCTGGAATGGTGAGCTACAAATGGAGTACTGGAAGTACTAACCAAACCATATTTGTGTCTACTAGCGGTTCTAATAGGTGGTATACACTTACTGTTAAAACCCCAGAGGGTTGCGATGGAGTAGATAGCGTGTTTGTATTATTGTATAACACAAACATCAGAACTCCAGACACCACAGTTTGTCTTGGCGCTCAGGTGTTTTTAAGAGGACCAACACCCAACTATGTGTACCAAACAGACTACGTTCAAAACTTTCAATCTGCCCCTTTTGCTTCTTGGAGCTCAAGCAGTTCGATCACCTTTAATGGCAGCAAAACATTAGGCCCATTTGCAAACGATTCTATTACTTATACCATGTTAGATTTACCTTTGCATGATTCTATTAGGGTAACATTTGATTTGTTTATCCATGATACCTGGGAGGGCGATTGTTCTATAGTAGGTGCCGATAAGTTTAGGTTCAAGAATGGTAGTACCAATATTTTAAATACTACCTTCTCAAATTCTCCAAGCTGTACCCAAAAATACTCCGACGATGGCGTTGCTGGTTCTTATCCTGCCTTTCATGATGCAACAACAACAGGTTTACCTAGAAGATGTGATATCAATGGTGTAACTACTAAATATACCATCACTAAATCGTTTAGACATTCTAGTACCCAGTTAGACTTAGCTTGGGTAGGAGAACTAATAGATACAGTTGATAATACAACACTTTGTGATGAAAGCTGGACATTAGACAATATGAAAATTGAGGTGAGAAGAGGTGGTAACCTATTGTGGTCTACAGGTGATACTACCCAAAATATCTTTGTTAATCCAACAGATCCAATTACAGAATATTGGGTGCAAGTTCCAGTTGGAAATACCTTTTGCTATGATACTGTTTATGTTTCCACTGTCACTGGTAAATTGGATACTGACATGTTCACTCAGGATACCCTTAGATTTTGTAATGCTGTTGGCACACAAGTGAACATTAACCTCCCATTAAACTTTGATAAGTATGTTTGGAGCAATGGCGATTTAAATAGAACCACTCAAGTGTTCAACGAAGGCTGGTATAATGGTTATGTTGAAACACTTACGGGTTGTTACAATTATGACAGTGTTTATGTAACATTTAGTGGAATAAAAATCAATCCAATTTCTGATACCACCATTTGCAGCGGTTCTTCAATTACCATTAAGGCCGATCTTAAAAACAATTGCAGTCCTTTCCCTGGTCCATTAAATACAGGTTATGTGCCGGCTCAACCAATATCAGGTTATACCTACAAGGGGGAATATAGAGGCAAACATTATTATCTTGCAGATGTTACTACCACTTGGAGTGTTGCAGCTCAAAATGCATTATCTGCGGGCGGACATTTAGCGTGTATCAATGATACCAGTGAACAAAAGTATATTGAAGCAGTAATAGACAGCAATGCATGGTTAGGCGCATACAAGGGTCCAAATGGTTACCTAGTTTGGATGAATTGCGATACCTTAACCCACACCAATTGGGCAAGCGCCGAACCAGGTGTTAGTCCAGAAGATTATGTGTATATGAGAGGTAGAAATTGTGCTGAAGGTCAAAAATGGGATGCACATCCAGATGATGATCAGGCAAGTACCGACCCTTGTATGAAAAACATCTATGGCTTATTAGAAATTGCTCCTTACCAATATATTTTTGATTGGTGGATTAATAGCGTATCAACATATTATACCGATAGCATTACCATTACCCCAACCGCACCAACAAGAGTTTTTGGCTTAGTAACCAAAACTCCTGGAGCACCTAATTGTGGTATTGGTTCTATTAATATTAACATCATCGACGAAGGTTTTGATATTATCAAAGACAGCATCACCAAGATTAGCTGCCAAGGAGATACAGTAATGATTGAGGCTATTCCAGGGTATTCAAACTATTTGTGGGACAATGGTGAAACTACTAGAATTTCAACCTATAACAATAGAATTGGTTATGCTTATTGCTCATACGACAATGGTACTTGTGTTTTCACAGATAGTGTTTATTTAAATGTTCCAGGAAAATTAACTGCAACTCCATCCATTACAGATATTACTTGTTTTGGCGCTAATGATGGAATTGGAAATGCATCTTTTATTAATGGAACTCCTCCTTATAATATTCAATGGATACACAATGGTTCTACCAACCCAATTGAAACAAATTTAAGTCCGGGTGTTTACTATTACTTTGTTACCGATAGCAACAATTGTTTTACCTCAGACAGTGTTACCATTACCAATCCACCTTCTCCTTTAACACTTAGTTTTATTGAAGTAAACGGTATTAAATGTTTTGGAGATACCACTGCTATCATTGTCCCTGTTCCTAATGGTGGTTCATCACCCTATTCTGGCAATTGGGTAGGTTTCGTTGCTCCAGATACTTTATGGTATAAAGGTGCAGGTATTTATACTTATACCGTAACCGATATTAGAGGATGTACCATTTCTAGAGACGATACGCTCACACAACCAACAGAATTAGATATTACAGCATTTATCAGTAAACAAATCTTTTGTCCAGAAGACTCAAATGGCCTTGTCCTATTAGGTGCAACTGGAGGTATTAATCCTTATACCTTTATTTGGAACAAAATGCCAATTATAGGCGACACCATTAGGGACGTGTTTAATGGCACTACCTATGCATATGTGGTGGATGCAAACTTCTGTTATGATTCAGTAGCTATTAGTATGATTGCCTCTAATCCTGAAAAATGCGGAGTTATTGTTCCTTCTGGATTTACGCCAAATGGAGACGGGATGAACGACTTTTTCTACATCAAAGGTTTGGGCGATTATCCAGATAATGAATTGACCATATTTAATAGATGGGGTGAAACCGTTTTCCAAACCAACAACTACAAAAATGATTGGAATGGTAAACCAAATAAAAACACCTTGCTTGGAGGAAATGACGGCATCGTTCCTAACGATACTTATTTCTATATCCTAAACACCAAGGCAAACAATAAAACAATTTCCGGATATGTTTACATCACTAAGTAACCATTAAATTATTACTAAAATGAAATTGAATAAATATATAGCAATTATTGGGTTAACTTTAAGCTTAAATCAATCAAAGGCACAAT